>NZ_JBKFAK010000040.1:0-22323 GCF_053345595.1 Methylobacterium sp. D54C
GATGCCGACGGTGGTGATCTCCATGGGGATGGCTCCTGCATCTGCGTGGCTGCTGCTTCGACAGCGACCACATCTTGGCACCGAGATGCCGTCAGTCGGAGCGGGAGCCATCCACCCCATCTGCTTTCGAGCATGGAGCGATACGTCCTCAGCGACGAGGTAGTGTCGCTCCCGGACGGGCAGCAAAGGGTGGAAAGCAGTCCGGCTGCTTTCGAGAAGAGGGCGTGCGATAGCTGCCATCATTGGGTAGTGTCACTTTCTAGGCCGCAATCAAAGCTCAAGAAAAACGTGATGTTAGCAAATGACCTTGCAAGACTTGGCTGAGAAGAGTGAGGCTGCTGATCGGCAATGATCCAGCGATTTACCGTTCAACCGATCAGCATGATCGCCGTCTGATCAACGTGGGAGCGACGAACGCCGGCGCCGGGGCGTCGAAGCTGTCGAACATCGCGATGGCTCGCTCGGCCATTTGGTCGCTGTTCTGATCGAAGGTCGTCAATGCGTACGACGGCCAATCGGCGATGGGGATGTTGTCGTACCCGATGATCTTGAAGTCGTCGGGTGCCGTCAGCCCTGCCTGAGCCCAGCGGTCCACGACGCCGGCGGCGATCAGGTCATTGCCGCAGAACACGGCGTCCGGTCGGTCGGGGCGCTCAAGCAGCCGCGTCGCTTCCTCATAGCCCCAATTATGGTCATAGCCGCCATGGGCTGCCGCAAGCGGAGAGATGCTCAAGCTCCGGAGGGCAGCGGCGAACCCGCTGGCGCGATCACCATGGCTCAGCGTCGACGCCGGACCCATGATCGAAGCGAACCGCGTGCCTCCGCATGCATGAAGCAGCCCTGCGGCCTGCCGCCCCGCCTCGACGTTGTCCGAGTTGACGGTACGGACCCATGCGCTGGTGATCGTCGAGTTCAGGGTCACGATCGGCAGCCGATGGCGGTCGAGAATATCCGCGATGCGCTGCGAAGATACCGACAGCGCGCTCAGCACCCCATCGATCCGAAGCGAGACGAGGTCGCCCACCGCCTCGTCGAGGTCGCGGTCGTCTTCCACCCGGACGAGCATGGTCTGCTTGCCCGCCGCCGCGAGTGCGCGCGTGAACGAGTCCAGCGTCATCGTGTGGAAGGGGTTGTAGAGGCCGCCCACCACGACGGCGATGATGCCGCTCCTGCCCCGCCGCATGATGCCGGGCAGCCGGTTCGGCCGGTAGCCGAGCCGGAGGGCGACCGCCTCGATCCGCTCGCGCATCTCCGGCGATACGCTGGCGCCCGGCGTGAAGGTGCGCGACACCGCCGACTGCGAGACGCCTGCCTCGCGCGCGACGTCATGACTAGTCGGCGCACGCTCTCTCACGGCGCCTCGATCGGCATGCGGGCAACAAGGAAGGGAGGTTTGCGCATGTCCATACCACTATGGAACTGCGGCAGGCGGGTCCACTGGCCGAGCACCACCCAGACGTATCGATCATCCGCGAAGATGCCGTCGGGCCAGACGAAGCGCGCGTCGCGGGCGATGAGGTCGAACGAACCGTCGAGGTTACGACGAAAGACGGCGTCCTGATCGGCGGCGGTCGTGTAGATGCGTCCCCAGGCATCGGTCGCGAGCCCGTCCGCTGCGCCCTTCTCGCCTTCGTTTGTAACGGCCGCGGCGAGCGTAGCGTCGTCCTTATCGAAGTCGGCGAGAAGCGCGGTTGGGATGCTGTAGAGGCGGCGGCTGGACAGGGGCGAATAGTAGAGCTGGCTCGAGTCCTTGCTGAGCGTGATGCCGTCTGCGCCGCCCGTGGGCATGGTCAACTGCTTGGGATCCGCAACCAGCACCCGCCCGTCGAGCACGGTGAGGTAGCCAGAATCGGGGACGACGGAACGGTCGCCCGCCAGCACGCGCCGCTGTCGGCCGGTGGCGAGGTCCACAACAATCAGCGCCGCGTCCTTGACCGAACTGTCGGTGACGTAGGCAGTACCCTCGCGCCCATGCGTAAGATCGATGCGCAGGTCGTTCATGTTGCTACCCGGCAGCATGGCGTCGGTGAGGATCACCTTCGCCACGATCGCGCCGGTGGCCGGGTCGAAGCCGACGATCTTGGCGGCACCCGGCTCGTACGGCTTGCCCTTCACCTTGCCGTCGTCGATCGCCCAGAGCCGCCCGCGGGTGTCCGTGGTGAGACCGTGCACCGACACGAGCCGATCCGATGCGGGGCGCGTCGAGGGCAGCGAGAGCGCCTCGGACGGCCACGGCACGGCCCGCCCGTCGCGCCATTCGACCAACGTCGGGCCGGCGTGATCGGCATCCTGCTTGGGCGAACTCAGGAACAGCCGGTCGCCGATCACGGCGATACCCGAGGGGTCGGGTCCGGGCAGTGCCGCCACGATCTCGATGTGGCCGACCGCTCCGAATGACGGGTCGACGTTTGAGGCGATCGACGGGGTCTGGGCCACTGTGGGCACGGCGAGCAGGGTAACAGCGACGGTGGCGGCGGCGGGGATGAGGCGCATCGGGCAGCTCCAGATGTCGTTCGATGCAGCAAAAACACTGACTGTCACCATTTGTTGCATCGCGATGCAACGAACTTCGTGAAGCGGTGTTCTAGCCCTGTATCCCGCTGAAGGAGCGCCGAATGCGCCTCTTGCACCTCATGCTGCTCAGCCTTGCAACGTCGGCCGCGGCCGCGCCTGCACCCACGCCCACGATCGCTTATCGCCACCTGTGGACCGACGCCGCGGGTCAGAGCCACTTCACCCTGTGCCGCCTCGCAGGCTTCACGTCGAAGAGCATGTCGCCGCCGGCTGGCCCGCAATGGCAGGACCAGCTCGGCCAAGGACGCACGACGGTGATCGCGACCGTCCAGCCCGACGGGTGGGACGGCGCGTGGCATGAGGACCCCAAGCCGCAATGGATCGTGCCCCTGTCGGGGCGCTGGTTCATGCAGGCGCAGGACGGGACGCGGTTCGAGATGGGGCCGGGCGATATCGCGCTCGGCGAGGATCAGAACACCGTCGCTGCCGCATCGGGACCCATGCAGGGCAAGAAGGGCCATCTCGCCGGCAACGTCGGACAGGGCGAGGTCAAACTCCTCGTCGTCCAGCTCGACGAGGCGCCGACCGTCGACCAGCCCTGCCGCTTCAAATGAGGAGCCGGCAATGAGTGATCCGTCCCGCCCGCGTGGCATCGACCATGTCGGGATCACCGTCGCCGATCTGGACGCCGCCGCCCGCTTCCTAAAGCAAGCGTTCGACGCGGTCGCCCTATACGACAACGTCACCCCCGAGACTGTTCAGACGGGGCCGGACACGGAGCGGACGCTCGGCCTGCCGCCCGGCACCGCGATCCGGCACATGCGCATGATGCGGCTGGGAAACGGTGCGTCGATCGAGCTGTTCGAGATGGCCGTGCCCGCCGGTCAGCATCGCCCCGTGCTGGCAAGCGATCTCGGCCTTCAGCATATCGCCGTCTACTGCGACGATGTGGTTGCCACCGCCCGTAGGTTCGAGGCCGCTGGCGGTTCGCTGATGACCCCGCCCCAACCCTTGATCGGCATCGAGGCCGCCGGGGCCAATGCCTTCTGCTACGCGCGTGCGCCCTGGGGGACGGTGATCGAACTGATCGCTTGGCCGGACGACGCCGCCTGGACGCGCACCGCGCCCGCAACCCGCTTCAAGCCCACCATCGTGAAGGACACCCCATGACCCGCATCCCTCCCCAGTCACAGAACCGCATGCCTGGGCGCGAGAGCGAGCTTGTGCCGGTCGCTGAGCACATCCGCGCGAGCTACAAGGGGTACGGCCGGCTCGCCGGGCGGCGCGCGCTCGTCACCGGCGGCGACAGCGGCATCGGACGTGCCGTCGCACTCCACTTCGCGCGGGAAGGCGCGAGCGTCGCGATCGTCCACTTGCCCGAGGAGGCCGATGATGGCGCCGAGGCGATCCGCCTGATCGAGGCGGAGGGTGCCCCCGCGCTGGCGATCGTCGGCGACCTGCGCGAGTCCGGCTTCTGCGATGACGCCGTCGCGCGGATCGTCGAGGCGTTCGGCGGCCTCGACATCCTCGTCAACAACGCCGGTATCCAGAAGGTCGCGAAGGATCTGTGTGAGATCGGGGACGAGGACTGGGCATGGCATTTCGACGTCAACGTCGATCCCATGTTCCGGCTGTCGCGCGCGGCGCTCCCGCACCTGCGCGGAGGCGCGGCGATCATCAACACCACTTCGGTCAACGGCTATGTCGGTAACGAGCAGCTCGTCGCCTATTCCAGCACCAAGGGCGCGATGATGGGCTTCACGCGCGCCCTGGCGCTCCAGCTCGCGCCCCGCGGCATCCGCGTCAACGAGGTGGCGCCCGGCCCGATCTGGACTGCAATCCAGCCGGCGGGCTTCGGGCCGGTCGATCCGCAGATGGTCGCCGACATGGGTAAGAACGTTCCGATGGGCCGCATCGGCCAGCCGAGCGAGGTCGCGCCCGCCTATGTCTATCTCGCCAGCGAGGAGGCTTCCTACGTCACAGGCCAGACGATCCACGTCAACGGGGGGATGCCGGTCAATGGCTGAGGCTGTGAACGATAGAAACGTGCTGGCCTGGATCGATGCGCCACTGCACCGCCGTTGGCTCGACGACCAGGGGCAGCGGCTGCTCGACTTCTCGAAGGCATCGTGCGTCGCCGATGGCTTCGCCGCGCTCGATGACAATGGCCAGCTGCCCGAGGATGCTGTCGCGGACACGATCATAACTGCGCGCATGACGCACGCCTATGCGCTGGCAGCGTTGCGCGGCCTGCCTGGCTGCCGGCCGCTGGTCGAGCATGGCGTGGCAGCGCTGCTCGGCCCCCTCCACGACGACACCCATGGCGGGTGGATGCCGCAGGCAAGCGATGCCGCAGGCCGCAAACTCGCCTACGTGCACGTCTTCGTCGGCATCGCCGCTTCCTCGGCGAAGGTCGCCGGCGTGGCAGAGGCGGACGTGCTGCTCGATCGCATCGTATCCGTGCTGGAGGGGCGCTTTTGGTCGGAGGACGAGGGTGCGATGCGAGAGAGCTTCGCGGCTGACTGGAGCGATGAGGAGGATTATCGCGGCGCCAACAGCAACATGCATGCGACAGAAATGGCGATGGCGCTCGCCGATGTGCTGGACGATCCGCTGTGGCGGACACGCGCCATGCGGATCGCGTCCCGTATCATCCACGATCTCGCTCGTGGGAACCGGTATCGTGTGGCCGAGCACTTCGATCGCACCTGGCAGCTCCTGCCCGAATACAACCGCGAGAAGCCTGACGACGACCTGCGCCCGTACGGGATGACGCCCGGCCACTTCCTCGAATGGTCACATCTCCTGCTGAAGCTGGAAGCAGCCCTCCTCACCCACGACCAGTCGGCGCCCGCATGGCTGCTGGAGGATGCACACGGCCTGTTCGCGACCGGTACGAAGCTTGGCTGGGCGCGAAACGGGACCCCGGGCATCGCCTATACGATCGGTTGGGACGATGAGGTGGTGATTATGAACTGCCCGCACTGGGTGCTGGCTGAAGCAGCAACCGCCGCCGCAACGCTGTTCCGCCGTACCGGCACTGCAACCTACGCCGGGTGGTATCGCCGCTTCTGGGATTATATCGATCTGGCGCTGGTTGATCGCAAACGAGGGAGTTGGCGTAACGAGGTGGATGCCCAAAACCGTCCTTCCTCACGTGCGTATTCGGGCAAGGCGGATCTCTACCACGCCTACCAGGCCACGCTATCGCCACAGCTGCGCGCAGCCCCCTCCTTCGCGACCGCGCTCGCATCGGACTTGAGAGGGTCGCACCCCAAACGGCAAGGTTGACTATCGTCGAAAGCTTCCCCGCGTCACGCTTTCAATCGAGAAAGGCGGCTTTCGGCAGACTGCCGTACCCGAGACGATGCGATCGGTCTGAACGACCGGTTTCCGGAGGCGCGGCAATGCTGCGAGCCAGCCGAGATGGGTCGCTCTCGGCTGTCCGCTCGGGGTGGTTTTCTGCCAGTCAGCTTCCGGGCGGTTAAACCGCTAGAGCAGACGTTGCTCCGCCTCCGTCCGCAACCTCAGTCCTCATAGAACGACGATTGATCACGCTGATCACAGCAGGAGTTTCTTCGTCATTCTGGAGCGGCGCTCAGGCTGTCAGAGAACTTACTCATCAGCCGCACCAACTCCTCCAGATCGTGCGGCTCCCAGTCGGAGAAGATTGCCGCGCCCATCCGCTCCCGGGCTGCGTCGATCGCATCCGTCATAGCCTTACCTTCTGGCGTTATCACCGCCTCGCGCACCCGCCCGTCCGCTGCGCCTGCTTGTCGGCGCACCAGTCCAATTTCATCGAGTTTGGCGACCTGCCGGCTGACCGTCGTGTAGTCCCGGCCGATCCGGTCTGCGAGGTCCACGACGCCAATGGGACCGCGTCGCTCGATGACGACGAGCAGAGGGAACAGCGCTCGGTCGAGGGGAATGCCCGCCGCGCGCACCATCGCTTCGTCGCGCTGCGGACGGTTCATCACCGCCACGATCTCCAGAAGCGCCGCATGCAACTGGCGGATCTGCGGACCAATATGTGCATTTTGCACCTTTTTTGTTGACATCGCTGCGGCCTCGCTCCTTTATGTGCATCATACACATAAAGGAGCGGTCGTGACAAACTTATCCAGCACCGACGTTCTGATCTGCGGGGCCGGAGCAGCGGGCCTGACGCTTGCCATCGATCTGGCCCGGCGCGGCATCAGCTTCCACCTCGTGGAGAAGGCGCAAACCCCGTTCGGCGGCTCGCGCGGCAAGGGCATCCAACCTCGCACGCTCGAAGTCTTCGAGGATCTCGGCTTCGTCGATCGCATCGCGGCTGTTGGCGGCCATTATCCCAACCAGCGGACCCACAGCCCGGATGGCAGCTACGCGGACGAGGCGATGTTTAGCGAGGCGAAGCCCACGCGTGACGAGCCATACTGTGTTCCGCTGATGGTGATGCAGGGGCGCACCGAGCAGGTGATGCGTGAGCGTTTGGCCGAACTCGGACGCCAGCCGCACTACGGCTGCGCCCTGACTAACTTCGACCAAGATGCTGAGGGCGTTACAGCCAACGTGATCGATCAGAGTGACGAGCACACGATCCGAGCGCGCTACCTCGTGGGCGCTGACGGAGGCCGCAGCTTCGTGCGCCATGCTCTGGGCACCGAGTTTCCCGGCAAGACGCTCGGCGTGCGCGCCGTGGTCGCTGACCTCCACCTATCCGGGCTCGACCGCAAGATCTGGCATCGTTTCAACGAGGGCGATATGGCCCGCCAGTTGGCGCTGTGCCCGCTGGCTGGAACGGAGCTGTTCCAGTTGCAGGCCCCGATCTCCGCCGAGGGCGAGCCGGACCTTTCCGTCGCGGGCTTGCAGGCGTTCATCACAGCCCGCATCGCAACCGGGTTCGACGTCGTGGTGCACGACGTGCAGTGGGCCTCTGCCTACGCTATGAATGCGCGGCTAGCCGATAGTTACCGCACGGGTCGCGTTTTTCTGATTGGAGACGCTGCGCACATCCATCCACCGACGGGCGGACAGGGGCTGAACACGAGCGTGCAGGACGCCTACAACCTCGGCTGGAAGCTGGCGGCGGTGCTGGCGGGCGCGCCTGATGCCTTGCTGAACACCTATGAAGAGGAGCGTCGGCCAATCGCGGCAGAGATGCTGGGGCTGTCCACGGGGCTGCTTGAAGCGGCCAAGCGCGGCGACATGCGCCGGGGTCGCGAGGTCCAGCAACTCGACCTTGCTTATTCGACCTCCTCTCTGGCCTTCGAGGCTCCCGCGCGCCACCGCGGCATCCTCGCGGGTGATCGCGCACCGGACGCGCCGTTGACGGGTGCTGCTGGGCAGGGTGTGCGTGTATTCGACCTTTTGAAAGGTCCGCACTGGACCCTGATCGGGTACATGACGGATTGCGCCACCCCAGCCCCACGACACGGGCTGCACATCCACCGCGTCAGTTCCCACGGCGACCTGATCGATACGCACGGGCACTTTCGCAAAGCCTACGGGATCGGAGAAGGAGCCTGGGTGCTGGTGCGTCCTGATGGATACATCGGCGCGGTCGTTGCGGCCGACCATCTCGGTGAGCTGGAGGGCTATCTCGACCAAGTCGGCCTCACCGAACGCTCAAGCCGTGGAGAGCGGCTGTCCGTCCGCGGCGATCTGTTCTGAGTGACCGCTTTCGGGCGCATCAGAAGTCACATCGAATGGCTGGGTTGGGTCGGTTGCTGGCCGTCCACTCAGGGTGGATTTCCGCCGGTCCGCTTCTGGGATGGTGATCCATAGGAGCGGACATCGTATCCACGCCCGCTCACGACCCCTTGCCGATCCTCGGAAGGTCCACTTTCAGGCTGCTCGGTCAGAAGCCGACGGCCGGGACCTACGGTCTCGGCATCGGGACGGCGAACGTCGCGACGTGCTCAACCAGCGCCGGCAGGTCGGCGGCACCGCCTCGGAACGACAGGTGACCGTCCGGCCGCACCAAGAGGATGGCGGGTGTCCCACTCAGACCGAGCGCCTGGTGTGCGACCTGGTCGAGGTCCCATGCCGCCCGCATCAACGGCTCGTCGCCGGTCGAGACGGGGTCGGCGATGACCAGCAGCGGGCGCACCCAATCGTATGGCGACAGGGCGTCCGCCGCTGCGGCGAGATACGGATGGGTTTTGAGGTCGCCGCCGTCGAGTAGGAAGAGGCGCCAACCCCAGTTCTGCCCGTCGGGATTGTGGATCTGGCGGAACAGCGTGGTGACTTCTCCGCCGTTCAACACGAGCGGCGCGTCCGGCACCCGGTCGCCCGCACGGGTCGAGCCGACATGGCGCGGATCGAGACGCGCGAAGCGGTCTTCGCTCAGCCGGCTGTCGCGGTAGGCAAGATCGAGTTGCGCCAGATCGCTGCCGCCGAACACGTAGTCGGCGACCTGCGGTACGGCGCCCGCGATCGCACCCAGCACCGCGTCGGCCGCGCGACCGCGACCCATGAGCTGCCGGAAGCCGCGCACCTGCTGCGCGTCGAGCTGGCTGTTGGCTGCATGTCGCTCCTCGGCGTAGCTGCGGAGCAGCATGGGCGACCCGGCGCCCGCCAACACCATGGCGAGCCGCCAGCCGAGCGAGACGGCATCGATGAAGCCCGAGTTCATGCCCTGCCCGCCGATCGGCAGGTTGGCGTGCGCGGCATCGCCGACCAGGAACACCCGACCCGTCCCGTAGCCCGGCGCAACGCCGTGGCGGAACGTGCCATAGGACACCCAGGTCGGATCGGCGATGTCGAAGGTCGCATCGCCCGTCACCTCGCGGCCTCGCGCCACCATCTCCTCGCGCGTCGGGTCGCGCGCGGGCATGGCCTCCTCGCTCTCCAAGAGGAACAGGCGGTACTGGTCCTCCCACACCGGCAACACGCCGGCAAAGCCATGTGGGAACAGGAAGAAGAAGGCGGTGTCGCGCTCGATTGGGCGGCGCCACACCAACGTCCCGTCAATCTGACGGATCGCCCAGCCCGGCAGGTCCTCGGCCTTGAAGTCGAGCCCGACCGCCTTGCGCACCGTGCCCTTCACCCCGTCGGCTCCGACGAGGTAGCGGCAGCGCAGTTCCATCGTCTCGCCGGAAGCGTCGCCATCGTCATCGACCGGGACGACCGTCACAGTCACGCCATCACCGCCCTGATCGATACCGCGGACCTCGTGCGCATGCTCGACCTGGTGGCCGCCCGCCTCAAGGTGATCGGAGAGCCCCGCTTCGATCGTGCCCTGGTCCGAGAACAGTACGTCTGGATAAGGGGACGGCAATTCGCGCGTGCTCTGTCGGTGGATCGGCCGCCCGTCGAGCATGTACTGCGTGAAGGGCGCGCCGTAGCTGGTCCTCGCCAGCGTGTCGCGCACGCCGATCGAGGCGAGAAGCTCCTGCGCCCGGGCGATGACGTTGTGCCCCTTCGAAGCCCCGGAGATGCCCGGCGCACGCTCGAAGATGCGAAACGAGACGCCGTGGTGGGCGAGCGCGCAGGCGGTGGCCAAGCCGACGGGCCCCGCGCCGACGATCACGACGTCGGTGTCGAAGAACGCGGTCATGTCACTCGCCCTTCGGCAGCGAGCCGGTGACCAGAAGCGTGGCGCGCGCGGCGCTACCTTGCGCCAACATCCAGCCGGGGTATTCCGGGTTCGGCCCGGCAACTGCGCTCAACGTTTCCATCTCGTCGCCCGTCAATTCGACCGCGATTGCCTTCAGGTTGGCATCGAGCTGCTCGACACTCTTCACCCCCGTGATGATGCTGGCGACGCTTCGCTGCCGGCGCAGCCAGGCGAGCGCTACCGCCTCCAGCGAGGTCTCATGCGCCGTCGCGATCGGCTCCATCGCGTCGAGTAGTTTGGCCCCACGCGCCTCGTCCACGGGCGGGAAGGGGATCGTCTTGCGTCGTCCCTCATCGCCGCCACCGCGGTACTTGCCGGTCAGGTAGCCGCCCGCGAGCGGGCTGAACGCGATCAGGCTCAGGCCGTGATGCTCCAGCATCGGCGCGACGTCGCGCTCGATCTCGCGACCGACGAGCGAGTAGTAGCCTTGGTAGCTCTGGAACCGGGCGGCACCGGTCCGCTCGGCGATGCCGAGTGCGGTCGCGACCTGCCAGGCCGCCCAGTTGGAAACGCCTAGATAGCGCACGAGGCCGCGCCGCACGAGGTCGTCCAGGGCCGCGACCGTCTCCTCGACCGGCGTCGCCGGGTCCCAGCCGTGCATCTGGTAGAGGTCGATATGGTCGGTGCCGAGCCGCTTCAAGCTGGCCTCCACCGCGTCGACGATATGCTTGCGCGAGCCGCCAGCATCGTTCGGACCCTGCCCCGTCGGGTGCTCGAACTTAGTCGCCAGCACGATGTCCTTGCGCCTGATCCCGAGGTTGCGGATCGCCTGGCCGAGGATCTCCTCCGACTGCCCTTCTGCATAGACGTCGGCGGTGTCGATGAAGTTGACGCCGGCATCCACGGCACGGCGCAGGATGGCCTCCACCGCGTCCTGCCCGACGCCGCTGGCGGCCGCGTATCGACCCTTGGACTGGCCGAAGGTCATGGTGCCGAGGCACAGTTCGGAAACGAATAGCCCGGTCCGGCTGAGACGATTGTAGCGCATGACGATCCTCCTGCGTGATGGGACCAGAACATAAATCGGACTTGATGGTTCCGGAACTAGATGGTATCGATACGGAATGTCAACGACCGACCAGGACCAAGCGCCTTCTCGTGGAGGCCGTAAGCGGGACGCCTCGCGCGACGCAGCGATCCTCAGCGCTGCGATCGACACGCTGGGCGAGGTCGGCTTTGAGCGGATGACGATGGATATGGTCGCGGCGCGGGCCGGTGCCGGCAAGGCGACCGTCTACCGGCGCTGGCCGTCCAAGGAGGCGCTGGTGCTGGATGCGGTCGCGCAAACGAAGCGCGATCAGGTCGACCTCGATCAGCTGCCCGATACCGGCTCGTTCCGCGGCGACATGCTGGCGCTGTTCCGGCCGAAGTCGGTGGCCGAAGCCGAGCGCAAGCTGCGCGCCATGGCGGGGGTCGCGACGCTGCTCTCGTTCGAGCCGGCGCTGGGCGATGCCGCCTCGGATGCGCTGACCAGTCCCTGGGTCGCCGCCAACCGGATCCTGATGGAGCGGGCGGTGGCGCGCGGCGAGGCGAGAGCGTCGGCGCCGGTTGGCACGCTGGCGACCATCATCCCCTCGCTCGGCGCGTTCCGCTCGCTGGTGCAGCGTCAGGCCTTCGACCGCGCCTTTCTCGAAGCCATGCTCGACGACGTCGTCCTGCCCGCCCTCGGCATCCGGACAAAGGTGCCGCCAGAGCCCGTTTCCCCGAGCCATCCGAAGGAATGAGTCCCATGTCCCTCCTGTCTCAGCCGATCAGTTGGATCGGCATCCTTGCCGCCGCGGTTGCGGTGATGGTGCTTGGATGGGTCTGGTTCGCGGCCTTGTTCGCCCGCGCCTATGCGCGCGTCCTCGACCGGCCCTTCGAGCCGGGCGCGAAGATGCCGCCGCTCTTCATCGCAGGTCCCTCGCTCTGCATGCTCGTCACGACCGTCACGAGCGCCTTGCTGATGCCGGCGGTCGGCGTCGCGACGCTGGGCGGGGCGATCGGGTTCGGGGCGTTGGTCGGGGTCGGCTATCTCGGCTCGACGGCGGTCAACATGGCAATCAACCCGCTGGTGCCCCGGCCACTCGTCTATGGGTTCCTAAGCGCGAGCTACTTCCTGGTCGCCAGCATCCTCGTCAGCGTCGTCCTATTCCTGGTCGGATGAGCGACGCGAACGCGCCCCCAAGCAAAGCCGGACTGCCGGTGCTCCTGTTCCCGGATGCAGCCGCTTTTGCGCGGTGGTTGGAGGAAACGGATCAGGCGATGCGGGGCGTCTGGCTCCTGTTCGCCAAGAAGGGCACGGACGCCAGCAGCCTGTCCCGGCAGGACGCGATCGATGCTGCCTTGTGCGAGGGGTGGATCGACGGTCAGAGCGCCACCTGGGACGATCGCTTCTTTCTCGTGCGCTTCACGCCGCGCCGCCCGAAGGGGAAGTGGTCGCAGGTCAACCGGCGGCGGGCCTTGGAACTGTCCGAGAACGGGCGCATGCGCGATGCGGGCTGGGCCGAAGTCCTTGCGGCGCAGCGGGACGGGCGCTGGGACGCCGCCTACCCGCCCTCCAGCACCGCCGTGCCGCCGCCCGATCTCCAAGCCGCGCTCGACGGCGACCCGGCGGCGGCCGAACGGTTCGCTGCGATGTCTAAGACCGATCGCTATGCGCTGATCCTCAAGCTCACGAACGCCAAGCTGGCGACGACGCGCGAGCGGTGCATCGCCGCTTTCCTGGCTGGATGAGGGTTTGACGTTCGGACAGATGCAGAGGTTCCCGAGCAATCCCCGACACAAGCGGGCGCAGCTCGTCGTCCTCACGGCGCCGGGAAGAGCGGCCTACGACAGGGCGGTCGATGTCTGGGACCGCGCCGCCGACGAGCTGGCGACGGGGCTCTCGCAGGAGGAGCTGGGCTTGAGCATCCGAGTTCTGCGAACGATCTGCAGCAGGTTAACCGCGGACGATGCGGCGGAGGAAGACAAGGAGAGGTGATGTCTGCTTTCGGGATCGGTCTGGCACGCTTCAATCGGCAGAGACGGGTCGAATCAGGAAGCATCCGCTGCCCGACCCTTCTGAGGACAAGCCCAAATGATCGGACCGGGTGGATTGCGGCCGCACCCGGTCATCCCCCATCCGTCGCGGACCTCTGGAGCATCCGCTTCTGGGACGTGGGAGCAGGTAAGGTACGAAGGGCTCGACGTAGCCGGAAGATGAAGGGTGGAGATCAATCCAAGCGAGCGATGACCTCTCTGAGGCGCTCGCAGGCCTCATCGAGGTTTCGTTGCGGACTGGTTGCGATGCCGAGCAAGAGACCCGGCCGCGCAAGGCCGGGCGACGCGTACCATACCGACAAGGCTGCCGGTGCCAGCCCAAATATCCTGGCGTGTCGGACAATCGCGAGATCGGGCGTGCCCTGCGCTAACGGCACCAGCGCGGCCAAGCCGGCGGTCGTGATCTCCCCGAGGTGCGGCCGAAGCGCAGCCAAAAGAGTTTGGCGACGGGTTGCATAGACGCGCTTGGTCCGCCGGAGATGGCGCATGTAGTGCCCCTCCCGCATGAATGCGGCGGTGGCGAGTTGCAGCGACGGACCCGGCGCCGGCGCTAGGCAGGCGGCGACCTCGGCGAGGCGCGGGGCCAGAGCAGGTGGCGCGACGACGAAGCCGAGGCGTAGGGCGGGACTGAGCGTCTTGCTGAATGAGCCGACGTGGATGACGCGGCCGTCGCGGTCGAGGGAGGCCAGCGCCGGGGCCGCCCGTCCCGTCACCTGCAACTCGCCGAGGTAGTCGTCCTCGATGATCCAGGCCTTGGCTTGGCCGGCCCAATCGAGCAGGCGTAGGCGCCGGGCCAGCGACAGCTTGCCTCCGAGGGGCGCCTGCTGTCCGGGAGTGACGACAGTGATTGCGGCGTCCGGGGCGAGCCGGATGCCGAGATCCACGTCGATGCCGTCCGCGTCGACCGGGATCGGAACGCAGGTCAGCCCGGCGACGGCCAGGCCGTGCCGAGTGAACGGGAAGCCGGGGTCCTCCATCCATGCCGTGTGTCCCCCGAGGCGGAGCGCGTGCAGGACAAGGCCGAGGCCGCCGGCGAAGCCGAGGGTCACGACGATCTGGTCCGGCGAGCACTCGATGCCACGCGCCAGGGCGAGATAGGCGGCAATCTCCCGCCGGAATTCCAACTCGCCACGCGGGTCGGGATAGAGGGCCGGGGCGCTCGCTTCGGCTCGGACCGCCTGGGTGCGGATGCGGGCGAAGAGAGTCGACGGGAAGGTGTCGGAGCCCGGCACGCCCATCTGGAAGGCGGCCGGCCCGGCGGTCATCTCCCGGTATGTTTCCATGAAGGAGCCCGGGCTTGGCGCCCGTTCACGCTGCCGAGACACCGCGGGGCGGGGTGCGACGCGAGTGCCGGAGTTTTGCGAGGCCACCACGAGCTGCGCTGCCGCGAGCTTCTCGTAGGCCACGCGCACCGTGCCGCGCGCGACGCCGAGTTGCGTCGCGAGGTCGAGCCACGATGGCAGCCTCGCACCGGGCGCCAGCACCCCGTTCTCGATGGCTGCACCGATGGCCAACCGGATCTGGTCGGCGAGCGGGATCTTGGCCGAGCGGTCGAGCTCGACGCGAAGCGGGCCTTGCATGCCTCGCGGTACACGATTTTCAACGGTTCTCGGTGCTTTTTTCTAGCTCACGAAATCGGCATCTTCATCGGATACACAGGAGAGCCCGATGAGATTTCCAACTCTGATCCTCGCCGCGGGCTTTGCGACCGCGAGCTCGGCAATCGCCCACGAAGCGGCGGAGAAGATCACCCCGACCTTTCAACACGCATTGCCGAACGTTCCGGGCAAGTCGCTGATCGCGGTGACTGTCGACTACCCGCCCGGGGTGGGCTCGGCCCCGCACACGCACGCAAGAACGGCCTTCATCTTCGCCTACGTCGTGTCGGGTGCCATCGAGTCCCAGGTGAACGACGGCCCCAAGCGCGTCTACCGCGCCGGGGAGACCTTCCACGAGGATCCGGGCTCCCGGCATCCGGTCAGCCGCAATTCTAGCGCGACGGAGCCGGCGCGGCTGCTCGCCGTGTTCGTGGTCGACACCGACGACAAAGTGCTGGTCACCCCCGAGAAGCAGTAACCCCTGGAAACGGAAACTGGATCATGAGCCAACGCATCGACTACGCCCACGTCGCGCCGGCCGGCACCAAGGCCCTCGGCGGCGTCTACGGCTACGTCACGCAGAGCGGCCTGCCGGCCGTGCTGATCGACTTGGCGTACCTGCGCGTGTCGCAGATCAACAACTGCGCCTATTGCCTCGACATGCATACTCGCGACCTCGTCGAGAAGGGTGTCGGCGTCGAGACGCTGGCACTGGTGCAGGCGTGGGCAGAGGCCGGCGACCTCTTCGATGCACGCGAGCGGGCGGCGCTCGCCTGGGCCGAGACCGTGACGCGTGTCGCCGATACCGGCGTGCCCGACGCCGACTACCAGGCTGCCCGGGAGGTGTTCGACGAGCGCGAACTGGTGGACCTGACCATCGCGATCAGCCTGATGAACGCCTACAACCGCATGGCCATCAGCTTCCGGAACACGCCGAAGGCCGCACTGAAGCGCTAGGGCTCCCGAGGCTGAGCGGAGTTGCCAGGCGAATGGCGAATGGCCGCTTTCGGGGATGGTCAATCTCGCTCGGCATGGCCGGCATGGGTCGCTATCGGAAGGGCAGCTCAGGGTGGAAATCAGCTCGTCGGATTTTGATTTATCAGCCTGTAAAGCGGACGAGGAGGTAATTGCACAACTTCCTAAAGATCTAATTCAATTGCTAAGTAAATAGCCGTGACGATAGAAGGCGAATTTTCTACAGATGTCTTAGTCCAAAGCTTTTTAGGATCGGCAGAAGCTCGTCTCGTGCGCGAAGCCGGTGATCATGGACGCGGGCTTGAGCTTCCACCGGCTCTCCACGCTGTATGGCTTCGATAATGGCTCGATGTTCGGCTACCGACGACCCAAGTTCACGGCGGAGCTTGAGTGTAAGCATGCGTGCGCGATGTGATTGGTCATTGATGGTTTGGATGATCCGGGTCATCCGCCCGTTACCCGCGCGCTCCACAAGTGTCCGATGAAATTTGGCATCAGCCTTGCCCCACGTGGGAAGATCACCGTCATTCCAGGCCCGCGCCATTGCCTCCGTGCTATGGGCGAGTTCGGCGGCGGCTAGCTCGCGCTCGGCGTCGGGAAGTGAAGCAAGCAGCTCGGCTGCGCGCCCTTCGATGGCTATGATGACGTCGTAGATCTCACGCATGTCCTCGGGCGCGAGGGCACAAATCAGGACCCCTTTGCGCGACAAAACACGGACGAGTCCATCTTCCTGGAGACGGATCACCGCCTCGTGGACAGGCGTCCGGCTCATGCCGAGGCGAAGGGCGATCTCCTGCTCCGACGCTTGGTAGCCGGGAGCGAAACTCGAATCCAGGATGGCCTGCTTCAGGGCGGCATAGGCATTGTCGACCATCGACGGCTGACGCCCAGGTTCCTCGGATTGCTCGTGTTTCTTGGCTGACGGTCCGCGGGCCATCGCTTCCTCCTGCACGACAGCATTCGTATCATCTTCCATGCAAGCTGCAATGTGAGATTGACGCGCGGTCCGAATCGGGCGTAATTGATGCCATCTTGCATGCAAGTTGACATACAGAGATCAACGCATGCTGGCCTGCCGGAGGAAACGATGGATACGTCGCTTGAAAAAGCGACCATGCGCCGCGTGATGTGGCGACTGGTCCCCTTTATCTGCCTTCTCTACTTCATTGCCTTCATCGACCGCGTGAACATCGGGTTCGCGGCGCTCACGATGAACAAGGATCTCGGCTTCAGCTCAGCAGTATTCGGTTTCGGAGCTGGCGTGTTCTTCTTCGGCTACTTCCTGTTCGAGGTGCCTTCCAATATCGTCCTGGACAAGGTCGGCGCTAGAATTTGGATCGCCCGCGTGATGATTACGTGGGGGATGATTTCCGGAGCCTTCGCCTTCGTCCAGGGCGAATACAGCTTCTACGCCCTTCGCTTCTTGCTCGGCGCGGCGGAGGCCGGCTTCTTCCCCGGCATCATCCTCTACCTAACCTACTGGTTCCCGGCCCGCTATCGCGCCGGCGTCGTATCGCTGTTCATGGCCGCGGCCCCGATCTCGGTGGTGATCGGCTCGCCGCTCTCCAGCGCGCTCCTGGAGATGGAGGGCATCCTCGGCCTGCACGGCTGGCAGTGGATGTTCATTATCGAGGCGATCCCGGCCGTCATCCTCGGCGTCGTCGTCCTCTTCTACATGACCGACCGGCCCGAGAAGGCGAAGTGGCTGCCCGACGATCAGCGCGCGTGGCTCGTCGCCGAGATGAACGGTGAGCATGCCCGCAAGAAGGTCGCCGCCAAGCACGGCATCCTGGCCGGCATGGCCGACATCCGGGTGCTGGCTCTGGCGCTGATCTACTTCGGGACCTCGGCGGGCCTGTACACCCTCGGTATCTGGGCGCCTCAGATCATCAAGAGCTTCGGCCTGTCCACCCTGGCGGTCGGCTTCCTCAACGGCGTGCCGCCGACCATCGCGATCATTGCGATGATCCTGTGGGCCCGGCACTCGGACAAGACCGGCGAGCGCAAGTGGCACGTCGTCATCGCCTGCCTCGTGGCGGCGGCGGGCCTGATGCTGGCCGGCGGCGCGGCCTCGGCGGTGGCGGTCATCGCTGCGCTCACCCTCGTCAACGTCGGGATCAGTTCGGCCAAGCCGCCCCTATGGGCCATGCCGACCATGTTCCTCTCGGGTCAGGCGGCGGCGGTGGGCATCGCCACGATCAACTCGATCGGCAATCTCGGTGGCTTCGCCGGGCCCTGGGCCATCGGCTGGCTCAAGGACCAGACCGGCAGCTTCACCGCCGGGCTCGCGTTCGTGGCCGGCCTGCTCGTCCTCTCGGCCGTCCTCACCCTAGTCGTCGCCCGCTCAGGGCGCCGATCCGAAGCCGCCGACGCCGACGCCGTCGCGCACTGAAGTTTCCCTGGTTCCCCACCCCCAACGTCCTCTTCAACACGGAGACCTGTCATGTCGAAGACCTACAAGATCGCCGCCATCCCCGCCGACGGCATCGGCATCGAGGTGATCGCCGCCGGCATCGAGGCGCTCGACGCGCTGGCCGAGAAGACCGGCACCTTCAAGTTCCAGTTCGACCACTTCGACTGGGGCTCGGACTACTACAAGAAGCACGGCGTGATGATGCCGGCCGACGGCCGCGAGCAGATCAAGAACCACGACGCGATCTTCTTCGGCGCGGTTGGTGCCCCCGACGTCCCGGATCACATCACCCTCTGGGGCCTGCGGCTCGCGATCTGCCAGCCCTTCGACCAGTACGCCAACGTCCGTCCGACCCGCATCCTGCCGGGCATTACCAGCCCGCTGCGCCACGTCTCCGGTCCGGAGCTGAACTGGGTGATCGTGCGCGAGAACTCGGAGGGCGAGTATGCCGGCGTCGGCGGTCGGGTCCACCAGGGCCATCCCAACGAGGTCGCCACCGACGTGTCGATGATGACCCGCTCGGGCGTCGACCGGATCATCCGCTACGCGTTCAAGCTGGCCCAGTCCCGCCCGCGCAAGCTCCTGACCGTCGTCACCAAGTCGAACGCCCAGCGCCACGCCATGGTGATGTGGGACGAGATCGCCGTCGAGGTCGCCCAGGACTTCCCTGACGTGACCTGGGACAAGATGCTGGTCGATGCCATGACCATGCGCATGACGATGAAGCCTGAGACCCTCGACACCATCGTCGCGACGAACCTGCACGCCGACATCCTCTCAGACCTCGCTGCAGCGCTGGCTGGTTCGCTCGGCATTGCGCCGACCGCCAACATCAACCCGGAGCGCACCTACCCGTCGATGTTCGAGCCGATCCACGGCTCGGCCTTCGACATCACCGGCAAGGGCATCGCCAACCCGGTCGCCACCTTCTGGACCGCCTGCCAGATGCTGGAGCACCTCGGCGAGAAGCCAGCGGCCGACCGGCTGATGCGGGCGGTGGAGCGGGTCACCGCAGATCCGAGCCTGCACACCCCGGATCTCGGCGGCAAGGCGACGACCCGTCAGGTCACCGACGCCGTCATCGCCGCTATCCAGGGCGACAACGAGTAAGGGGGATGCCGTGACCCAGCCCGGAGATCTCCTGCGGCGGCTGTTCGCGACCGCCGTGGCGGCGGCGGACCCCGCCGTCAGCCTCGCCCGGCATCTGCCGGAGCCGCCCCGCGGTCGGACGATCGTGGTTGGGGCGGGAAAGGCCGCGGCTTCGATGGCGAGAGCCGTCGAGGCGGCGTGGCCAGGCGACATCTTCGGGCTCGTGGTCACCCGCTACGGTCACGGCGCCCCGACCTCGCGCATCGAGATGGTCGAGGCGTCTCACCCGGTGCCGGACGCAGCCGGTGAGGCCGCGTCCCGGCGCATGCTCGATCTGGTCGCCGGGCTCACGTCCGACGACCTCGTTCTCTGCCTCATCTCCGGTGGCGGTTCGGCGCTTCTGTCGCTGCCGGCACCGGGCCTAAGCCTTGCCGACAAGCAGATGGTCAACCGCGGGTTGCTGCGGTCCGGCGCTGCGATAGGCGACATGAACTGCGTCCGCCGCCATCTCTCGGGCATCAAGGGCGGGCGGCTTGCCGCCGCCTGCCACCCCGCCAGGGTGGTGACGCTGCTGATCTCGGACACCCCCGGCGACAATCCCCTCGACATCGCCTCCGGCCCGACCGTGCCCGATCCCACGACCTGCGCCGACGCGCTGGCGATCCTCGACCGCTACCGGGTCGAGATCCCGGAGGCGGTGCGCGGTCACCTCGCCAGTGGCCGGGGTGAGTCGATCAAGCCGGGCGATCCCCGGATCGGCACGCCCGACGTGCGGATGGTCGCGACGCCGCTCATGGCGCTGGAGGCTGCCGCGGAATGCGCCCGGCTTGAGGGCGTCACCCCCTGCATCCTCGGCGATGCCATCGAGGGCGAGGCGCGCGAGGTCGGCAAGGTCATGGCCGGCATCGCTCTGAGCGTCGCCACCCACGGCCTGCCGTTACGGAGCCCCTGCGTGCTGCTCTCCGGCGGCGAGACGACGGTCACGGTGCGCGGCGATGGCCGCGGCGGACGCAACGTCGAGTTCCTGCTGGCGCTCGGGGCTGCCTTGGATGGGTATCCCGGCATCCACGCCGTGGCCGGGGACACGGACGGTGTGGACGGCCTGGAGGAGATCGCCGGGGCGGTCCTGGGCCCCGATACCCCGGCACGCGCCGCGGCGCTCGGGATCTCGCTGGCCGGGAGCCTCGACCGAAACGACGGCCACAGCTTCTTCGAGGCCTTGGGCGACGGCGTCATCACCGGACCGACCCTCACCAACGTCAACGACTTCCGGGCGATCCTAATCGCCTGATCCGCAACCGAACCAGAGGCGGCCGTTCTTCGCGGCCGGATGTGCCATGCGCCGTCACCGCCACGCCAAGATCGTCGCCACCGTGGGGCCGGCGAGTTCCGCCCCCGACCGGCTGAAGGCCCTGTTCCTGGCAGGGGTGGATACCTTCCGCCTCAACTTCAGCCACGGCACCCACGACGACCACGCCAAGGTCCACGCCTCCATCCGCGCCCTGGAAGAGGAGGCCGGCCGACCGATAGGCATCCTCCTGGACCTGCAAGGCCCCAAGATCCGCGTCGGGACCGTCAAGGATGGCCGTCTCGACGTCGTGGCGGGCGAGAGCGTGCGCTTCGTGCTGGACGGCGCGGACGGCGACAAGCAGGCGATCCCGCTGCGCCACCCCGAGATCTTCGCCGCCGTCGTGCCCGGCCAGGACCTGCTGATCGACGATGGCCGGGTGCGGGTGCGCGTCACCGGCTTGGAGGCCGATAGCATCACCGCCGAGGTGATCACCGGCGGCGTCATCTCCAACCGCAAGGGCGTCAATCTGCCCGGCACCCTCCTCGACCTGTCGCCGCTCACGCAGAAAGACCGCGCCGATCTCGCCTTCGGCTTGGACCTCGGCGTCGATTGGGTCGCCCTGTCCTTCGTCCAGAAGCCCTCCGACATGATCGAGGGGCGAAGCCTGATCGGCGACCGCGCCGGGGTGATGGCCAAGATCGAGAAGCCCCAGGCGCTGGACCGGATCGAGGACATCATCCGCCTCTCCGACGCGGTGATGGTCGCCCGCGGCGATCTCGGCGTCGAGATCCCCCACGAGGACGTGCCGGGCCGCCAGAAGGAGTTGATCCGCGCATGCCGCCTCGCGGTGAAGCCGGTGATCGTGGCCACCCAGATGCTCGACTCGATGGTCAGCGCCCCCGCCCCGACCCGGGCGGAAGCTTCGGACGTGGCGACCGCGATCTACGACGGCGCCGATGCGGTGATGCTTTCGGCGGAATCGGCCACGGGTCAGTACCCGGTCGAGGCGGTGTCGATGATGGACCGGATCATCCGCTCGGTGGAAGGCCACAAGCTGTACCACTCCATCGTGGCGGCCTCGGACCCTGGCGAGGAGGAGACCCCTCCCCACGCCGTGGCCACCGCCACCGCCGTGTTGGCGGAGGCGCTGCACGCCAAGGTCATCGTCACCTACACGTCGAGCGGCACCACGGCCGCGCGGGTCGCTCGCAAGCGTCCGGAGCCGCCGATCCTGGCGCTGACGCCAAACCTCGCGACGGCACGGCGTCTGTGTCTGCTGTGGGGGGCCCACTCGGTGCAGACCGAGGACGTGAATAGCTACGAGGAGATGACCGCCAAGGCGGCGCACCACGCCCAGGCCGAGAAGTTTGCCCGGCCCAACGACCAAATCGTCGTGGCGGCCGGCATCCCGTTCCACACCACCGGCAACACCAACAACATCCGGGTCATCCAAATATGATCAAAAATCTGGAGCGTGGCCGGTAAACTGTTCAGTCGCACAACCCCGTAGGCTCTGCTCAATCGGTTTGCGGTCGGCTAAAAATCGAGGTCACTTTTTCTGGCCCGGGTCAGCTTCGACAGGACACAAACGAACGTCCTGTGTGGATGGCTCCCGCATTGCAAGTGGCGAATTGAGCTTCTGACGGGTTGGTCGGGTGCAGTCTTGTGTCCGGCCTGTCGATGCAGTCGTTCATGTGACCGCTGGCCCTGATGGTATCCGTGAGCTGGGTCCCACTCTGCTTTGCGGGCTATGACGCCCTGGACATTCGGCGGGGTGTCCCGGCTCCCGGTCTGACCGGTTCGCCATCAACTCTCATCGTCC
>NZ_JBKFAK010000041.1:0-21551 GCF_053345595.1 Methylobacterium sp. D54C
CGTCGAAGGAGACGGGGGTCTTGTGCAGGACGGTGTCGCGGGGGGAGACGCGCAGGTGGTCGGCCATCCAGGCGAGGCGGTTGGCGAGGGCGGCGTGGGTGTTGGCGCAGGCCTTGGGGGTGCCGGTCGAGCCGGAGGTGTGCAGGACGTAGGCGAGCGCGTCCGGGTGGGGCGCGCGGGGCGAGAAGGGTACGAAGGGCCGGGCGGCGTCTTCGTTCTGGTTCGCGTCCGCGCCCGCGTCGGCATCCGGATCGGCGTCCAGGACGAGGGGCGCTCGCCCTGCGGCGTCGGCGAGCGCGAGGTGCTGGTCGGCGAGTTCGGGCTGGGTGAGCAGGAGGTCGGCCTCGGCGGCGAGGGCGGCGATGCGGGCCGCGGGCAGCTCGGGGTTGAGGGGGAGGATGGCGGCGCCGGTCCTGAGGACGGCGAGCCAGGCGGCGGGCAGGTCGCAGGTTCGCTCGAGGAGGAGTCCGACGACGCGCTCGGGTCGGGCGCCGGCGCGGGCGAGGCGTCGGGCGATGGCGGTGGCGCGGGCGTCGAGGCCGGCGCGGGTCAGGCTGGTCCGGGCGTCGGTCACCGCGACCGCGTCGGGGTCGTGCGCGCGGTGGCCTGCGAAGGCGGCGAGCACGTCGCCGGCGCCGTCCGGGTAGGCCCGGGCGGTCGCGTTCGCCGACCCGATCACCGCACGGTCGGAGGCCGTGAGCGCGCTCGCCGCGTGGAGGGGCCGGTCCGGCGCCGCGACGAGGGCGCGCAGCAGGGCGAGGAACCCGTCGCGCCAGCGCCGGGCGGTGGCGTCCGCGATCAGGCCGGCATCGTACTCGAGCTGGCAATCGATGCCGGTCCCGTCGGCGGCGACGTCGAGGGCGACGTCGAACTTGGCGCTCGCCACGTCGACGTCGATCCGCGCCGCCGCGACCCCCGCGAGGTCGAGGGGGGCGGCATCCCGGCTGGGGCGGAAGTTGAACGCCGCCTGGAAGACCGGCGTGGTCGCGGCGTCGCGCGCGATCCCGGTCTCCGCCACGAGGCGCTCGAAGGGGACGTCGTCCTCGGCCAGGAACGCCATCGCCTCGCCGCGCAGCCGCGCGCAGAGATCGCGGAAGCTCCCGCGCGGATCGAGGCGGACGCGGTAGACCTGCGTGTTGACGAGGAAGCCGACGAGGTCCTGCAGCTCGGGGCGGGTGCGGGCGGCGTTCGGCACGCCGACGGCGAAGTCCGTCTGGCCGCTCAGGCGGGCGAGCAGCACCTGCCACGCCGCCAGCAGCGCCACGAAGGGCGGGCACGCCTGCGACTGGCAGAACGCGGCCACCGCGCCGGCGAGGTCGGCGGGCAGGATGAAGTCGACCCGCCCGCCCGGGCGGTTCGCCAGGGGCTGGCGGGGATAGTCGAGGGGCAGGTCCAGGGCCGGGACGGCGTCGCCGAGGTAGCGGCGCCCGCGCGCGATCGCCGCGGACCCGGCCGCGCCGTCGAACCGGGCGCGCTGCCACGCGGCGAAATCCACGAAGCGCAGGCGCGGGGCGGGCAGCGGCTGCCCGATCCGCGCGGGATCGGCGAGGGCCGCGCGGTAGGCCTGCGCCAGATCCCGGAAGAGCCGCGCCGTCGACCACGCGTCCACCGCGATGTGGTGCATCACCACGAGGAGGACGCGCCCGCCCGCCGGATCCGCCTCCGACAGGACCGCGCGCAGCGGCGGCGCGCGGGTGAGATCGAAGGGGCGGCGGCTCAAGGCGCGCAGCGCCGCGCCCGGGTCACCGTCGAGGGCCGGGACGCGCTCGAGTTCGAACGGCACGTGCGGGTGCAGGATCTGGCGCGGGCCGTCGGCGGTATCCGCCAGCGCCGTGCGCAGGACGTCGTGACAGGCGATCAGGCTCCGGAACGCGCCCTCGAGCGCCGGGACGTCGAGGGGGCCGGTGAGGCGGAAGGCCCGGGCCGAGTGGTAGGCCGGGCTCTCCGGGTCGTAGCGCTGGTGGAACCAGAGCCGCGCCTGCGGGAACGACAGGGGCGCCGGGCCGCCTGCGTGCCGCGGTATGCCGTCGGCCGCCTCGGCGTCCTCCCGGATCAGGCGGGCGAGGGCCGCACGCCGCGCCGCGTCGCGCGCGCCGACCCCGGTCACGCGCCCACCCCGGCGAGGCCGGCGCGCTCGGTCTCGCTCAGGCCGGCGAGTTCCAAGCGCAGGCTCGCCGTCTCCTCGATCGCGCCCGGCGGGGCGTAGGTGCCGAGCGCCGCCGCGAGGGTCGCGGGCGTGCTGTGGTCGAAGACCAGGCTCGGGGGGATCTCGACCTTGAGCAGCTTGCGGATGCGCGCCGTCAGCTTGATGACGAGGAGCGAGTTGCCGCCCGCCGCGAAGAAGTCGCCCGCGGCGCCGAGGCGCTCCGCCGGGAGGCCCAACAGCTCCGCCATGGCGTCGGTGAGCACGGTCTCGAGCGCCGTGCGCGGCGGGACGCCCGTGTCCGCGTCCGGATGGGCGTCCGGATGGGGCAGGGCGGCGCGGTCGATCTTGCCGTTGGCCAGTCGCGGCAGGCTGTCGAGGCGCAGGATCGGGGCGGGCAGCCACGCGGCGGGCAGGGTTTCGGCCAGCGCCGCGAGGAGCGCGGCGGGTGTCCGCTCGGGGTCGGCGACCACGTAGGCCGCGAGTCCGGTCGCGCCGTCCGGCCCCGTGAACGGGCGCACCGCCGCCTGGCTCACGCCGGCGAGGCCCGCCAGCGCGGCCTCGACCTCGCCCGGCTCGACGCGGTGGCCGCGCAGCTTGATCTGGTCGTCGGCCCGCCCGGCGAGCACGAGGCGGCCGCCGGGCAGCAGGCGGGCCCGGTCGCCGGTGCGGTAGAGCCGCCCCGCTCCGAACGGGTTGGGCGAGAACGCGCCCGCGCCGCCGGCCTCCGTGCCCGGGAGGTAGCCGCGGCAGATCTGGGCGCCCCCGAGGTGGAGCACGCCGACCGCGCCGGTCGGCGCGAGCGCGCCCGCCGCGTCGAGGATGTAGGCCTCGCTGCCGGCGAGCACGCGGCTCAGCGGCAGGCTCTCGTCCGGCGGCGCGGTGGCCGCGTCCGGATGCACCAGCACGCCGACACAGGCCTCGGTGGGACCGTAATGGTTGGCGATCCGCGTCGTCGGCGCCGCCGCCCGGATCCGCCGGACCAGGGCGGCCGGCGTCGGCTCGCCGCCGAGCACCAGCAGGGCGGGCAGCGCGGGGTCCTCGACGCCGTCGAGGAGGGCGGCGAGGTGGGACGGGACCAGTTTCGCGCAGGCGACGGCGTTGCCGCGTAGGAAGCGCGCGAAGGCCGGGCCGTCGGCCATCTCGGCCTCGTCGGCGATCACGAGGCAGGCGCCGAGGCGCAGCGCCGCGAACAGCATGGTGTTGCCGAGGTCGGCCGCCACCGTGGAGGTCAGCGCGAAGCGCCCGTGGCCGGACAGGTCGAGGGCGTCGATGACGGCCTCCGCGTAGGCGCGGATCTGGGCGTGCTCGATCACGACGCCCTTCGGCGTCCCGGACGAGCCGGAGGTGAAGAGCAGGCAGGCCATGTCGGAGGGGTCCCGGGCCTCGGCGGGGTGCCGGGCCTCACCGAGGCCGTCGAGGATCGCCCCGAGGGCGTGCCGGCCGGCCGCGGGGTCGGCCGAGAGCGCCACGGTCAGCGCGGGCCGGGCGAGCGCGATCAGGCGGTCGCGGCGGGCCTGCGGCCAGGCCGGGTCGAGGGGCAGGTAGGCGCCCCCCGCGCGCCAGACCGCGAGGATCGCCACCACGAGGTCGACGGAGCGCGGCAGGTCCAGGGCGACGACGCGCTCGGGACCGACGCCGCGCGCGGCGAACCAGGCGCCGAGGCGCGCGACGCGGTCCTCCAGCGCGGCGTACGACAGGGTGCGGCCGGCGCCGACGAGGGCGGGGGCGTCCGGCGCCGTCGCCGCGTGGCGGGCGACGAGGACCGGAAGGGTCTCCGCCGGCAGGGCGCGGGCGGCCGGGCGGCCGAAGGCGCGCAGGCGCACCTCCTCGCGCGCGCCGACGAGCGGGTAGGTCGCGAAGGGCGTCGCGGCCTTCGCGGGCAGGCGGGCGAGCAGCGTCTCGACCTGATCGAGCAGGGTCTCCAGGGCCTCCACCGCGTAGCGGCGCGGGTCGGCGTGCAAGGTCAGCGCGGCGAGGTGCCCCTCCGCGTCGAGGGCCGGCTCCAGGCAGAGCTCGAACCCGGCGGGTCCGGGCAGGAGCCGGTCCTGCGCGGCCCCCTGAGCCGCGAGCGCGAATCCGACCGCGGGGCGGCGGTCGTCGCCGGCCGCGTGGAGGGGGCAGAGTTCCTGGAAGGCGCGGTGCTCATCGAGCCGCGCGGCGAGACCGGCCGCGGCCTCCGAGACGCTGGTCTCCGGCGGGAGGAAGAGGCGCAGGGGCAGCGTCTTGGTGAAGACGCCGACCGTGCCGGCGAAGACCGCGTAGTCGCGCCGGCAATCGTGCGCCCAGCCGCCGAGGATCTCCGTCCGCTCGGCGAGGCGCGCCACGAGCAGCCACCACGCGGCCTGGAGCACGGCCTCGGCGCCGGCCGCGGCGAGGTCCGGCCGGGCCAGCGCCCGCGCGAAGGCGTCCGTGACGGCGGCGTCGACGGCCCGACTCAGCCGGATCGCGGCGGCCGGCTCCTCCACCGCGTCGGCGGCCGCCCCGCGGCGATAGGGCAGCCGGAGGGGCACCGCGCCCGCGCCGATCTGGTCCCGCCAGTAGGCTTGGCCCTCGCCGTCCGCGTCGTCGGCGGCGACCGCCTCGCGCCACTCCGCGTACTGGGCGTAGGTCGCGGCCTCGGGATCGGCGCCGGGTGCCGCGTCGTCCGCGCAGGCGGCCGCGACCTCTGACAGGACGCGGTCGAGGCTGCCGGCATCGACCGCGAGGGCGCTGGCGACGAGGCGCAGCCGCGGCGTCGCGCCCGGCAGGAGGACGGCCGCGAGGGTCTGGCCGCGCTCCGGCGCGAGGCCGACGGTCCCGACGTCTCCCTGCGGCGCGCCGGTATCGAGCGGGATAGCGGGCGCGCCGGCCTCGGCCTGCCGCAGGCCGCGGAAGCCCGGTTCGCGCACGAAGGCGGTGCGCAGGACGTCGTGGCGGGCGGCGACCGCGGCGAGGCCGCGGCGGAGGCGGTCCGCCTCGACCGGCCCGGGCAGGTCGATCTCGGCGACGAGATTCGGCGCGGTGCCGGTCTCGTCGAGGTAGGCGCGCTGCTCGGGGGTCAGCGCCCGGGTCGGCGCCACCGCGAGGGAGGCCGGCGCCCCGGTCATCGCCGCGCCGGTCATCGCCGCGCCGGTCATGCCGCCGCTCCCGTGACCGCGCCGCGCTCGACCATGTCGCCCATGGCGACGACGATCCGGCGCGGCCCCTCGTAGGGGTCGCGGGCATGGGCGGCGAGCATGTTGTCGAGCATCACGACGTCGCCGGGGCGCCAGTCGAAGCGCACGGCGATCGCCTCGTAGAGGCGGCCGACCTCGTCCATCACCGCGTCCTCGATCGGCGTGCCGTCGCCGTAGAGCACGTCGCGCGGCATCCGCTCCGGCCCCACGAGGCCGAGGAGGTCGGCGCGCACCTCGGGGTCGAGGCAGCGCGGGTGGTGCAGCTGCACCTGGTTGAAGAACGACTTCTCGCCGGTCAGCGGGTGGGTGATCACCGCCGGGCAGCGCGTGCGGGTCTGGAGCGTGTCCGCGTCGAGCCAGGCGAAGTCGACGCTCTCGGCCCGGCAGCGGGCCTCCACGGCCGCGCGATCCTCGGTGTGGAAGAACCGGCGCCAGTCGACGTCGAAGCGCTCCGTGAAGGTGCGGACGTAGATCAGCCCCAGGCGCTCGAAGCGGTCGGCGAGCGCCGGCGGCAGCTGCCGGTACAGCGCGCGGCAGTCGACGATGGGCGTCGCGCCGCCCACCGGCGACGGCTGCTGGCAGAAGAACCACTGCTTGCGCGGCCAGGCATGCAGGTGGCTGCTCTCGTTGTGGTAGAGGATCATCTCCCGCTCGGGGTAGGGCGTCGAGCGGTAGGTGTTCTTCCCGCCCTCGTTCTTGGGCAGGTCGCCGTACCCGCCGTAGAGGCCGGGCTGGAGCGCCTCGGCGAAGGCCTCGAATTCCTGCGGGGTCGCGATGCCGAAGCCGCGCAGCAGCAGGCCGGCGTGGCGGCGCAGCTTGCCCTCGACCCAGTCGCGCTGGGCGGTCGCCCAGGCCACCGCGTCGACGTCGGCCGACAGCGGCTCGATCACGAGGGGGAAGTCGCGCCCGGGCGCCAGGGTCGAGAGGCGGGCCGGCTCGCCCGCGGCGGCGGCGGGTTTGCCGGCGCCCAGTCCCTTGAGCTTGTCGAGCTTCGCTTCCAGGCGGCCGGTGCGCGGGAGCGACGGGGCGGTGTTCGACATGACGGGATCCTCCGGGTCTCGTGAGGGCGGGAGCGCGGGCAGAAGGTCGGGCCGGTCGGGCAGCAGGGTCGGGAGCGGGGCCGCGGGCGCGGCGGCTGCGGCGGCGAGCAGGGTCGCGTAGGCCTCCGCGAGGCGCGCGACGCGTTCGGGGGTGAACAGGGCCGTGGCGAAGACCCACTCGGCCGCGATCCCGCCCCCCGGCGCGGGCGGGTCGAGGAAGAGCGCCATCTCGAACTTCGAGCCGTGCGCGCTGGCCGCCCGGGCCTCGGCCGCGAGCCCCGGGACACCGAAATCGCCGGGCGGCGCGTTCTGCATCACGAACAGGGCCTGGACGAGGGGTGGTCGGGCGCGGGCGCGCGGGATGTCGAGGGCGTCGACGATCCGGTCGAAGGGCAGGGTGGCGTGCTCGAAGGCGGCGAGGACGTCCTCGCGGACGCGCTCGATCAGCGCGGCGAAGGACGGGGCGCCGTCGAGGCGCGCCCGGATCGGCAGCACGTTGACGAAGAAGCCGATCAGCCCGGCCAGATCGGGGTGCGGCCGGCCCGCGACGTCGGTGCCGACCACGAAGCGTTCGGCCCCGCTCAGCCGATGGAGCAGGGCCTGGAAGCCCGCGAGCAGCACGACGAACGGCGAGGCGCCGCGCGCCCGGCCCAGCTCCGCCAGACGGGCGACCAGCGGCCCCGGCAGTTCGAAGCGGACGGAGCCGCCGGCCTGCGACGGGACCGCCGGCCGCAGCCGGTCCGTCGGCAGGGGCAGCAGGGCGGGCACCTCCGCGAGGTGCCCGCGCCAGAACGCGGTCTCGGCCGCCGCCGCGCGGTCCACGGCCGCCCGGTGCCAGCGCGCGAAATCCGCGTACTGGACGGGGAGGGGCGGCGCCTCCGCGCCGCGATAGGCGGCCCCGAGTTCGGAGAGCAGCACGCCGACCGACCAGCCGTCGCCGACGAGGTGGTGGAGGGCCAGGACGAGGCGGTGATCGTCGGCGGCCAGGCGCAGGAGCCGGGCGCGCAGGAGCGGCGGCACGGCGAGGTCGAACGGCGCGGCCGCCTCCGCGGCCTCGCACGCGGCGACCCGGATCTCGCGGGCGCCCGGATCGAGGCCGGTGAGGTCGTCGACGGGCACGTCGAGGGCGACCGCCTCGGCGATCCGGGGCTCCGGAAGGCCGTCCTCGCCGGTGGGATAGCCGGTCCGCAGCACGGCGTGCCGGGCGACGACCCGGCGCAGCGCCGCGGCGAGCCGGTCGGGCTCCAGCGGGCCTCCGAACCGGATATGTCCGACCATGACGTAGGCGCCGCGCCCGGCCGGGTCGCCGAGCCGCTCGGCCAGCCAGAGCCGCTGCTGGCCGAGCGACAGGAGGGGCGGGCCCGCGCGCGGCAGGAGCGCGGGCGCCGGCACCGCGTCGCGGGGCAGCGCGTCGATCCGCGTCGCGAGGTCGGCGAGGGTCGGGGCCGCGAACAGGTCGCGCAGCGGCAGGGCGACCCCGAAGGCGGCGCGGACGCGGTCGACGGCGCGCATCGCCAGGAGCGAGTGGCCGCCGAGTTCCAGGAAGCCGCGCCCGCGCGAGACCTCGTCGAGGCCGAGGAGATCGCACCAGATCGCCGCGAGGGCGCGCTCCGTCGCGCTCCGGGGCGGCTCATCCGGCGACGGGGCACCCTGCGGGCGCCGGTAGAGGTGGAGGGGGGTGAGGTCGCCGGCCGCGAGGCCGTCCCGGCACGCGCCGCGCCGGAGCTTCCCGCTCGTGGTCTTGGGCAGGGTGCCCGGCGCCAGCAGGGCCACGAGTTCCGCCGGCTCGGCCAGCACCTCCGCCAGCGCGGCGTCGACCGCGGCGGCGATCTCCGGCGCGCGGGCGGCGGCGCTCCGGCCGATCTCGGCGGCGATCCCGATCGCCTCGCCCGCCGGGCCCTCGACCGCGAAGGCCGCGACCCGCCCCGGGCGGAGGGCCGGCACGCGCGCCTCGACCGCCGCCTCCACGTCCTGCGGATAGACGTTGTGGCCGCGCAGGATGATGAGGTCCTTGGCACGCCCGGTGACGAAGAGCTCGCCGCCGTCCAGGAAGCCGAGGTCCCCGGTCCGCAGCCAGGTCGCGCCGTCGCGGGGCACGAAGGTCGCGCGGGTCGCCTCCGGGTTGTTCCAGTAGCCGCGCGCGACGCAGGGGCCGCTGAGCCAGATCTCGCCGACCGTGCCGTCGGGGCAGGGAAGACCGGAGCGCGGGTCGACGATCCGCAGGTGCTCGGGCCGGACCGGCCGGCCGCTGCCCGCGAGGGCGGTGCCGGCCTCGTCCGCGACGGCGCGGCCGGCCGCCAGCGCCGCCGGCGCGACGCTCAGCCGGCGCCACGGCGTGCCCCGGGGCTTGGCCGCGACGAGGAGGGTCGCCTCGGCGAGGCCGTAGGCGGGGCTGAGCGCCGTCGGCGCGAAGCCCGCCGGGGCGAAGCGCTCGGCGAAGCGGGTGAGGGTCCGGGGCCGGATCGGCTCGGCACCGCTGTAGGCGACGCGCCACCCGGCGAGGTCGAGCCCCGCCAGCGCGGCGGCGCCGACGCGCTCGCAGGCCAGCCGGTAGGCGAAGTCCGGGCCGCCGCTGATCGTGCCGCCATGCGCGCCGATCGCCTCGAGCCACGAGGCGGGCCGGGCGAGGAAGGCCTGCGGGCTCATCAGCACGAGCGGCGCGCCGGCGAAGATCGGCTCGATCAGCCCCGCGATCAGGCCCATGTCGTGGTAGAGGGGCAGCCAGGAGACGAAGACGTCGTCCGGGCCGGGCGCGATCGCCTCGGCGAGCCAGCGGGCGTTGGCGACGATGTTGCCGTGCGTGACCTCGACGCCCTTGGGATTCGCGGTCGAGCCCGAGGTGTACTGCAGGAAGGCGAGGGTGTCGGGCGGGCACGGGACCGGCCGCCACGCCTCCGCCCCGGCGCTGCCGACCGCGTCGACACAGACGATCGCGCTTACGGAGCTGCCCGTGCAGGTCGCCGCCACGGTCTCGCGGTTCGCCCGATCGGTCAGGACGTGGCGCGGTGCCATGTCGGCGATCATCAGGGCGAGGCGGGCCGCGTGGTGCGGATCCCGCGTCTCCGGCGGGAAGGAGGGCACGGCGACGAGGCCCGCGTAGAGGCAGGCGAAGAACGCCACGACGTAGTCCGGCCCGCTCGGCAGGGCGATGAGCGCCCGCGCGCCGGGCTCGGCGTCGCGCTGGAGGCGCGCCGCGAGGGCGCGGACCCGCCGGTCGAGCTCCGCGTAGTCGAGGGACGCCCCGACCGCGCGCCCGTCCGTGAGGAAGCGCAGGGTCAGCCGGTCGGGCGTGGCGGCCGCCCGCGCCCGCAGGATCGCCACGAGGCTGTCGTCCGGCGCGGGCCGGTGCGGCGACGGCGCGCGGTGTGCGCGGCTCACGTGCAGGCTCTCGTGCAGGCTCACGCGCCGGCTCCCGCCTGGCGGCCGCGCGGCGGGGCGGCGCGGTGCTCCACCACGAGGCCGCGCTCGAGCTTCACGACCTGGTCGGCCCGGTCGAACCAGCGGTCGTCGTGGGTGACGACGAGGATCGTCCGGCCCTCGGCGGCCAGCTCCGGGAGGAGCGTCTCGTAGAAGGCCGCCCGGGAGTCGGGATCCTGGTCGGCGGCCCACTCGTCGAAGATCATGACGGGCCGGTCCTCCAGGCAGGCGACCAGGAGGGCGAGCCGCTTGCGCTGGCCCGTCGAGAGATCGCGGGTCGAGAAGACCCCGTCCCGGAGGCTGACGCGGCCGTCGAGGCCGAGGCGCGTCAGCCACGCGCGCGCCTGCGCCTCGCGCGCGGCGTCCGGCCGGCCGAGCAGCGTCTCGAACAGGTGGAAATCGGAGAAGACGGCCGCGACGTGCGCGCGGTAGCCGGCGAGGGCCGCGCCCGCCACCGGGCGACCGTCCAGGCACAGCGTCCCGCCGGTCGGCGGATGCAGGCCGGCGATCACCCGGGCGAGGCTGGTCTTGCCGGAGCCGTTGCCGCCGACCAGGAAGGTGATCTCCCCGGGGCGCAGCGTCAGGTCGACCGGGCCGAGGTCGAAGCGGTCGCCGGTCTGCGGATCGGCCCGGTGATGGGTCACGCCCCGCAGGGTCACGGTGGCGTCGCGCCGGGGCGCGGCCGGGCCTGTCCCCGGATCGCCGACCGGCTCGGGCGGCAGCTCGGCGAAGGCCGCCTCGATCCGCCGCGCGCCGACGCGGGCGAGGTTGACGAGCGGCATCGTGTTCAGCACCGCCTCGAGCGGCCCCATCAGGTAGAGCAGGGCGATGACGTACCCGGTCGTCACCGCCGGGCTCTGCGCGCCGGTCCCGGGGACGAACAGCGCGAGCCCGATCAGGGCCAGGAACAGGATGCGGCCCCAGCCCGCCGCCAGCGCGAGGAGGGCGAGGCCGCGCCGGCGGTGGTCGGCGACGCGGGCGATCGCGGTCGCCAGGACCGCGTCGAGGAAGTGGCGCCCCTTCTCCCGGTTGAGGCGCAGCTCCTTGGCGCCGCCGTGCAGCGCCTGGAAATGTCCGACGAGGCGATCCTGCTCCGCCCCGGCCCGGGCGAGGTGCCGCGTGACGCGGCCGTAGCAGGCGGAGTAGCCCGCGGCCCCCAGGGCGATCGTGAGGGCCGAGGCCAGGAACAGGGGGAACGACAGGTAGCCGAGAAAGGCGAGGGTCGCCGCGACCACCGCGCAGTTGGTGACGAGCACGGGCAGCGCCGTGAGGAAGTTGGCGACCTGGTTGGCGTCCTCGGTCACCAGCGCCTGCACCCGGGCGCTCCCCACAGCCTCGAGATCCGCGAACGCGGCGGCCTGGACGCGGGCGGCGATCGCGGACCGGAGATCGGCGAGCCCGCGCTGCCCGAGATCGGCGAAGAGCGCGCGCGAGACGACGAGCGCCGCGCAGGCGAGGAGGGCGGTCGCCGCGAAGGCGGCGATCCGGTCGGCCCGGGCGGGCTCGGACGCGTGGAGCGCCCCGTTGATGAGCACGATCAGGCCCGTCGTGGCGATCCCGCCGACGAGGCTCGCCGCGCCGGCCAGCACGAGCCGGGCGCGGGCGCCCCGCGCGAGGGCGCGCCACAGCGCGGTCCCTGGCGCGGACCCGGGCTCCGCGAAGGCGAACGCCGCCGCCATCACTGCGCGCGGCCGGCTTGCGCCATCGCCACCACGACCTTGCGCGGGCCCTTGAAGGGTGTCCGCGCGTGGGCGGTCAGCATGTTGTCCAGCATCACCACGTCGCCGGACTGCCAGGGGAAGACGACGGTGTGCGCGGCGAGCACGGCGCGGATCGCGTCGAGATCCGCGTCGGGGATCGGGCTGCCGTCGCCGTAGTAGACGTTGCGCGGCAGGTCCGGCTCGTCGACGAGGTCGAGGAGGGTCGCGCGCACCTCCGGCTCGAGGTTCGAGACGTGGAACAGGTGGGCCTGGTTGAACCACACCGGCTCGCCGGTCTCGGGGTGGCGGGCGGTGCCCTGGCAGACCTGCCGGGTGCGGAGGTCGCCGTCCGGCTTCCACTCGCAGGTGATCCCGTGGCCGGCGCAGTACGCCTCGACCGCCCCCCGGTCCTGCGTGCCGAACACCTGCTCCCAGGCCACGTCGAGCCCGTTGCCGTAGTTGCGCACGTACATCAGGCCCCGCTCGGCGAAGCGCGCGCGGATCGGCTCGGGCACGGCGCGGTAGATGGCGCGGCTGTCGGCCAGCGGCGTCTCGCCCCCCTCGGGCGCCGCCTGCTGGCAGTAGAACCAGATCTTCATCGGCCAGTCGCGGGCGTAGGCCTGCTCGTTGTGCAGCGGGATGTGCTGGTGGGGCGGGTACTCGGTCGAGGTGTAGACCCCCTGGGTCACGGGGCTGCGCGGCGTCGAGCCGAACTCGTAGCTCAGGAGGTCGTGGCCGAAGCCCGCCGCGAAGCTGCGGAACGCGTCGGGCCCGTCGAGGCTGAAGCCGCGGAGCAGCAGGCCGCCCGCGGCGTGGAGGTGCGCCTCGGCCGCGGCCCGGATCGCCGGCAGCGCGTCCGCGAGCGCCGCGCCCGCGGCGCCCTCCGGCGGCGTGACCAGGAGCGGCAGAGGACCCTCGTCCCGCAGGGGCTTGGTCACGAGTTCCATCACGGCGTCCTCCATGGTGACATCCCGTTCGTTCGCGCCGCCGGCCCGCGCGCCGCCGATGGGCGGGCGCGGCCGCCTCAGGCCGCGGCCTCGGCCCGCGCGCCGATCCGCCGGCCGACGAGGTCGAGCACCGGGCCCCGCCGCGCGTGGATGAAGAAGTGGTCGCCCTCGAACAGCGCGAGGTCGAAGGGGCCGCGCGTCTCGCGGCCCCAGGCCTCGAGGTCGGCGCGGGCGACGTCGTCCCGCGTCCCGCCGAGCGCCTGGATCGGGCAGTCCAGCGCCGGGCGCGCCACGTAGGTGTAGGCGCCGCGCAGCCGGAAATCGGCCCGGAGCACCGGCAGCACCAGGGCCATCAGGGCGGGATCGGCCAGCGCCTCCGGCGGCGTCGCGCCGTAGGCGGACAGCGCGTCGCGCAGGTCCGCGTCGCTGCGCGGGCGGCGGAAATACGCCCCGTCGCACACCGCCGGTCCGGCGCATCCGGAGGCGAACAGCGCGCGCGGCGCCGCGAACCCGCGGTCGCGGAGTTCGTGCGCCAGCTCGAAGGCGAGCAGCGCGCCCAGGCTGTGCCCGAACAGCGCGTAGGAGCCCGTGACGGAACCGGCGACCTCGTCCGCGAGGCGCCGCGTCAGCGCCCGCGGGTCGGTGCAGGGCGCCTCGCCGATCCGGGAGCCGCGCCCCGGCAGCTCGACGGGCCTGACGTCGACCGCGTCGGGCAGGCCGCGGCGCCACTGCGCGAACACCGCGGCGCTCGCCCCCGCGTAGGGCAGGCAGAACAGCCGGACTCGTCCCGGCACGGTCACGCCCGCGCGCCGCCCGCGTCCCGCTCCTGCGCCTCCATGTGTCGGCGCAGGCTCAGGGGCCGCATGTCGGTCCAGACCTCGTCGATGTAGGCCAGGCAATCGGCCTTCGCGCGCGGATCGCCCACGGCGCGCCACCCGTCAGGGATGTCGCGGTAGCTCGGCCAGATCGAGTATTGCTCCTCGTGATTCACCACCACGTAGAACAGCGTATCTTCGCGATCGAACGCCATCGATGCATCCCGTTCAGGTGAAAGCTGCGAGCAGCCTCGCCAATGAATCAATGAACTTCGCTTGTCGGCGCATAACATGGCCGAAAGATCGCCGGACTCAAGGGCCCTTTTACATATTTGAAATGTTCTAATTTAATTCATTACTGCTCGATCGTCCGAAGTGTTTTCCGGAGACCTTGAATCACTGTGGCGGTTCGCGCTACGCAGTGCGGCCGGCGGGTGCGGCCGGCGGGTGTTCTGTGGTCCGGGGCTTGGCGGGGGACGCGGTCAGTGGCGTGTGCGCGAACCAGCTTCCGGTCGCCTGCGAGCGGTCCCGCCGGGGAAACGCGCGGCTCCCCCAAGGGAGGCGCCACCCCCGTGCGCCGCGGCGGCGAGGATCGCCGCGCATCCCGGCGCGCACCCCGGCGCGCACCCCGTCGTGCGGACGAGGAGACGATCGGATGACCGCGCGCGCCGCACCGCTCTGCGACGTCATCGGGGTCGGCTTCGGGCCCTCGAACCTCGCCCTGGCGATCGCCCTGGCCGAGACCCCGGCGGCGCGCGGCCTCCGGTACCGCTTCCTGGAGCGGCAGCCGCACTTCCGATGGCACGGCGGCATGCTGCTGCCGGGCAGCGACATGCAGATCTCGTTCCTCAAGGACCTCGTCACGCTCCGCAACCCGACGAGCCCGCTGACCTTCGTGAACTACCTGCACAGCCAGGGTCGACTGCACGATTTCATCGATCTCGGGACGTTTCATCCCAGCCGGATCGAGTTCAACGACTATCTCCGCTGGGTGGCGGACCATTTCGCCGACCGGTGCGACTACGGCGAGACCGCGGTCGCGGTGGAGCCCGGGCCGGGACCGGACGGGACGGTCGAGACCCTGTGGGTCGTCACCCGCGACGCCGCGGGCCGCGAGATCCGCCGCCAGACGCGCGACCTCGCCCTCGCGGTGGGCGGCGCCCCGCACGTGCCCGCCGCCTTCGCCGCCCTGGCGCGCGATCCCCGGCTCTGCCATTCGAGCCGCTACCTCGACCATGTCGACCGGCGCGGCCCGGGCAGCCCGCTCGACCTGTCGCGCCCGGGCGCCCGCGTGGCGGTGATCGGCGGCGGTCAGAGCGCCGCCGAGATCGGCCACGATCTCCACGCCCGCTTCCCGCACCTGCAGGTCGATCTCGTCTTCCGCGGCCACGCCCTCCGACCGTCGGACGCGACGCCGTTCGTCAACGAGATCTTCCACCCCGACCGCACCGACTTCGTGTACGCGCAGCCGAGCGAGCGGCGGGCGGCGATCGTGCGCAGCTACCGCAACACGAACTACGCGGTGATCGACGCCGACCTGCTCAAGGCGCTCCACGTGATCGTCTACCGGGAGAAGGTCTCCGGGCCGCAGCGCCTGCACCTCCGGCCGCGCAGCGAGATCCTCTCGGCCGTCGGCGACGCGGGCGGGATCAGGCTGCGGACCGTCGACCGCTACGCCGAGGTCGAGGCGGAGCGCAGCTACGACGGCATCGTCCTGGCGACCGGGTACGCGCGCGACCCGAACCCGGCGATCCTCGAACCGCTCGCGCCCTACCGCGACGGGCCGGACCTGGCGCGCGACTACCGCGTCCCGACCCGCCCCGGCTTCGTCCCGCGCATCTACGTCCAGGGCTACTCGGAGACCTCGCACGGTCTGAGCGACACCCTGCTCTCGGTCCTGCCGGTCCGCGCGCAGGAGATCGTCGACAGCCTGCTCGATCAGGACGGACACGGGGGCGCGGTCGCCCCGGCGCGCGCGCCCGCCGCCGGCGGGATCCGCGCCTGGGAGCGGCAGGGAGCGCATCCATGAGGCTCGCCGTCCCGCGGACCGGCCGGGCGCGGCGCGCGGAGGCGTGCCGCGGGCGGATCCGCCGCCCGCTCGCCCGAGTCGGCGCACGGGTCGGCGCATGGGGATGAGCCGCCCGCGCGGCGATCGTCGCGCCCTCCTCGCCGGCCTCGCCGCGGGCGCCCTCGGTCTCGTCCCGGGCGGCTTCGCCGCGTCTCCCGCGGGCGCGTCCGACGACCCGCGGCGGGCGGAGACGGGCGGCTCGCCCGCCGCCCGCGTGGTCGCCCTCGACGGGTTGTTCGCCGAGACGCTCCTCGCCATCGGCCTCGTGCCGGTGGCGATCGCCAACCGGCCGCTCTACGAGAAGCTCATCGCGCAGCCGCCCCTGCCGGACTCGGTCCTCGACCTCGGCCCGCTGCAGGAGCCGAACCTCGAGTTCCTCAGCCTGATCGCCCCCGATCTCATCCTCGCCGCGCCGTGGCAGGCGCAGATCCAGGTCGCGCTGACCCGGATCGCCCCGGTCGTGGCGCTGCCCATCGTCGCGGGCGCGCGGGAGCCGATCGACCACCTCGACGCGCTGACCCGCGACCTGGGGGACCGCGTCGACCGCGCCGCGGCGGCGCGGGCGCTGGTCGCCGGGACCGACGGGGCGCTCGCCGAGGCCCGGGCCGCGCTCGCGGGCCGGACCGGGCGCCCGGTCTACATCTGCCGCTTCCGCGACGACGGGCGGCAGCTGGCCGTCTTCGGCACGCGCAGCACCGTCGGCGCGGTCGCCCAGCGCCTCGGCCTGACCAATGCCTGGACCGGCCGGCAGAGCGGCGCGGGCACGGTGCTCGCCGCGGTCGAGGACCTCGCGGAGGTGCCCGACGCGACGCTGATCCACTTCGACCGCGGCGCCGAGACCGCGCGCGCCCTCGGGCGCCTCGACGACAGCCCGCTCTGGCGGGCGCTGCCCGCCGTGCGCGCCGGCCGCGTGATCCGCATGCCGGTGGTCCATCCGAACGGCGGCCTGCCGTCGGCCGCGCGCTTCGCCCGTCAGGTCGCCGCGGCGCTCGGGAAGGCCCCGGCGTGAGCGCGGCCGGGGCCGGAGCGCGGCGGGCGCGAGCCGACGGGTCCGGGGCCTCGCCGCTCTGGCGCGGGGCGGGGCTCCTCGCCCTCGCGCTGGCGGTGAGCGCCGCGCTGCTGCACGCCAACCTGGCGGCCGTCCTGCCGCCCGGGCAGTGGTGGGCCGCCCTGCTCCACCCGACCGACGGCGACATGCCGCAGCTCGTCCTGCGCGACAGCCTGCTGCCGCGCCTCGCCATGGCGGTCCTGGCGGGCGGCGGCCTCGGCCTCGCCGGCGTGCTGTTCCAGCAGGTGCTCGACAACCCGCTGGCCGAGCCCGGCACCCTCGGCGTGTTCGCGGGCGCGAAGCTCGCCCTGGCCCTCGCGACCCTGTGGTGGCCGGCCCTCCTGATCTACGGCTACGAGCCCGTCGCCGGCGCCGGGGCGGCCCTGTGCACGGGCCTCGTGCTGCTGCTGAGCGGGCGCAGCGGCTACGCGCCGTCCACCGTCATCCTCGCCGGACTGGTGGTCGGGCTGTCCGCCGAGGCCGCCAACCGGATGCTGGTGCTCGCGCATTTCGACGCGCTCTCCGACCTCTACGCGTGGCAGGCCGGCGCGCTGAACCAGAACAACTGGGACGGCGTCCGCGGCCTCGTCCCGCGCCTCGCCCTCGCGGCCCTCGCGGCCGGCCTGCTGGCGCGCCCGCTGACCCTGATCGAGCTCGGCGATGCCGGGGCGCGGGGCCTCGGCGTCTCCACCGCCGGCACGCGGCTCGCCGCCCTCGCCCTCGGCGTCGCGGTCGGCGCCAGCGTGACCGGGTATCTCGGGGTGATCGGCTTCGTCGGCCTGGCGGGGCCGGCCATCGCCCGCTACGGCGGCGCCCGCCGGCTCCGCGACCGCCTGCTCTGGGGGCCGGTCGCCGGGGCGGTGCTGCTCGTCCTGACCGATCAGCTCGTGCAGCGGCTCATCGGCCGCAGCGGTGTCCCGACCGGCGCCGTCACCGCCCTCGTCGGCGCGCCCCTGCTGGTCGGCCTCATCCTGGGCCTGCGCACGGCGCGCGAGGCGCCGCCGGCGCCGGGGCCTATCCCGGTCCGGCTCGCCCGGCCGTGGCCCGCCATCGGGGCGCTCGCGATCCTGGCGCTCGCGGCCGTCGGCCTGTCGCTCACCCTGGGGCGGGATGCCCAGGGCTGGCTGTGGAGTCCCGATCCGGGCGCCCTCCTGGCCTGGCGGGCGCCGCGCGCGCTGGCCGCCCTGGGGGCCGGGGCCATGCTCGCCTACGCGGGCGGGCTGCTGCAGCGGCTGACCGGGAACCCCCTCGCGAGCCCCGAGCTGTTCGGCGTCTCCGCGGGCGCGGCCCTTGTGGTGGTGCTCGTCCTGTTCCTCGTCCCCGGCCTCGGCCCGGCCGCGATGCTGGCCGCCTCCGCGGCGGGCGCGCTCGCGACGCTGCTGGCGGTCCTGGCCCTGGGCCGCCGGGCGCGCTACGCCTCCGCGCGGATCCTGCTCGTCGGCGCGGCCCTCACCAGCCTGATCGGCTCGGTGATCGCGCTCCTGCTCGCCACGGCCGACCCGCGGACCGCCGCCCTGCTGACGTGGCTCTCGGGCTCGACCTACAATGCCACCGGGACCGAGGCCGGGCTCGCCTGCCTCGGCGCGGCCCTGGTGCTCGCGGGCACGCCGCTGCTCGCGCGCTGGCTCACGATCCTGCCGCTCGGGGCGGAGACGAGCCGGGCCGTCGGGCTCCAGGTCGCGCGGGCGCGCCTGACGGTCCTGTCGGTCGCCGCGATCCTGACCGGCGCCGCGACCCTGCTCGTCGGCCCGCTGAGCTTCGTCGGGCTGATGGGGCCGCACCTCGCCCGCAGCCTGGGCTTCAGCCGGGCCGCCGAGCAGCTGGTGGCGGCGACGCTCGCCGGCGGCCTGATCATGGTGCTGGCCGACTGGCTCGGGCGCGTCGCGGCCTTCCCGTGGCAGTTGCCCGCCGGCCTCGTCGCGACGGTTCTCGGGGGCGCCTATTTCGTCTGGCTGATGCTGCGCCGATGATTCTCTCCCCGCTGAACGCCCTGTTCGTCGGCCCCCTCGAGGGCTACCGGGATCGGATCGTGTCCGCGGAGGATCCGCGCCCCTCCGTGAGGGGCGCCGACCTGCTCGATCCGCGCGTCCTGACCGACCAGCTCGACCGGTTCGCCCGCACCTTCGCGGCGCCGGAGCCCCGCGCCGTCGCGTCGATCTGGGCGAAGCAGCACTTCTCGATGCTGGTGGTGCCCGCGCTCGCCGCCAACATCGTGCTCGACCTCGTCCTGCCCGTGGCCCTCGACGCCGTCGAGATCGTCCCGGACGACGGCGGGCTGACGCGGGCGCTCAAGCTGCGCGACCCCGCCGCGGGGAGCGACGGGCCCGGCGGGCAGACCCAGGAGAGGGCGCCGGCGGATCGCTTCGGCGCGCTGATCGACGCGCACCTGGCGCCCCTGGTCGGTGCCCTGGCGGCGGTCTCGGGCGTGGCGCCGCGCGTGCTGTGGAGCAATGCCGGCAACATCTTCGAGTTCGTGGTGCGCCGCACCGAGGGGCTCCCGCAGGCGGGCCGGACCGGGCACGCGGCCGCCGCGAGCGTCCTGACGAGCCGCCGCCGGTCCGGCGCGCCCAACCCGCTGTTCGCGCCGATCCGCTACGTCCCGGAGGCGGGGGACGCGCCGGCGGGCGCGCCGCCGCGTCGGGTGCGGAAGGTCTGCTGCCTGCGCTACCTCATCCCCGACCAGAGCCTCTGCGGCGCCTGCCCCCTGCCGGCACGCCCCGAAGCGGGTCCGGCGGGAACGGACGGCCCGAGGAGGCCCGCATGAACGGTCCCGATGCGCCGGTCGTCGCGCGGCCGCGGGGCGCGCCGACGGCGGAAGCCGCGGGCGCCCCCCCGCTCTTCACCCTGCAGGGCGCGAGCTTCGGTCTCCCCGAACGCACCCTGCTGCATCCCCTCGACCTCGTGATCCAGCCGCGGCAGGTGGTGGGCCTGATCGGCCATAACGGGTCCGGCAAGTCGACCCTGATCAAGCTGCTGGGCCGCCAGCAGGCGCCGACCGCCGGCCGGATCGCGTTCGCGGATCGCGCCCTCAGTGCCTGGGAGGACCGCGCCTTCGCGCGCGAGGTCGCCTATCTGCCGCAGGCGCTCCCGCCGGTCCCGGGCATGACCGTGCGCGAGCTCGTGGCGCTGGGGCGCTATCCCTGGCACGGCGCCCTCGGCCGCGTCGCCGACCGGGATCGTGAGGCGGTCCGGCGGGCGCTCGCCGCCACCGGCGTCGCCGCCTTCGCGGACCGCTTCGTCGACACGCTCTCGGGCGGTGAGCGGCAGCGCGTCTGGCTCGCGATGATGATCGCGCAGGAGCCCGCCTGCCTGCTGCTCGACGAGCCGATCTCGGCCCTCGACGTTGCCCACGCCGTCGAGATCCTCGCCCTCGTGCGCGATCTGGCCCATCGTGACGGGCTCGGCGTCGTGGTGGTCCTGCACGACGTGAACATGGCGGCGCGCGTCTGCGACCGCATCCTGGCGCTGCACTCGGGACGCCTCATCGCGGACGGCCCGCCCGGCACGCTGATGAACCCCGACACGCTGCGCGCCGTGTACGACATCCCGATGGGCGTCATGCCGCATCCGGATACCGGTCGGCCGCTGAGCTACCTGCGCGGATCGTAGGCCGGCGCGCGACGACCAGCTGCTCGCGATCCGGCACGCTCGGACCCAGGGTCCGAGCGCGAATCGGCCGGACACTCGGGTGGCGGCGCGCCGCGGACCTCGTCGCCGCCCGGCGGTGACCTCGTGTCGTCTGGACGATCGAGGCGTCGGGAAGAGCGCGGCCGTTGCGGCGGCTCCAACAACGCTGGCGGGGACGGAGGGATTCCGAGACGGTGACCGGCCCCCGCGGGGTGGTCCTGTGTCAGGCTTGGGCGCGATCGGAGTGGCGGCTCGGGGCGGTTTCCTGCCGGTGCGCTTACCGACGGCATTGGTTGAGACGCGGACAGAACCGCCGCGAAGCACCCGGCACCGCGGCCTTGAGATGATAGATTATATACAATAACTCTCCGGATCCGCAGTCGCGCTTCGGGACGGCGCGCTGCGTGCCGAGGCTACGCATGCAACCCTTCTTCTCGACAGAGGGAATTCACCCCAAGGACGCGTTCCGGCGCTGGCGCGAGACGATCTGCGAGCGATTGATCCCGATCGACCAGCAACCCCTTCACGGGGTTCCGTTTCAGGGCAGGCTGGACGTCACCAGCATCGGGCCTGTGCCGATCTCCAAGATGGCACACACCGCCATGCGGACTGAAGCGACCCCCGACGCGATTCGGCGCTATGGGCAGCCCGACCGCCTCTACGCGTCCTTGAAGCTCTCCGGCCAGGACGCCATCCAGCAAGGCGATCGGGAGGCTGTATTCCGGACGGGCGACTTCGTCGTTATCGACGCACGCCCGGCCGTCTGCGAGGCCGACACGGGCATCTCCCTCGTCATCGATCTGCCGCGCGAGCGCTTCGAGGCCATGCTGGGTCCGTCCCGGCTGTACTGTGCACTCACAGTTGGCGCGGACCTCGCCTCCACGACCCTGGCAAACACCTTCCTCCAGGAGCTGGTGCGCATGGGCGATCAGCTCACGCCCGACGCGGCCGTGCGCATGGCGGCGATCGGAACGGACCTGATCATAGCGAGCCTCGCCGAACGGATGGCGCAGGAGGTACCCCGTTCCGTCCACGGCAACGTCACGGTCCAGCGCGCCAAGGCCTATGTCGAGGCGAACCTGAGCGACCCGAACCTGGATCCGCCGCAACTCGCCGCCGCGATGGGCGTGTCGCTGCGTCGGCTCCAGGAACTGTTCCACGAGCGCGGCCGGCACATCTCCGACTACATCTGGGGACGCCGCCTGGAGGCGGCAGCCAAGCGCCTGGGCGATCCGGCCTGCGCCCACCTGTCGATCGGCATGCTGGCTTACGGCTGCGGTTTCAGCAGCCAGGCGCATTTCGCGCGCCGCTTCAAGGATCGCTACGGCATGAGCCCGCGTGACTACCGGCAGGCGCACAGCCGAGACAAGCAACCGGGCGCGTCCGCGTCCCGGCCGTCATTCTCGTGACCTGAGTGACCGGTTCGGGTCGCTCCCGGAACGGCAGTTCGGGATGGTCTTCCGCCTGTCCTGTGTGGATGGCTCCCGCATTGCAAGTGGCGAATTGAGCTTCTGACGCGTTGGTCGGGTGCAGTCTTGTGTCCGGCCTTTCGATGCAGTCGTTCATGTTGACCGCTGGCCCTGATGGT
>NZ_JBKFAK010000042.1:0-20561 GCF_053345595.1 Methylobacterium sp. D54C
CGGTGGCGGGCGGGACCGACCTCTACATGGGCACCGCGGCCCTCTCCGAGCGCGACTACGTCCACGAGGCGATCGACAAGGCCGACCTGATCATCGCCATCGGCCACGACACGATCGAGAAGCCGCCCTTCTTCATGGGCCAGGCCGACCAGAAGGTCGTCCACATCGGCTACATGCCGGCCAACGTCGAGCAGGTGTACTATCCGGATGCCGAGGTGGTCGGCGACCTCGGGCCGACGCTGAAGCTCCTGGCCGACAAGCTCGACGGCAAGCTCCCGAACGCGGGCGCGCTGCTGCACCTGCGCGAGCACATCCTCGGCCATATCGCCGACCGGGCCGGCGAGGATCGCTTCCCGGTGACGCCGCAGCGCCTCGTGCGCGACGTGCGCCGGGTGATCCCGGAGGACGGGATCGTGTGCCTCGACAACGGCATGTACAAGATCTGGTTCGCCCGGAACTACCGCACCTACGTCGCCAACACGCTGCTCCTCGACAACGCGCTGGCCACGATGGGCGCGGGCCTGCCCTCCGCGATGATGGCGGCGATGCTCAACCCCGGCCGCCGGGTGATGGCCGTGTGCGGCGACGGCGGCTTCATGATGAACAGCCAGGAGATGGAGACGGCGGTGCGCCTCGGCCTCAACGTCGTGGTGCTGGTGCTGGATGACTCGGCCTACGGGATGATCCGCTGGAAGCAGGCGGTGGATCACTTCAAGGATTACGGCATGACGTTCCGCAACCCGGACTTCGTGCAGTACGCCCAGTCCTACGGGGCGACCGGCCACCGGATCGAGGCGGTGGAGGACCTCGTGCCGACGCTCGACAAGGCGTTCAACGCGGGCGGCGTGCACCTCGTGGCGGTGCCGATCGACTACTCGGAGAACACGCGCGTGCTGGTCGATGAGCTGCGCGCGAAGGTGAAGCCCTTCGAGCAGGCCCAGTGAGAGTTGTCCGACAGCCCCGCCAGCGCCTGGATTCGTCGTCGCGCCCGAGGGAATTTGACTATGCCTGAGACTGAGACTGAGATTGAGACCCCATCCCTGAAGGACCCGAGCCTGCTCGTCGACACTTGCCTGGTCGGTGGCGAATGGGCTGAGAGCGGCTCTGGGGCGATCGACGTGAGGAACCCCGCGACGGGCGCGCTCCTCGCCCGGGTGCCCAATCTCGGCGCCGAGGAAACTCGGTGGGCCATCGTAGCAGCCCATGCCGCCTACCCCGCTTGGCGAGCCAGGAGCGCCGCCGAGCGGGCCGTCCTACTGAAGAACCTCGCCGCCCTGATCACCGAGAACCAAGAGGATCTGGCCCGCATCCTCACCGCCGAGCAGGGCAAATCCCTAGCCGAGGCCCGGGCGGAAATCTCCATGTCGGCGGCCTACGTGACGTGGTTCGCCGAGGAGGCAAGGCGCGTCTACGGCGAGGTGATCCCCTCGCCGTGGCCGAACCGGCGCATCCTCGTCACCAAGGAGCCGGTCGGCGTGGTCGCCGCGATCACCCCGTGGAACTTCCCCTCCTCGATGATCGCCCGCAAGCTCGCGCCGGCGCTGGCGGCAGGCTGCCCGATCGTGATCAAGCCCGCCGCCCAGACCCCGCTCTCGGGCCTCGTCTGGGGGCTGCTCTGCGAACGGGCCGGCATCCCGTCGGGTCTTGTGTCGATCCTGACGGGTTCGGCCCGGGCGATCGGCGGAGAGCTGACGGGCCACCCTCTGGTGCAGAAGGTGACGTTCACTGGCTCGACGGAGGTTGGCAAGATCCTCATGAGTCAGGCCGCCGGGACGGTGAAGAAGGTCTCGATGGAACTCGGCGGCAACGCACCGTTCATCGTGTTCGACGACGCCGACCTCGACCGGGCCGTCGAGGGCGCGATGCTGGCGAAGTACCGCAACTCGGGGCAGACCTGTGTCTGCACCAACCGGGTGCTGGTGCAGGACGGCATCTACGACGCCTTCGCCGAGCGGATGGCGGCGGCGGCCCGAGTGCTCAAGGTCGGCAATGGCGTCGAGGAGGGCGTGATGCAGGGCCCCCTCATCGATCACGCCGCCGTCGAGAAGGTCGAGGCGCATATCCGCGACGCTACCGCCAAGGGCGCGCGTGTGATCGCGGGCGGCCGGCGCCATGCGCTCGGCGGCTCGTTCTTCGAGCCTACGGTGCTCGTAGACGTGGCGCCGGGCATGGACGTCGCGCGTGAGGAAACCTTCGGACCGCTGGCCCCGCTATTCCGCTTCCGCGACGAGGCCGAGGCGATCACGATGGCCAACGACACGGAGTTCGGCCTTGCTTGCTACTTCTACACCCGGGATCTCGGCCGCGCCTTCCGGGTGTCCGAGGCACTGGAATACGGCATGGTCGGGGTCAACGAGGGCATCATCACCACCGAGGTGGCGCCGTTCGGGGGCGTGAAGGAATCGGGTGTCGGCCGCGAGGGCGGGCGCCAGGGCATCGAGGATTACCTGCACACCAAGTACGTCTGTCTCGGCGGCCTTGGCGGCTGAGCTTCGCTTCGTGGGGGGCGCAGGTCCTAGCCCAAGGCACCCGGATGGAAGGCGGATCGCGTGACAGTTCACCGGTCCCGCTGTCGCGGTGCGAGCGCCCGAAACGTGGTGCCCGCCGCATCCGATGATTATGCTCGCTTCCGTCAGGATGCCGCCCGATGAACGTCATAGCCAGCGTTGCCCGGGCAGTCCCGCGAAAGATCACCGGGACCGGTCCGGTGCTCAGGTCGATCTGGCTGTGGCGGTGGATCCTGGCGGCGATTACCCTGGTCGCCACCCTTGTGGTCTTCGCGTTCTCCCTGGAATCCGGCCTCGATCTCGCCCGTCGACAGGCGCGTCAGCGCCTCGTCATCACCGAGGCCGTGCTGCGGGCGGCGGTCAACCGGTACGAGTATCTGCCCACGGTCCTCGCCCTCGACACGCAGGTGCAGGCCCTCCTCGTGGCCGTCGACGCGCCCGACCGCATCGCCGCCGTCAACACCAAGTTCGAGGCGATCGCGGCGGCCTCGAACGTGTCGGCCATCTACCTCATGGATGCCGACGGACTGACGCGCGGCGCGAGCAACTGGAGCCGGCCGCTCAGCTTCATCGGGGCGTCCTACGCCTACCGGCCCTACTTCACCGCGGCCAAGACCTCGGGCGTCTCACGCTATTTCGGCGTCGGCACGACCACCGGCCTGCCCGGCCTGTTCATCGGCAAGGCGGTCTCGGGGCCGGACGGACGGGTCGCGGGGGTCGTGGTCGTCAAGGTCGACCTGGAGGGCCTGCAGGGCGAGTGGCGCGCGGCCGGCGAGCAGGTGCTCGTCTCGGACGCCGCCGGCGTGGTCTTCCTCGCGAGCGAGCCGGCCTGGAAGTATCGCCCGTTCCAGCCCGTCGGCGTGGCCGAGGCGGCGCGCATCCGGGCGGAGCGGCAATACGGCGACAGCGCCCTTCGGCCCCTTCTCGACGGCGAGCAGGCGCACCTCGCGGGCGTCATCGACCTGCCGGTCGGCGACCGAACCGTGAGCGGGCTCGTGGAGCGCGCGGCGGTGCCGGATCTCTCCTGGACGGTCTGGTACGTCACGCCGACCGGCCCCGCCCTGCGGCAGGCCGCGCTCGCGGCCCTGGTCGCCGGGGTCGCCTGCCTCGCCCTGGCCTTCGCCCTGGCGGCCCGGAGCCAGCGGCAACGACGTCTGCAGAGCGAGCAGGCCATGCGCCTCGCGCTGGAGCAGCGCGTCGCGGAGCGCACCCAGGACCTGAGCGCCGCCAACGACCGCCTGCGTAGCGAGATCGCGGAGCGGGAGCGCGCCACCACCGCCCTGCGGGCGACCCAGGACGAGCTGATCCACGCCGGCCGCCTCGCCGCGCTGGGGCAGATCTCGACGGCCATCAATCACGAGATCAACCAGCCGCTGGCGGCCCTGCGCACCTTCCTCGCCAGCACGGCGAAGTTCCTGGAACGCGGCGACCTCGCGACGGTGGGGCGGAATCTCGAGCGGATGACGCAGGTCACCCAGCGGATCGGCGAGATCATCCGCCACCTGAAAGCCTTTGCCCGGAAGACCGGTCCGGAACACCGCGAGCCGGTGAGCTTGGAGGCGACGGCCGAGGCCGTCCTGGACCTGCTCCAGGCCCGCATCCGGTCCGAGGGCGTGACCGTCACCCGCGCGATCCCGCCCGAGGCCTTCGTGCAGGCGGACCCGGTCCGCCTGGAGCAGGTCCTGCTCAACCTGATCGTCAACGCCCTCGACGCGATGCGGGCCGCGCCCGAGCGCCTGCTTCATGTGACCGCCGCGCGCGAAGCGGACGGCACGTGGCGCCTCAGCGTCGCCGATAGCGGTGGCGGGATCGCCGAGGAGCACATGGGGCAGGTCTTCGATCCCTTCTTCACCACGAAAACGGCCGGCGAGGGCCTGGGCCTCGGCCTGTCGCTGTCCTCGCTGATCGTGCGCGACCTCGGCGGCAGCATCGCCGCCGCCAACGACGCGCGCGGCGCGGTGCTCGCCATCGTGCTGCCTGCGGCGAAGGGGTGAGCGCGATGGCGGGCCGGGCGACGCGAGTCCTGTTCGTGGACGACGAGGAGACGGTGCGCGAGGCGCTGCACCAGTGGCTGACCCTGGCCGACTTCGAGGTCTCGACCTTCGCGGAACCGCGGGCGGCGCTGGGCCTCATCGACGAGTCCTTCCCGGGCATCCTCGTCAGCGACGTCCGGATGCCGGGGACCGACGGCCTCGAAGTCCTCGAACGGGCGCTCGCCCGCGACCCGGATCTGCCGGTGCTCCTCGTCACCGGGCACGGGGACGTGCCGATGGCGGTCGAGGCGATGCGGCGGGGCGCCTACGACTTCATCGAGAAGCCCTTCGTGCCCGAGCGCCTGGTCGATGCGATCGGGCGCGCCTGCGAGAAGCGCCACCTGACGCTGCGCCTGCGGAGGCTCCACGCCGTCGACGATGCCCAAGGTATCGAGAGCCGCCTCATCGGCACGTCGCGGGCGATGGAGGATCTGCGGCGCGAGGTGCTCGGCCTCGCCGCCACCCCGGTCAACGTCGTCATCAACGGCGAGACCGGCTCCGGCAAGGAGCTGGTCGCCCAGTGCCTCCACGCCTTCTCCGGCCGACGGGACGGCCGCTTCGTGGCGGTCAATTGCGGAGCCATCCCCGACACGATGATGGAGAGCGAGCTGTTCGGCTTCGAGGCCGGCGCGTTCACGGGCGCGCTGAAGCGGCGGGTCGGCAAGCTGGAATACGCCCATCGCGGCACGCTCTTCCTCGACGAGATCGAGGCCATGCCTCTCGCCGGGCAGGTGACGCTCCTGCGGGTGCTCCAGGAGCGCAGCCTGGAGCGACTCGGATCGAACACCCCGGTGCCGGCCGACCTGCGCACCGTCTGCGCCAGCAAGGTCGACCTGCGTGCGCAGACCGCAAGCGGGCAGTTCCGGGCCGACCTCTACTACCGCCTCGGCGTCGCGGAGCTGCGGATCCCGCCGCTCCGGGAGCGCCGGGAGGATATCCCGCTGCTGTTCGAAGTCTTCGCGTCGCGCGCCGCCGAGGCGCACGGCCGGACGATGCGTCCCCTCGGCGCCCAGCTCGTGCGGGATCTCGCAGGACGCCCCTGGCCCGGCAACGTCCGCGAATTGCGCAACGCCGCCGAGCGCTACGCCTTCGGCCTCGATCAGCGTGACGGCGTGCGGGAGCCGGTGACGGGCGAACCGCAGTCCCTGTCGGCACTGGTCGAGGCCTACGAGCGCGACTTGATCCGCCAGACCCTGCAAGAGACTCGGGGAAACATCGCCGAGGTCATGCGCCTGCTCGACCTCCCCCGCCGGACACTGAACGAGAAGATGCAGCGCTACGGGCTGAACCGGGCCGACTTCACCGAATGAGCGACCGCCGCCGATAAGCCGGACGTGCAGCTCGGGGCGTGTCCTGTGTAAATGGCTCCCGCATTGCAAGTGGCGAATTGAGCTTCTGACGCGTGGGTCGGGTGCAGTCTTGTGTCCGGCCTGTTGATGCAGTCGTTCATGTGACCGCTGGCCCTGATGGTATCCGTGAGCTGGGTCCCACTCTGCTTTGCGGGCTATGACGTCCTGGACAGCCGGCGGGGTGTCCCGGCTCCCGGTCTGACCAGTTCGCCATCAACTCTCATCGTCCTCGCAACCTGGAAACGTCTCCTCGCCGTGCTGTCAGGCAGCCCTGGCCGCCGGTGCGCGGTAGGTGCCGCCGCGGGTCATGATCGCCCAGGCGACCCGCTCCGTGCGATTGGCCGCCGCAACAGTCACCACGCGCACTGGCTTACGCTGCAGCAGTGCCGGCAGCCGCGGGTCGACCGAGGTCGGTGTCGTCTTCGCGCGCCGGATCAGAGACGTCATGCCGACCACGAGCAGCCGGCGCAGGTAGCGGTCGCCCATGCGCGAGATCCGGCCCAGGCGCTCCTTGCCGCCACTGCAGTTCTGCAGCGGTGTCAGGCCCAACGAGGCCGCGAACTGCCGACCGGAGCGGAAGCGCTCGGGCTCGCTCACCGAGGCGGCCAACGCGGTTGCCGACACGATGCCGACACCCGGGATCGTCGCCAGGCGCTGCGACAGGTCGCTGTCCCGATGCCAGGCGAGCAACTCCTTCTCCAGTCGGGTGAGCTGGATCTGCAAGGCACCGATCTGATCGGCCAGCCCGGTCACCACGCGCTGGGCTAACGGCGGCACCTCGGCCGCGTCTCCGGCCGAGAGCCGGGCCGCCAGTTCGAGCGCGTGCCGCAGGCCCCGCGCCATCTCGATCCCGAACTCGGCGAGCAGGCCGCGGATCATGTTCACCAACTGCGTGCGTTGCTTGACCAGCAGGTCGCGCGTCCGGTGAAGCGCCAGCGCCGCCTGCTGCTCGGTCGACTTCACCGGCACGAAGCGCATGCTCGGGCGCGTCACCGCCTCACAGATGGCAGCGGCATCGTTCGCATCGGTCTTGCCGCGCTTGACGTACGGCTTCACGTAAGCCGGCGGCATCAGCCGCACGTCATGGCCGAGCTTTATGAGTTCCCGGGCCCAGTGATGCGCTGTGCCGCAGGCCTCCATGCCGATCAGGCACCGCGGCAGCTTGGCGAAGAACGGCACGACCTGCGCCCGCCTCAAGGCCTTGCGCACGACGACGTGCCCAACTGCATCGACGGCGTGAACCTGAAAGATGCTTTTGGCCAGATCGATGCCGACGGTGGTGATCTCCATGGGGATGGCTCCTGCATGAGCGTGGCTGCTGCTTTAACAGCAACCACATCTTGGCATCGAGATGCCGTCAGTCGGAGCGGGAGCCATCCACCCCATCTGCTTTTCCAGCAGACCTTCTTCGAAGCAGCCATTCCGCTTCCGTGAAGAGTTTCGGGCGCCGTGAGGCGTACGAAAGTCTCCGAAGAAGGAACCCGCGGGGACCGAGGCGCTCAGCTATGGGGATTGGTCGTTTCGGCCAGATGGCGGGGTGTCTCGCGGCGGCCAGCGTGTGACCGTGTCCCGGCTCGCACGTGCTGGCTGAGGCCGATCCGTTGCCCGCCAGGATCGCATGAGACGCCGCCGCGGGGGCCATCCCCTGGCGTGGGTGGCCGATGGTGGGGCCGGCTGGAACAGGCGCACGACGATCCACTGGCCGCGGCGTGGTGCTCGCAGCAGGCGACGGAGCTCATGGAGGGCCGGGTCACGTGGCTCTCATCCGGGCTGAAGCCGAGGCGGTCGGCGGACCTCGCGGCTGCCGGAAGCGGCCGAAGTTCTCGACGATCGTCATGCGCCCACCGCAGCACGGGCACGGGGCGAGCCAATCGGGCGGCTGCGCTGCCTCAGGCGGGGTGATCGGCGGCGAGGCGGCCAGCAGGTCGCGGATGCGGGCGAGGTTGGCGCGGCGGGTGGCGCTGGCGAGCAGATCGTAGTGGCGGATGCGGTGGAAGCCCCTGGGCAGGACGTGCAGGAGGAAGCGCCGGATGAACTCGTCCGCGGCCAGCGTCAGGACGCCGTAGCGCTCCGGCCCGTCGCGGCGATAGTCCTTGACCCGGAAGGTGACGCCGGCCGCGTCGAAGCCGACGAGCCGCCGGTTCGAGATGGCGACGCGGTGGGTGTAGCGCGAGAGGTACGCGAGCACCGCCGCGGGGCCGGCGAACGGCGGCTTGGCATAGACGACCCAGCGCTTGATTCGGACCCGTGCCAGGTGGCGCAGGAAGGCGCGGCGCTCGGCCAGGGGTGCCAGGCTGCCGAAGGCGGCGAGCCGTCCGGCCGCGTGCATGACAGTGAGCCCGGCCAGGAACAGCCGCCGGAACAGCTTGGCGAGGACGCGTACCGGCAGCAGGAAGCCGGGCCGTGCGGCGATCCAGCGGGTGCCGTCGCGCGAGAGGCCGCCGCCCGGCACGATCATGTGGACGTGCGGGTGGTGGGTCAGCGCCGAGCCCCAGGTGTGGAGCACGGCGGTCAGCCCGATGCGGGCACCGAGATGCTTCGGGTCGGCGGCGATGGTCAGCATCGCCTCGGAGGCTGCCCGGAACAGCAGGTCGTAGCCGGCGGCCTTGTTCTGGAAGGCGATCTGCGCAACCTCGGCGGGCAAGGTGAACACGACGTGGAAGTAGCCGACCGGCAGGAGGTCGGCCTCGCGCGCAGCCAGCCACGTGCGGGCCGCCGCGCCCTGGCATTTGGGGCAGTGCCGGTCGCGACAGGAGTTGTAGGCGATGCGCGTGTGCCCGCAGCCATCGCAGGCCTCGACGTGCCCGCCCAGCGCGGCGGTGCGGCAGGTCTCGATCGCCGCCATGACCTTGCGCTGGTGCAGGCTCAGGTGCCCGGCCCGGGCGGCCCGGTAGGCCGGCCCGGCGGCGCGGAAGACGTCGGCGACTTCCAGCACGGGGGTCGACCCGTCGCGTCAACTGCTGGCCGCGCTCTCCCCGGCCTCGAACAGGCCGAGCCGATCGAGGGGGCTGGTCACGGTGCGCATCGTGCGGGTGGCGACCCTGGTGTAGAAGGCGGTGTTGTCGAGCTTGGCGTGGCCGAGCAGGACCAGGATCACCCGGATATCGGTGCCGTCCTCCAAGAGGTGGGTGGCGAAGCTGTGGCGCAGGGTGTGCGGGCCGACGCGCTTGGCGATGCCGGCGGCCCGTGCGGCCTCGACGACGACCCGGCGGAGCTGCCGGGTGCTGACCGGCTTGAGGGCGTGCTGGCCGGGGAACAGCCAGCCGTCGCCCAGCATCACGCCCCGCTGGCGGCCGGTCCGCCACCACTGGCGCAGTAGGGCCAGCAGATCCGCCGAGAGCAGGGCGTTGCGGTACTGGCCGCCCTTGCCCTGTTCGACCCGGATCAGCATGCGCTGGCTGTCGATATCCGTGACCTTCAGCGCCGCGACCTCGGCCACGCGCAGGCCGGCGCCGTAGGCTACGGCTAGGGCCGCCCGGTGCTTGAGGCAGATCGTGGCGGCGAGCAGGCGGGCGACCTCGTCGCGGCTGAGCACCACGGGCAGCGTGCGCGGATAGGCCAGACGGACGAGCCGGCGCGCCAGATCCGGGCGGTCGAGGGCGTGGGTGAAGAAGAAGCGCAGGGCCGAGACGATGCCGTTGAGGGTCGGCACCGGCACGCCGGCCTCGCGCTGTTCGACCTTGAAGCGGCGCAGATCCTCCGCGGTGGCCGTATCGAGGCGACGTCCGAGGAAGCTGGCCAGACGGCCGACATCGCGCAGGTAGTTGCGCTGGGTCTCATTCGAGAACCGGCGCAGGTTCATCTCCTCGATCAGGCGTTGGCGCAGCGAGCTGATTGCAGGGGCGGGAAGCAGATCGTGCATCGTCGGGCTTCACGGATGAAGGAGCCGCGATGCTCGGCCTGCCGCCGACAGGCCTCAAACGACGCGCGACGGTCCGGATGCTACCGCGACCTCACCACCCGCACCCTCCCGCGCAGCGGGTTCGTTCTACGGCCATACTTCGTCACGCCGAATTGCCGGCGCGCGCAGGACCCCTGACATTCGGCTGCGCGCCCATCCCGGTCATTCGGTCGCTTTTCGCGGCGTCTCGAAAGCGGACTCGAGCACAAGATGAGCTACCGTTCTCATCGCCGAAATGCGGCCTGTCCCGTGGTCAGCGGAATGTCGGAGGCGGTCAAGCCGATACACAGCACGCTCTGCGCCGGAGCGGAGTCGCTCAGGCCCACCAGGAGGGCGCAGGACAGGATCGCAGATTGCCACTGCAGCGCCGTCAGCATGTCGAGACCTGGATTGTGTGCCGACGTCGGATGCGCCGGCGGCGCCCCCGTTCAGTGAATCGCCGGCCAAACCGAGTGGGTAGCTAATGGGCGTATGGACGCCGCTCGCAGCTCAGGAACCGATCGATTCCGAGAGCCCCGGCCGGTTCGTCGTTCAGGTAGCGATGGAAATCGCCCTGGCTATCGGGAGATCCGGCCAACGCCCGCAGGCTGTCCCACTCCTCCGACGCCTGCGCCGAACCTTGGCTGTCACCCCGACGCATGGTCGATGGCGAACATCCGAAGCTGCGACGGAACAGGCGGTTGAAGTGGGATACGTCCGAGAACCCGCATTCCGTGGCGACCTCCGTGATGGTCTGCGGCGAGTTCGCCAGGAGCCAGCGTCCATAGAGGACGCGAAGGTCTCGTGAGTATTCCTGGACGCTTTTGCCGACGAGTTTGCGGAAGACCCGTTCGAGCTGTCGCTTCGACAGTCCCACGGTCTGCGCGATCTTCTCGACCCGCTGGGGCGTGCTGAGATTCTGCTCGATCAGCAGCATCGCCCGGCGGACCCGGTTGTCCTCGACGATTCCGGCACTCGGCGGCTGGGGCTGGGCCCCGGCCGCGGGACGAGCCCGGTCGGTGACCATGATATGCAGGCTCTTCTGCGCATGGCCAGGACCGAGGTGCCGGTCGATCAGCCAAGCCCCGAGATCCAGGCTGGCGAGACCGCCCGCGCAGGTGATGAACGGGCCATCCTCCACGAAGAGCTGGTCCGCGACCGGAATCACGTCGTCGTGCCGCGCGACGAGATCGGTGAAGTGGTACCAGCTCACGCAGCAGCGGCGGCCGCGCATCAACCCCGCCTCGGCCAGGGCGATGCCGCCGGTGCAGATGCCGATGAGGCGCACCCCGGCGGAATGGGCCTCTCGCATGAAGGCGAGAGTCCGGGGATTGTAGGGCTCCCGGTCGAGCAGCCCGCCGACGACGACGATGTAATCGAACCGGGTCGGATCCGAGAATGTCTCCCAGGGCATCACATGGATCCCGCAACTCGACGTCACCGGCTCCAGATCCGGGGCCAACAGGCTCCAAGAGCAGCGCTCGGGCCGGCTGCGATCCCCCTCGTCCGCGGAGAGGCGCAGGATATCGATGAGCGTCGAGAAGGCCACGAGGGTGAAGTGGGGCAGCAACACGAAACCGAGCGACAGCTTGCGACGGCTCGGCGCCTGCACGGGTGTGGTCGACGGTGTCCGGGGTGTGGTCATGCCATCCGGTGCGTTTGCCCGGACTGTGATCCGGTCCGCCTTCCGCTGCAAGAGGCGGACCAGGGGCGGGCGAACAGCGGGACGGCAGAGTCAGTGCACGGCGCCGAAATAGGCCCGTTGCAATTCGGGGTCGTCCCGCAGCGTCGCGGAGGAGCCCTGCGCCACGATGCGCCCGCCGGATAGGACATAGCCGTGATGGGCGATCGCCAGCGTCTGGTTCACGTTCTGCTCGACGAGTAGGACCGTGACGCCGGTCGCATTGATCCGGGCGATCACATTGAAGTTCTCCTGCACGAAGAGCGGCGAGAGCCCCAGCGAGGGCTCGTCGATCACGAGGAGCTTCGGATCGGTCATCAGCCCCCGGCCGATCGACACCATGGCCTGCTCGCCACCGGACATCGTGCCGGCGAGCTGGCTGGCCCTCTCCTTCAGGCGCGGGAAGACGGCATGCACGCCGTCGAGCCTGCGCCGGATCTCCCGCTCGGACGACACGCGGTAGGCGCCGAGCCGAAGGTTCTCCTCGACGGTCATCTTGGAGAAGATCCGGCGGCCCTCGGGAATGCAGCCAATCCCGAGACCGACCACGTCGTGGGTCTGCATACCGTCGAGCTTGCGCCCGTCGAAGGCGATGGAGCCCCGGCGCGGCGGCGTGAGGCGCAGGATCGAACGGATCAGCGTGGTCTTGCCGGCGCCGTTCGAGCCGAGGATACAGGTGATCCGCCCGGGAGCCACCTCGAGGGTGATGTCGTCGAGGACATCGACACGGTCGTAGGTGGTGAAGACGCCGTCGATGATCAGGCGCGCGGTCATGAATGCCCCAGATAGGCTTCGCGGACGGTCGGGTCGGCGGCCACTTCGCGGAAGCGGCCCTCGCAGATCTTGCGGCCGTAATTGAGGACGACGCAGCGGTCGGTGATGCGCTCGATCAATCCCATCTCGTGTTCGACGATGATGACGGTCAGGTCGCCGCGGCTGCGCTGCACGTCGAGGATCTCGTCGATGAGCTGGTTGGTCTCGTCGTGGGTCATGCCGGCGGAGGGCTCGTCGAGCAGCAGGATCTTCGGCCGTCCGATGAGGGCGCGGCAGATCTCGACCCGGCGGCGGTCGATCATGCCGAGGGCGACGGCCGGCTCGTCGAGACGCCGGGCGAGGTCCGGGTTGAACAACCGGGCGACGTCCCTGGCCTCCTCGGCGAGGGCCGCGACGGCCCGCGCCAGGGTGCGGCGGCGCAGGAGGTTGTCGATCACACCCTGCGGCAGGCGCTCCTGCGCGCCCAACGCGATGTTGTCGAAGACGGAGAGCGGCAGGCACAGGCGCGAGCGCTGGAAGGTCCGGGCGAGGCCGAGCCCAGCGAGCGCGTGGGCGGGCTCCCGGGTAATGTCGCGGCCGTCGAGGACGATGGAGCCGGCCGCAGCCGGGTAGATGCCGCTCGTCACGTTGAAGAAGGTGGTCTTGCCCGAACCGTTCGGGCCGATCAGGCCCAGCACCTCGCCGCGCCGGACGGTCAGGTCGAGCTCGTTGAGGGCGAAGAGACCGCCGAAACGGACGGACAGGCCCTTCGCCTCCAGGATCGCGGGGGCCGCCGCCACTTCGCTCATGCCCGGCGCCCCGCGACGAGGGTTCGGGTCCGGCGGGGCAACAGGCCGCCGGGGCTGAGGACAAGGACGAGGATCACCAGCACCGCGAACAGCAACAGCCGGTATTCCTGGATGAACTGCAGTTTCTCCGGCAGCAGCACGACGATCAGCGCCGCCGGCAGCACCCCCCAGCGGTTGCCGATCCCACCCAGGATGACGATCGACACCATCATCAGCGAGTCGCCGAGAGTGAAGTTGTTGGGGGCGATGAAGCCGGTCATCTTGGCGTAGATCGCCCCGGCCATCCCGGCGAGCACGTTGCCAAGGGTGAAGGCGAGGATCTTCCAGCGGGCGATCCGCAGGCCGAAGACCTGGGCGGCGACCTCGTCGAGCCGCACCGCGTCCAGACGGATGCCGATCCACGATCGATCGAGGAGGCCGACGAGCGCCAGGGCCACCGCGGTGAGGGCGAGACAGAGCACGACGTAGTTGGCGTAGAAGGAGAACGTCATGCCGAACAGGTCGAGGTCGTTCGAGAAGTCCCAGCCGAACACGGTGATGGGCGCGAGCTTCAGTCCCTGGGGGCCGCCGAGCACTTCGTTGGCGTCCAGGAAGACGTTGAACATGACCCCGAAGGCCAGGGTCGTCAGGGCGGCGTAGTGGCCCCGCGTCCGCAGCAGCGGCAGGACGAGGAGCGAGCCGATCGCGACGGCGACACCGCCCCCGAGGAGAATGACCACGAGGTCCGGGATGGCGATCCCCTCAGCCCGGCCGAGGGCGGCTGCGGTGTACCCACCGCAGCCGAGGAAGGCCGCGGCGCAGAAATTCGAGAGGCCGGCATAGCCGAGCTGGATCGTCAGGCCGAGGCAGACCGTGGCATAGATCAGCACCGTCGCCAGCATCAGGAGGCCGAAATTGTCCTCGCGCAGGACGACGATGACGGCGAGGCAGGCGGCCACTAGCACGAGCCGCGCCGGCCAGGGATGACCGGATGCGCCGCGCTCCACGGCGGCGATCACCCGGAACCGGGCAGCGGCGAACCACGCGATCCCGCAGGCCACAAGTGCCGAGAGGACGACCCGCTGGTCCTCCGCATGGACCAGGAAGGCGACCGCCCCGGCGCAGGCGGCGACGACGACCGCGAAGACCGCGAAATCCGAAGCCCGCCGGGCCCTCACCCCGGCCTCGAGCGTCGTCGCGTCCCGGGAGACCTCGTCTTGGGTGGGGCGGTGGCGCATCAGCATCGGTACGTCATCCGGGCGGGAGGGGAGGTCAGACGCGCTCGCTGGCGCGCTCGGCCAGCAGCCCGGTGGGGCGCCACGTGATCAGGGCGATGACGGCGACGAAGGCGACGACGTTCTTGTATTCGCTGAAGGTCGGCAGGGTGGCGACGACGACGGTCTGGAGCCCGGCGAAGAGGTAGCCCCCGAGGATCGCCCCCCAGAGGTTGCCGAGCCCGCCGACGATGGCCGCGCTGAAGCCGATCACGGCGATCAGCAAGCCCATGCCGTAGTTGATCTCGCTGTAGTACAGGCCGGAGATCACCCCCGCGAAGCCCGCCGTCGCCGAACCGAGGGCGAAGGTCAGGGGGACGACACGGAAGAAGTTGACGCCCATCGTCCGGGCGGTCTCCTGATCCTCCGCCACCGCCCGCATCGCGAGCCCGAAGCGGGTGCGGTTGATGATGTGGTGGACGACGGCGATGATCAGGAGCCCGGCCACCATCAGGATCAGCCCGTCGTAGCGGACGAAGACGCCGCCGACGGTCGCCCCCCCGGAGGGCAGCAGGGCGGGAAAGCGCTGCGAGTTGGTGCCGTTGGGGAAGAACAGCCGGATCGCCTCGCGGATCACGGTGCCGACCATCATCGTCATCAGCAGGAGGTTGAGGGGCGGGGCGGTGCGCAGGGGCAGGATCAGGAGGCGGGAGATTCCGGCGCCGAGGAGCGCGGCGAGGCCCACGGCCGTCGAGACGGCGGCCAGGATCTGTACCCCGACCGGCAGCCCTGCGGCGGCGGCGGCGGTCGCTGCGACCAAGGCGCCGAAGGCCCCGAATGTCATCACGTCCCCGTGGGAGAACTTGATGACGTTCATCACCCCGAAGAAGATCGTGAAGCCCATCGCCACGAGGCCGTAGATCGTCCCCTGCATGAGCCCGTTGAGGACGTATTGGCCGATCGCGCTCATCGCCTGTCTCCGATCGCTCGGTCTCAGCGGTGCAGCAGCTTGCGCTTGCCGCTCGCGTACTCGCTGTCCTCCCAGACCACCCATTTGCCGTCCTGCACGACGTATTTCGTGGTGAGCGGCGTGATGTTCTGGCCGTGGTCGTCGAAGGTGATCGGCCCGACGATCGAGGGCACGTCCTTCACGTCAGCGAGGGCCGCGGTGATCTTCGCCCGGTCGGGACCCACCGCCTCGATCTTCTGCATCAGCAGGTGGGTGGCGATGTAGGCGAAGGGGCCGTAGGCCTCCGGCGGCTCCCTGAAGCCCGCGGCCTTATAGTTCTCGGTGAAGGCCGCGCCGCCGGGCATCTTGGAGAGCGGCGGCGAATCGAAGAAGGTCACGGCGCCTTCGGCGAGGTCCGGTCCGACGGCGTTGATGAACGCATCGCCCATGATCCCCGAATTGCCTTCGAGCTGCGCCTTGATGCCGAGCTTGTCCATCTGCGTCCGCAGCCGCGTTCCCAGCGGCGTGAGGCCGCCGAAATAGATCACTTCTGGATTCAACTCCTTGATCTTCGTAAGTTCGGCGCTGAGATCCTGCTGGTCGGGCGCGACCGCGAAAGTTCCGAGGATCTTCCCGCCGTTCTCGTTGGTGAACTCGGTAAAATATTTGTTCATCGACTTCCCGTAATCGGTCGAGTCGGCGAAGGAGACGAAGGTCTTGTAACCCTGCTCCTTCATGAACTGCGCACCGACCCGGTTTTGGCCGATGAGGATGCCGCTCACCCGGTGGATCTCCGGGTATTTGTTGGCATAGGTGATCTCGGGCAGCACCGCCGCCCAGACCACCATCGGCAGCTTGAAGCGGTGGAACACGTCGACCGTGGCGATGGCGGTGGCCGAGCAGTAATGCGGCACCGCCGCCGCGATGCTGCGGTCCGACCCGAGCTTGGTCACGACCTGCACGCCGACATTCGGCTTGCACTCGTCGTCCAGGACCACGAGCTCGTACTGGTACTTATGTGCCGGATCGGCGTTGAACAGCTTCACGGCGAGTTCGGCGGAGTTGCGGGCGCCGATTCCGTGGGGGGAGTTCGGCCCGGTGAGGGGGCCGACGAACGCGATCTTCACCGTGTCCTTGGCCTCGGCCCATCCTGGGATGAGCAGTGCACCCGCCACCACTCCTGCGAGGCACCGCCGCGTGATCCGACCCATTCCGCCTCTCCGTCTTCGATCCGGAGGCAGACTAGGCAGCGGGGCCGTGGGTAGACTAGCACGCAAGCGCGGTGGCCCCTGAACGGATGCGCCATCGGTGCAACGGCCGGGCGCGGCGCGTGCGTACCGAGCCGATGACGGAAATGTCCTAGCTGCCGTCCAGCGGATGGGACGATCAAGGGCACCCCGAACCAGGGAAGCCCACCGCGGAGACCGCGCATGCCGTCCGACCTGCACGACCGATCCATCGTCATCGACGGCCTCATCATTTCCGATTTCGGCCGGCCGGTCTTCGAAGACATGCGCAAGGGCGGCCTGACTGCCGCGAACTGCACCTGCTGCGTGTGGGAGAACTTCACCGAGACGATGCGAAACGTGATGCGCTGGAAGGCGTATTTCCGCGAGCATGCGGACCTGATCACGCAGATCTACACCACCGCCGACATTCAGGCCGCCAAGGAAGCCGGGAAGACCGGGATCATCCTCGGCTGGCAGAACATCACCGGCATCGAGGACCAGATCGGCTATCTCGGCCTGTTCAAGGAGCTCGGCGTCGGCATCATACAGATGGCGTACAACACGCAGAACCTCGTCGGCACCGGCTGCTACGAGAGCCGGGACGGGGGCTTGTCGGACTTCGGCCACGACGTCTTGGGCGAGATGAACCGGCTCGGCATCCTGGCCGACCTGTCGCATGTGGGTCCGAAGACGAGCGAGGACGTGATCCTCGCCTCCCGCCAGCGGGTCGCCTACTCGCACTGCCTCCCGGCCGGGCTGAAGGCGCACCCGCGCAACAAGTCCGACGAGCAGCTTCGCTTCATCGCCGAGCGGGACGGGTTCGTCGGCGTGACCATGTTCCCGCCCTTCCTCAGGCGCGGGCCTGAATCGACGGTCGATGATTACGTCGAGGCGATCGAGTACGTCCTGAACCTGTGCGGCGAGGACAAGGTCGGCATCGGCACCGACTTCACCCAGGGCTACGGCCGGCCGTTCTTCAACTGGATCACCCACGACAAGGGCTATGGCCGCCGGCTCACTGATTTCGGCGAGGTGATCAACCCCGAGGGTCTGCGCACCATCGGCGAGTGGCCGAACCTGACGGCGGCGATGGAGCGCCGTGGCTGGCCAGACGCCCGTATCGAACGGGTCATCGGCGGCAACTGGGTCGCGCTCCTGCGCGACGTGTGGGGAGCGTGAGGACCATGGGCAAGCCGCAGGTCGAGATCCGCGTCGACGACGCCACCGGACGCTGGTCCGTCGATGCGCTGCCGATGATCTTGGTGCCGCAGCACTTCTTCCTCAACAACCACTTCGCCCTTGAGGCGGAGCTGGGGCCCGAACGGCTGGCCGAGGTGCTGCGGCCTGCAGGCCATCGCTCGGCCTACCATTGGTGCGAGAAGGAGGCTGCTCATCACGGGCTGGACGGCCTCGGGGCCTTCCACCACTACATGCGGCGCATCACCCAGCGCGGCTGGGGGCAGTTCGAGGTGCTGGACGTCGATCTCCGGGCCGGCACCGCCTCGGTTCGACTTCGGAACTCGGCCTTCGTGGACGAGGAGCGCCGACGCCTCGGCCGCAAGGTCTGCACGATGTTCGCCGCGTGGCTCGAAGGCTCACTCGAATACGCGGCGGCGGCCTCGGGCCGGACCCTGCATCTCCAGGCCCGGGAAGCCTACTGCGCCGCGGAGGGCACGCACGACCATTGCCTGTTCGAGGTCACGCCGCGCAGATAGGCCCCTTCCCCGTCCGATCTTGGCGGGCTCCCCATCCATGACGCCTCCGGCGCTACGGATCGGCGGGGCGCAGGCCGGGCCGGTCGAGGCCCAGGAAGCCGATCTCGTGGCGGGTCCGCCCGTCGCCGCTGGCGAGATCGGCAAGGATCTCGCCGATCACCGAGCAGAACTTGTAGCCGTGCCCCGAGCACGGCGAGGCGAGCACGACCTGCGGGAAGTCCGGGTGGTGATCCAGGATGAAGTGCTCGTCCGGGGTGTTGGTGAACATGCAGTCGCGCAGGGCCATGGTCGGCCCGCTGCCGGCGGGGAAGTAGCGTTCCGCGAAGTCGCGCAGGAGGCGCTCGTCGGCGGCGTCCGGCTCCCGCCGCACGGCGTCGGGGGCGCCGGTCTCTCCGAGGTGATGGTAGCGTCCGAACTTGAACCCCGGGACCTCATAGACGGGAAGCCCGTAGTAGCGCCCCTCCGGCACCTGCAGGTTGAAGACCGGAAAGCGCGAGGGCTCGAACCAAGCAGGCTCCTGCGGCTGGAGCCATGCCAGCACTTGGCGCTCCGGGACGGCGAGACCGGCCAGGGGCGCGGCGAGATCCGCCGCCCAGGCCCCCACCGTCAGGACCAGCCACCCGGCCTCGTAGGTCCCGTGATCGGTGCGTACGACAACCCCGCCCCCCGGGGTCGCCTTCCAGTCGAGAACCTGCTCGCGGGCATGGATCTCCGCCCCGTGGGCCTGCGCGGCCCGGACGTGGGCGACGATCGCCCGCTCGCTGGCCACGAGCCCGCCCTGGGGCTGGTAGACGGCGCGCATGCCCTCCGGGAGCCGGTAGGCCGGGAACCGCTCGTTGACCGCCGTGGCGGTGAGGACCTCGTGGCGCAGGTCGTGCAGCCGGGCGGAGGCCAGGGCGCCCTGGAAGACGTCGCTCTCCTCCGCACCGCCGTCGATTGAACCGGTGATCACCAGAATCTCGTCGCCTGTCGCCGCCTCGATGTCCCTCCACAACTCGTACGCCCGGTGCAGAAGCGGCACATAGGCCGGATCCTCGTAGTAGGGCAGACGGATGATCCGGCTGATCCCGTGCGACGAGCCCATGGCGTGGGGGATGTCGTAGCGCTCCAACCCGAGCACGCGCTGACCGCGCTTGGCCAGCTGCCAAGCCGCGGCGCTGCCCATACCGCCAATCCCGACGACGATGACATCGTAGGGCGTGTCCGAACGCATGCGTGCCTGCATAATCGACCTGACGGCGGAGGATCGCACTTCGGCACCGTGATCCCCCGGAAGGCCGGGGATCGGCTTGGATGCAAGCGCCGCATCGGTAAGCTGCATGCGGCACGGGCGGGACCCCGCTTCGTCCACGGTCCCCGGTGACGAGCCGCGCGTCCGAGCGGAAGGTGGTGCTCGCTCACTGCGGGAAGGGGCAGTGATCCTCCCTCGGTGTCGCGGACACAGGGAGATCATTTCGCGGTCCTCTCGGCTTGCTCGGGCGTGAGATAGCCGAGTGCCGAGTGGATGCGTTGCCGATTGTAGTAGCCCTCGATGTAGGCGAACAGATCGCGCCGCGCTTCATCCCGGGTCGCCCATCGTCGCTGATGGACGAGCTCGACCTTGAGCGTGTGGAAGAAGCCCTCCATCGGGGCGTTATCGTAGCAACAGGCGGTCCGACTCATGGACGGCTTGGCCCCCATTGCGGCGAGCTGCTTCCGATAGGCCTCGGCCGCGTACTGGCTGCCGCGATCCGAGTGGCAGATGAGCCCGGCGGCCGGCCGCTGCCGCTGGGCGGCCATCATCAATGCCGCCACGCTTAGCTCGGCGCGCATGTGATCGCGCATCGACCAGCCGACGATCTTGCGCGTGGCCAGATCGAGGACGGCGGCCAAGTACAGCCAGCCTTCGCCGGTCGGCAGGTAGGTGATATCGGCTAGCCAGACCGTGTCGGGTCGCGCGGCTGAGAAGTCCTGCTTGAGGAGATTGGGCGCGATGGGGAGATCGTGACGGCTGTCGGTCGTACAGGGCCGGAACCGACGCCCCGCCAGCGCACGAATGCCATGCCGGCGCATGAGACGCTCCACCCGCCCGCGGCTGACGGACCGGCCCTCGGCTCGCAGGGCGGCATGCACGCGTGGGGCACCATAGCGTCGGTGGTGGGCGGCATGGATGCGCCGGACGTCGTCCAGGAGTTGGCGATTGGAGGCCGAGCGGGCGCTCTCAGGCCGTGACCGCCATCCGTAGAAGCCGCTGGGTGAGACTCCGAGCACGCGGCACATGAGACGCACCGGCCAGGTCCGCGCATGCTGCTCGATGAAGGCGAAGGTCACTTGGGCATCTCCGCGAAGATGCCGATGGCTTATGGGATGGCCCGCCCCTCACTGAACCGTCGTGGCATTCTTCTGCCACGGACACGTGGAGGGATCTGGAATGGCAAAGAGCTCGATCGCCGTGCTGGGTATCGACCTCGGCAAGAACAGCTG
>NZ_JBKFAK010000043.1:0-19269 GCF_053345595.1 Methylobacterium sp. D54C
GGTCCAGGAGATCGGCCGACAGCATGGCATTGCGGTCGCGGCCGGCCTTGCCGCATTCGATCCGCAGGATCATGCGGGTCGAGTCGATATCGCCGATCCTGAGCGCGGCGACCTCGGCCACGCGCAGGCCCGCGCCGTAGGCGAGCGACAGGGCGGCGAGATGCTTCAGGCAGACCGTGGTATCGAGCAGACGCCCGACCTCGTCGGCGCTCAGCACGTCGGGCAGGGTGCGGGGATGGTTGAGGCGGACCAGCCTGCGGGCGAGATCGGGGCGGCTGAGCGTGTGGACGAAGAAGAAGCGCAGGGCGGAGACGATGGCGTTCATCGTCGGCACGCCGAGGCCGAGTTCCTGCTGGGCGATCTGGAAGCGGCGCAGGTCGTCACCGGTCGCGGTATCGGGCGATCGCCGCAGGAAGGTGGCCAGCCGCCCGACGTCGCGGATGTAGTTGCGCTACGTCGCCCGGGAGAACCGGCGCAGGGTCATGTCGTCGATCAGGCGCTGACGCAGCGAGCCGCCGGCAGCGGCGGGAACGGCAAGGACGGTCATGGGATGGCTCCGCTCGAAGGGAGCCGGGATCGTCCGCCCGGGCCGGGCGACGCTCAATCGGCGCAGGGCCTTCGGCTCAACCCGCCGACGTCGACGCTGCCACCCCTCCCGCGCGAGCGGGTTCGTTCATCCACCCTAGACGGCCTTTCCGCTTCCGAACTCTCACAGACTTTGGGGTGGTTTGCCTACAGCACGTCTATCGTCGGAAACGATGCGTCCCCGACGATGCATGCCCGAAAATAGAGCGCCGTACCGATGTCGCCTGTCCATAACGAGTAGCGACCACGCCCGAGGCTCGCACGAGCGGCTTTCACCTGCTCCATGGCCACCATGGCAAAAGCCCGCGCCCGATCCAACCAGAGAGGATTGCCGGTGCGGGCGAACAGCTTGAGGAACGCGTACCCGTTCCACGCTGTCCCATGGCAAAGGTTCGCTCCCTTCCGGAGTGCACCGGCCGACCAGATGTGTTCGCCACCTTTGATCAACAGGCGGTCGAAGGTCGGGGACGAGAAGGGGGCATCCGCGATCGCGGTGACGATGCCCGGGGCGCCGTGACAGTGCTGGCAGAGTTCGACCGGGCCGGAATGCGGAAGGACTGCAGGCCAGTTGATGCCGCCGGGCGTACGCACGGCCGACATAGCCAAGGTGCCAGGGACGCGCTCCGCGAGCAGCGCACGCTGCCCGGCGCTCAGCCAATCCCAGCCTTTCACCAGTGCGAGGACGTTGCCGGCAAACCCATGCACGGCGCTCAGGCAGCGGACTCGCTGTCCATAGAGGTCCTGGGTCCATATCACCCCGCCTCCGACCTCTTCGGCTTCCATGAGCAGCCTCTCAGCCTGGGCTTGGAACAGGCTTTCGAATCGTGGCTGGTCGACAAGCTGCCGCATGAACACGCAGGCTAGCATCGAACCCGGCAGACCCCACATCAGCTCCACGACCGGCAGTGAGCTGTTCACCTTGATCCTATCGAAGATGCGATCTGCCAACGCCTCGTCCGGCGGCATTCGCATCTGCACCAGCAGGACGCCCAAGTCTCCGAACAGAAGGGACCCGTGCTCGGGATAGGGCCCGCGATGGAACCGCGAGGCGTCGCTGCGAAGTGCCGCTGCCAATGATCTTGCTTACCCGCCGTTGACGGCTTCGTCCGGGACACCGAGCTTCCACAGCGCCCAGATCACCCCCGCCGCTCCGAAATAGAGCGAGCCGTGACCGTCCGCGACCCCGTCGTCGGAAGGGTGGACGGGCCATAATCGCTCTCGATCGAGGTGAGCGAGTGTGTCGTCCACGATCGCCTTGATCGCGGCATCCGCCTCTCGCGCGTCCCACGGGCGATAGACAGGAGTGAAATGACGTGTGTCTGCCGGCATGTGGCGACGATCTCACGCCGGGTGGGCTGACGGCAATCGCGAGCAAGGGGCGCGAGCTTCGTCGAGCAACCATGCCCGCAGCGTCCAGTCCACGCGCACGGGCCATGGACCGCGTGCCATACTAAGCGGCTATCTGGCTCGCGCCCCTCGGCGGCAGGTCCGGCGTCAGATCGGGACCACTACGCCATGAGGTCTTTCGACATCCATATGAGGTCGTGCCCCGGCGGGACGTCGGGCAGCCGGCAGACCTCGACATAGCCGAGCTTCCCGTAGAACCCCGGGGCCTGGAACGTCACGGTCGCGAGACGGGCCCGTGTGCATCCATGCCGCTTGGCTGCCCCCTCGCCCTCCAGCAGCAATCGCAGGCCGATCCCGCGCCCCCGGCTTTCCTCCCGGACCCACAGCGTCGCGACGATGAACCAATCCCATTGGGTGTAGCCCTGAAGGCCGCCCAGGACTGTCCCATCGTCGTCGCGGCATACGATCCACAACGGTTTCGTCGGGTCCGGTCCGCACCGTGCTTCGTTGAAGCGGTTGAGGCCGTCCTCGATAGCCTTCGACGTCGCCTCGTCGATCCCGGTGCCGACCGCAATGTGCCCTGTCGTCATCGTCGTTCCCGGGGAGGACAAACCTGCGGTCAGGACCGACAGGCCGTCGCCGCGGGGTTCGAGGGGCCTGGACGGTAGACCCGTTACCGGCGACCGTCACCGGACCATCCGGGTGTCGGGGATCTCGACGCCGTGCTTGATGGTGCTGCCGGTCGCCATGGGCTTGAAGCCGTGACGGAGGTAGAAGCTCTCGGCCCCGAAGGCCGCCTTGACCTGCGTGATGGATGCATCGTTCCGGGCGGCGTCATCTGAGCAAGCCTCGAACAGGCGCGAGCCGACGCCGGCATGATGGAAATCGGGATGCACGAACAGGGACAGCAACTCCCCGTCCTGCCACGACGCGTACCCGATGACTGCCCAGTCGGCGCAGGCGACCAGGAAGGTCTCGCCATCCTCGGCGGCATGCAGGTATCCGTCCGGTGTTCGGCCCTTGGACCAAGCCGTGATTTGGGCATCGGTGTAGCGTTCGCGGAACGTACGGGTCAGGCAGGCGCGATGGATCTCATGGATGGCAAGGGCGTCACCCTTCTCCATAGGCCTCACCTCCATCGTGTCGGACGAGGGCAGAGGGAGCGTGACGGCCATCGGGGATCCCGGGATTCTGGAAACTGGATCGCCGGAGCTGCCAGCGTCCGCCGACCAAGAGAGGTTCCGGCGCGAGATGCTAACGCAGCATGAGGCGAACACACATGCCCTAGAAACCTGCAAGCTCAGCGACAGCCGCGACCTACTCGATGAATTCGCCTTCGCGTTAAATTGCAAGGGGGCGAAGATCCTGCCCGCCTTCCGCATCGCGAAGGGTCGGGGCACGAACACGACACAGATGTTGTTCCCCCGCCGCCGCGAACCGTCCTTCGAGATCCTAACCCTGATGTCGTCACGTGGGTGAGCGTGCAGGACAGGCCAAGGCTCGTCGGGGCACGAAAGCGGTCCGAGCGCTGAGCGCGGGCGCGGCTGATCCTCGGCCGCACCCTGCAAGGCGCGCAGCCAGAACACGGGGCGGTCGCGAGGGTTGCCGCCGGGAGGCGGCAGGATGAAGAGCCAACCCCACAGCGTGGCGGGCGCACCGAGCACGGCCGAGAGCATCGCGAGGTTGGCGGCTCGCTATTGCCGAAGAGCCCGTTCCCACGCCGCCCTGCTGCGCGTGCCATCGCCAACGCCATCGGGTGACTTCACGGTCAGGCGGTGATCCACTATGGCCGATAGGCCCTGGGGGGGCTCCGTCGAAGTCCCTGCGGCCGCCTATGCGGCGGTGCGTCTTCCACGGTCCTCGACGAACGCCAAGGCATCGACCGCGGCAAGCGGCTTGCTGAAAAGATAGCCTTGCATCTCGGTGCACCCCTCCCGGCGCAGCCGTTCCAGTTGCTCGTCCGTCTCAACGCCTTCCGCCACGATGCCCTTGCCCAGACGCCCGCTCAGATCCACGACCGCTCGCACGATGGCGGCCGCATCCGGCTCGGCGATGTCACGGATGAAGGCGCGATCCAGCTTGATCCTGTCGAACGGGAAGCGACGCAGGTAGCTCAGGCTGGAATAGCCGGTACCGAAATCGTCCAGCGCGACGCGCACCCCGAACTCGCGGAGTCGATGCAGGCGCGCCAAGGCGTCGTCGGCGTCGCGCATCAGCACGCTCTCCGTCACCTCAAGCGTCAGGCGGCCGGCTTCGAGCCCCGCCCCGGCCACCGCCGAGATCACCGCCTCCTCAAGCCCGTCGCGGAGCTGCACCGTTGATACGTTGACGGCCACCCGAATGTCTCCAGGCCAGCGCCGCGCCTCCCGGCACGCCTCGGCCAAGGCCCATGCGCCCAGTTGCACGATCAGCCCGGTTTCCTCGGCCAGCGGGATGAAGTCGGCAGGCGAAACAAGGCCGCGTTCGGGATGGCGCCAGCGCATCAACGCCTCGAAACAGACGACGGTGTCCGTCCTCGCATCGACGATGGGTTGGTAGACGAGGAAGAAGTCGCGGCGCCGGATCGCCTCCTTCATGTCGAGCGCGAGCAGGCTGCGCGTGGCGGTCCGGGCGTACGCCTCGGCCTCGGACAGCCGATAGGTGTTGCGGCCCGCGGCCTTGGCCTCGAACAGCGCCACGTCGGCACGCTGGAAGATCTCTTCGACGGTCGCGTCACCGCCGACGAACGCGACGCCGATGCTCGCGCCGATGTCGATGGCCGCGTGGTCGACTGTGAACGGCTCGTCTATGGCGGACAGTATACGCTCGCAGACATGGCCAACCGCCGCCTCGCCATCCACGTCCGATAGGATCACCGCGAATTCGTCGCCGCCCAACCGGGCCACGGTATCCTGCACGCGCAGCACCCCGCGGATGCGCTCGGCGACGAGGCACAGGACGCGGTCGCCCACGATGTGTCCGAAGGTGTCGTTGATGGCCTTGAAGCGGTCGAGATCACAAGCCAGGACGGCTTGGCGCCCGAATACCGTCGCATCCTGCTGCAGTAGCCTATCCAGTCGATGGCGAAAGAGCACGCGATTGGGTAGGCCGGTCAGCGCGTCGTGCAAGGCCATGTGCTCCACACGCGCCTCGGCCTCCTTGCGGCCAGTGATATCGATCAGCGTACCGACCAGTCTCAGCGCCCGGCCCGTTTTCGAACGGTTGGATACCCGCGCGCGCGCAAGGACCCAGAAATCCTGTTTGCCGGCGATGCGGACGCGGTACTCGCATTCCAGGGACGCCGATGCTCCCGTCAGGTGGGCACGAGTGGCGACAGCGACGCGTTCGCGATCTTCGGGGTGGACGGCCTCGGCCCAGCCGGACAGTCCGGGCCGTGCCCGTACGCCGTTGAGGCCGAGTTTTTCCCGCCAGCGTTCGGTCACCCACACGGCGCCGCTCGTCAGGTCCCAATCGAACAGGCAGTCCTCGCCGCTATCCAGGGCAAGCGCGAGACGCTCCTCGCTGATGCGCAGCGCCTCTTCGGTCCTGCGCCTGGTCGTCACATCGAGATAGAGGCCGACGATTCGTACGGGTTCCCCGCCATGCTCGTCGACCACGACGTGGCCGAAGGTCTGCAGCCAGATCGGGTGGTGCCGCCCGTTCCGGGCCCTGACCCGGAACTCGGAAGCGAATGGCGTCCGTGTCGCCAAGGCAGCCTTGACCGCGCCCCATAGATTCGGCCCGTCCTCGGGCCATATGAGCGCCTTCCACTCATCGAGCGAAAGAACCACGGGCATTCCATCCGCGCCGTCGAGGCCCAGGAGGCGGGCACCGGGGGCCGAGAGCCGTACCATGCCACCGACGTCCCATTCCCATACGCCGGCTCCCGCGGCGTCCTGGGCGAGGCTCAGCAGGTCGGTGGTTTCCTGCAGGTGCTGCCGGGCCGTGACGAGGTCATCGATGTCGAGGGCGGTGCCGATCCACTCGACCACCGCGTTGCCGAGGTGGACCGGGTCCATCACCAGCTTGTGCCAGCGATAGGTGCCATCGTGACGGCGGAGGCGGCCCTCGACCGCGTATCCCGCTTGCCGGTCGCGTGCGCTGGTCCAGGCCGCCTCCATCCGGCCTGCATCGTCGGGGTGGTTGCGAGCCAGCCGGGCCGCGCGCTCGGCTCCCATCGGTCCGTAAAAGTCCGTGAAGCGGCGATTGGCGTAGCTTGCCTCCCCCGTGTCGTCCCGAACGACCCACACGAGTTGCGGCAACGCTTCGGCCAGGGCGCGATAGTGTGCCTCGCTGTCGCGCAACGCCCGCTCGGCGCCGCGCCGCGCGGTCACGTCGGCGAACGTGCGCACGACGCCTCCCGATGCCACCGGCAGGGTCCGGACCTGTAGGACGACGCCGTTCGGCCTTTCACGCTCGTAGTCGTCGACGCGCGAACCGGGTTCGCCGGTCTCCAGCCAGTGCCGGAGGCCGGTGGGCAGGTGCCGGAACTCGCCCTGGTCCGTCTGGTGCCTGCGAACCGTCTCAAAGGGCGCTCCATCATGGAGCATTTCCTCGGGGATGCCGGCCATCTCGCCGACGCGTCCGTTGCGCACCCGTACCCGGTCGTCGGCGTCCGTCATCAGGAGGCCCTGGTCCATAGCGTCGAGTGTGGCGCGCAGCAGGGCATCGGTCTCGCGCAGCCCGCGTTCGGAGCGGGCGAGATCCGTGACGTCTACGACGAGGCCGCGCAGGCGCCACGACGGATCCGGCGTCCCGTCTCCGGGAAAGGCGTGGACGATGATCTCGCGAACCGAACCATCGGGCCGCTGTACCCGCGAGCGGCATTGGGTGGCAGGCGACGCGTGGCCTCCGAGGTGAGCCTCGCAGTACAGGAACGCGCGCAGGCTCGCGCGGTCCTCGGGATGATGGAAGTCGAGGTAGGTGTCGAGGTCGAGCCATCCCGCCTCACGGCCAACCCGTCCGAAGATGCGCGCCAGCCCCTCCGACCACATGATCGTTCCGGTCGCGGTATCGAGTGACCAGCGCCCGAAGCAGGCGGCGCGTTCGGCCATCGCCTCCGCGGCACGCATCTCACGCGAGGCGGCATCTTGCACGTCGAGAGCATGCTCAAGCCTCCTGCGCGTCGAGAGTTCGTCCCGAAGCCGGTCGTTCGCACTGCCTAGTCTGAGATGGGCCTCCACAAACGCCGCGATGTCCTGGAGTTGGCAGATTTGCCCATCATCGAAATCGGGGTGGGGGATCACGTCTGCGACGCAGACGGTCGCGGTGCATGCGCCCGGCGCGAGCGACAGCGGGATGCCGGCATAGAAGCGCAGGTACGGCGCCCCGGTCACCAGAGGATTCGCGGCGAAGCGCGGGTCTGCAGTGGTGTCGGGGACAAGAAGCGGCACGCCCGGCCCGGAACGCACGGTCCAGGCGCAGAACGCGACGTCGAGCGTGGTCTCCTCGCAGGGCAGGCCCTCGTTACCGATGAAGCACTGCCGCATACCGTCGAGGATCGAGACGAAGGCAAACTTTACGCCGAGCAGCCGTGTCGCTGTGCGGCAGATCGCATCCAGATGAGGATCGCGGCCGGCGGTAGTTGCCCCGATCCTGTCCTCATCCGAGCCAGGACGTCGCTCGCGAAGAGAAGAGGGACCGGCGGTCGCGGATGAAGCCGAGATCGAGGCCTGGTTGTTCGGCATCGAGTCTCGGCGGCGTTTGGCCACGGTGATGATCCTGATAGGTCTTCGATGTTACCGTTGTGAACCGTCTAGAGCTCGACATACTCTGACCAAGCCGATTGTCGGTTACACGCCCGCCATCAGGTTGCGGGACGAACGTTAACCTATGCTGAAAAGCCTGAGCCGTGCCGCTGTTGCAACCAGGGGCGCAGCCAACGTCCAAGCGTCCCAGTTACGTCAGCCGCCGCAACCATTAGGTGTTGGACGAGGGAAACAAGGTACGACGCATTCGCGGGAAAAGTAGACGCACCGACCAGCTGACTACGCCGGGGCCGCGGCCGGTAGGTACCCCGGAGTACCGGATGATGGCACTCGGGAGCATACACCCTGACCCAATAGCCACCCAGGTTGGCAGCCACAAAGGACGCCTGCAGAGCTCCGGTCGATTGCCTTCCTGAGCACTCGCCAGGGTCGAGGCTCATGCTGGACAGCCGAATACGAGGATGATCAAGCCAAGAAACTGACCCGACGCTGCAGGCTTTATGCGTCTGCAAAGGCGGCTACCGATAAGGATACCGGGTGCTGGGTGCCGCACCCGGTATCAGGGCAACTAGCGCAGGAGCTGGAGGATGCCCTGGTTGGCGGTGTTGGCCAGCGACAGGGCCGAGATGCCGAGCGACTGGCGGGTAGACAGCGCCTGCGAGTTCGCCGCCTCCTCGTTCATGTCGGCGTTCGTTAGGTTCGCCGCGCCGGTGGTCAGCACGTCTATCATCGACTTGGTGAAGTCCTGCCGGTTCTGGACCGTCGACAGGTTCGAGCCCAGGTTCGACGAGAGCGACTTCAGGCTGGCGAGCGCGTTGGTCAGCGCGTCCGACGCCTTCCCCAGGTCGGCGTTGTTCTGGATGCCGATGTTCGCCCCGGACTGGGTCGTCGCGGAGTCGACGAAGGTGCCGATGCCGAGGCTGTCGGTGGTGAGGGCGTTGCCCTGGATGGACAGCTTCGACTGCGCGGTGCCGGTCTTCTCGTTGAAGGCGATGGTCAGATTGTCGCCGGTGAGCAGGTTGGTGCCGTTGTAGCCGGCGTCCTTGGCGGTCTGGTTGAGCTGGTCGCGCAGGGCGGTGAACTGGCTGACCAGGGCCGAGCGCTGCGCCGAGGTGCCGCCGGCCGCCGTTGGGGCGGCGCCGCCGGTGAGCTTGGCGAGCTCGCCCGCGTCGGCCGTGAGCGCACCGGTCGTGGTGTTGAGCTTGCCGGCGGCGACGGTCAGCGTGTCGGAGCCGGTGCCGGTGATCTGGAGCTGGCCCTGGCTGTCGATGGCCGCCGTGGCGATGCCCGACTTGTTGATGTTGTTCACGAGGTCGTTGACCGTGCCGGAGGTCATGCTGACGTTGTAGACCGTGTTGCCAGCGGCGAGTTGCAACGTGTCGGCCTTGGTGTTGTCGATGCCGACGATGCCGGTCGCCGACGAGCCTGCGGGGGTGGCGGTGCCGGCGAGCGTCTTGGCCAGCGCGGTGTCGTGCAGGCTCTTGCCGGTGGCGGTGGCCTCTCCCGAGGTCGCCAGGGCCTGGGTGCCCTGGAGCTTGGGCAGGTTGGTCGTGGCGTTCGACTGCGCCTGGGCGACGACGGACTGCATCTGCTTCACGATGCTGGTGATGCTGTCGATGCCCTTCGAGGCCGCCTGGATCGTCTGGATGCCGTTGGAGATGCCGTCGAGCAGGCTGCCCAGGGCGGTGGAGCGGTCGGTCAGGCCGGCGGCGGTGAAGTAGTTCACTGGGTTGTCGAGCGCCGAGTTGACCTTCTTGCCGGTCGACAGGTGGCTCTGGTTCGTCGCGGCCAGCGCCGCGGTGTCCTGCAGGGACTGGAGGTTCTGCCGCGTGGCCGCGGACAGGGTGATGGACGAGGACATGGGCGGGGACCTTCGCGGGTCGCGGGGATCGCGACGACGGGCGAAGTCTCGGGTCGGGGCCCTTTTGCCGGTGGTGACCGTTTTTGGCTGCACACGATGGTTGATGGACGTTCCCTGCCAGCGTGGGGACGTTTCTCGCCAAGGCGGCCCGCCATGGGGTCACAGCGCACGCAGCCATGCCAGTGGCGGCACGAGCGTCGCCTCGCCATCCGCTCCCGGGATGCCCGCTCGGGCTTCGGCGGGAAGGATGCCGTACCTTCTTTTGAAGGCACGGCTGAAGACTCGGGGATCGGCGAAGCCGCAATCATAGGCCAGGCGGGCGAGCTTCGGCGGCCGGGCCCCCGTTGGTAGCCTTGCGAGCGTCCGCATCGCTTGGGCAAGCCGTCGGTCGCGGATGAAGGTCGACACCCCTTCATCCGGGAAGAGCCGGTACAAGGAGCGTTGGGAGAGGCCGAAACGGTCCATGAGCGTGTACACGTCTACGGTCGCGAGGTTCGCCTCGATGAAGCGCCGGATCGCTATGACGGTCGGGTCGCCCGGCTCTTTTCGGGTGCTCTCGGCGGAATGCGGGAGGATCGCGCGGCACAGCGCGAGCGTCGCCGCAACGAGCTGTGCCGCCGGGTCGGGCACCGGCAGGCAGGCGGCGAGATTGCGAAGGTGGTCGGCCACGAGCCGGATCATCGGGTTCTCGGTCCCGAGGATTTTCCCGTGCTGGAGCTCGATCCTCCCGGCACCATCCGCCAGTACCAAGCGAGGCAGGATGAGCTCGACGCCGGCGGACGGTTCGGCATCGATGCGGATGGCGTGCGCGAGGTCGAGGAGAACGATGTCACCGGGGCCGATCTCGCCGCCGGACCCTCCGGTGTCGATGCGCGCACGGCCCCGGAAGTGAGTGCGCAGGACGAGATGGTCCAGCCCCTGCCTGATCACGAGGGATTCCGGACGCTCGGTCGTCTGGGCCGGCGCCTCGAAGTCGCCGAGGATCATCTCGCCGAGATGGCGGTAGCGATGGAAGGCACCGACCGGCACGAGCGCGCCGGGATCGAGACGCGCCTCCATCAGGGGGGCAAGGCTGGCGACCCAGGCGCGGCCACGTCGCGCATCCTGGGGGATGTGCGCGAAACGATGCTCGACGATCACCGGACCGCCGCGTGCCGGCAATCCGGACCTTCAAAGGGACATCCGCCGACGCAGCGCACTACCACATGCGCGCGGCGATCTCCTGTTCCTCGGCCCCCATCACGTTGGCGTAGATGGCGGTGGTGGCCATGCTGGCATGCCCGAGCCAGCGCTGGAGCAGGTTCAGGGGCACGCCCGAGCGGACGGCGTGCACCCCGAACGTATGGCGCAGGCCCTTCGGGAACGAGGCGGCCGAGCCCACGCCGATCGACACCATCACCGCCTTCACGTCCCGCCAAGCGGTGCTGCGTGCGATCGGCCAGAGCCGGGCATCCGGTGCCCCATGACCGTGGATGCGCGCGAGGGTGGCCAGGAGATGGGCTGGCACCGGCACCTCGCGCACGACGCCCGTCCGGCGCTTCTTCAGGCAGCGGACGGTGACGGTTCGGTTCTCGTGATCGAGGTCGGCATGCGTGAGGCCGAGCGCCTCGCTGATGCGGCAGCCGGTCCAGGTCAGGGTCAGGCAGAGCGTCTCGACCTCGCCCGGCTCCTGGGTGGCGGCCTCTAGGAAGCGCAGCCGCTCTCCCGGCGTGAGGTACTTCCGGCGACCCTGAGGCGTGTGGAGGGAGAGGCTGGCCCTTGGCAGGGGACGTTTCATCGCGGCGAGTCCTGGGACCGTCCGCCGGTCGCCAGCCGAGTGCTGTGCGCCAGGACGGAATTGCCGATTTTGTACCAGCTCGCCTCGCAAGGGACGCGCGCCCAGGGAAGAGAGGGGGTAATCGGCCAGGTTCCCCAGAAATGAACGTCCCAGCTCAGTGTCTAAAAGCGTAGTGAGAAGAATGCCTTCAACAAAATCGGCAATAATGTTGCGCGAATCGATGGCAACCTACTTCCAGGCTTCGCTCGTCGTAAAGACCCTCCATCGAGGGTCGCGCCAATTCGTCCGTGACCGAAGATCCTGATTGCCGCGAAAACGCGGCCCCGCGATGGGTGCGCCCCTATGCGCCGCGCCTGGACATCGTCCAGGCCAGGAGGCGTCCGACCTCCCACAGCAGCGGGTCGGTCAGCGCGCGGAGGCGTGACGACGGGAGGGCACGCGCGATCTCGCTGACCGCGATGACGTGGTCCGCGAGCATGGTCACCTCCCGCGACAGCGTCGCGTCAGGCACCCGCGACGCGGCCAGCTCAGCCACGGCCTCCGCCGCGTCGCGGGGCCGTGTGCCGGTCGCATCGATGACGATGCCCTGGCCTCGGATCGGGCGACCGCGGCCGTCGAGGGAAAAGCTGCCGTAATCGCGCACAACGCGCACGCCATCGCCGGTCTGTACCCGATACTGCAGGGCAATGGGCGCCCCGCGCCGGCTGGCGCTCTCGACCTCGGCGCAGAACCCGCCCAGGTCCGCCGGATGGATGGCCTCGACGTACGCGGCCAGGGGATCCCCGTTGCAGGCGTCCGGTCGCACGATGCCGAACAGGGCGGCGACGCCCTTGTCCGCGACAACGCGGTCGGTGGCGATGTCATGGGTCCAGGCACCGACGACGCCGGCGGCCGCCAGGCAGTCGGGAAGGTGGACCCTCGTACGCTCTGTCGTCGTCCCCATAGGCACTCTCATCACTGTCCGGACCGGGAAAATTGGTCCAGGCATACTGAGAGTGGTCGAAGTCAACCGGCTACGCAACCTAAGCGCGAGCGCCTGGCGGTTGGCTGGACTACGCGTCCAGAAGGCGACGGGTCAGGGCGAGCACGGTAGCCCGGCCTTCCGTGTCCAGCTTCGAGTACAGCCGGATCAGCTCGGGTATGTCCTCGCCCGGTGGCGTGGCATAGCCGCCTCGGCCAGTCCGGTCTGCTGAGCGGAAGAAGGCCGAGACGGGGACGTCGAGGCGACGCGCGATCCCGGCGAGTTGGCCGGACGTGTCGGCGAGCATCCCCGACGATTCATCCTCAACCGATGCACGCACGGTGCAATCTCCTTGTCAGCGCGACCATGACACGATGGCCTGGCCGCCAGCATCGCCAGGACATCGGCCGAAATGGGACGCCGGCCGGGCCTGAGACTACATCGCGAGGAGACGGCACCCTCCGCACGCCATTCCAGGAGGGCGCACTGGGGATGGGTTGGCAGCACAAACACCCGCTGGATAGAGCCGGGTCGACAGTCATCCGAGTTGCGGCAACGCCTTGCTTGGGCCGCGCGCTGCCCTTGGGGCTTGCAATCTCAGGCCCGGCTTCCGGGCAATCAGGCTGCCACGTCCTGTGCTTCGGTAGCCTCCTCGTGCAGGATGTAGCCGCGGCCCCAGACGGTCTCGATGTAGTTCCTGCCCTGGCTGGCGTTGGCGAGCTTCTTGCGCAGCTTGCAGATGAAGACGTCGATGACCTTGATGTCCGGCTCGTCAATTCCACCTTAGAGATGGTTCAGGAAAACCTCCTTGGTGAGCGTCGTGCCCTTCCGGAGCGAGAGGAGTTCCAGCACCTGGTACTCCTTGTTGGTGAGGTGAACGCGGGCGCCGCCGACCTCGACGGTCTTATGGTCGAAGTTCACGATCAGGTCGCCGGTGATGATGACCGACTGGGCATGGCCCTTCGAGCGGCGCACGATGGCGTGGATGCGCGCCACCAGCTCGTCCTTGTGGAACGGCTTGGTGAGGTAGTCGTCGGCGCCGAAGCCGAGGCCCTTCACCTTGTCCTCGATGCCGGCCATGCCGGACAGGATCAGGACCGGCGTCCGCACCTTTGCCACCCGCAGCGAGCGGAGCACCTCGTAGCCCGACATGTCGGGCAGGTTCAGATCGAGGAGGATGATGTCGTAATCGTACAGCTTACCGAGATCGACACCTTCTTCCCCGAGGTCGGTGGTGTAGGTGTTGAAGTTCTCGGACTTGAGCATCAGCTCGATGCTCTGCGCGATGCTGACGTCGTCTTCGATCAGGAGAACGCGCATGAGGCCAATTCCGAAACGTAGGCTTTCATACGTTCTCAACGATACCGAAACGTTAACGGCTGACCGGCCTGATATCTCCCCAGCCATGGCGAGCATGGCCGTGATGACCCTTGCAGCCGGGAGAGTGGCGGCCAGCGAGGCGTTTCGGCAGCCTCGCCTTGGCCACGGACACGGCGACCACAGCCCGAGCCCCGCGCGGCATGGCCTGCCGCGAGCGCCTGACGGAGGCGGAGAGGTCGCCGAAGGGAGCCGTGCGTCCTCCCGGAAGAAAGAAGGGCGCGCCTCGCGGGTACGCGCCCTGTGATGCCGCCGGCCGGATCGAACGGCGGCGAGGATCACTTGGTGAGCTGCTTGCTTAGGAGCGAGTTCATCTCGAACATGGTGAACTTGTCCTGGCCGAGCGCGGCCTTCAGCTTCGCGTCCGCGAGGATCTCGCGCTTATTGGACGGGTTCTGCAGGTTGTGGGCCTTGATGTGCTCCCACAGCTTGCTGACGGCCTCGGTGCGCTTCAGCGGGGCGGTGCCGACGAGGTCGGAGAGAGCCTTGCTCGGGGTGACGAGGGCGTCGAGGCCGGTCGGGGCCTTGGCCGGCTTTGCGTCCGCCTTCGGGGCGGCCTTCGCTTTGGCTTTGGTGGCAGCAGCCATGCTGTACTTCCTTCCTTTGCGGGACCCCTCCAATCGGGAAGGGCTCGGCCCCTTCGGTTCGGGACGGGCCTAGTTAGTCCCCCATCCGCCCTTGACGGGAAGAGGGACGTCGAGGCGTCGATGCCACCATGCTGCGGCCGGAACCCGACCGAGACGGCAACGGACGTCGCCTGAACGAGGTCGCGCTGCACGGCTATGGGTAACGTTGAGTTATCCGGGTTGATCGAAGGGCGGTCACCGCATCGGGAGGCTCATGATGCAAACAGGGGGCACGGGCGAACCCGCACCGGATGGATCCATTACCTCGGCCCCGGGGGAGACGAGAAGGCATACACGTTCCGCGGCACCAGGGTGCCGGCGGAGGGACCGTTCGAGAACCTCGCGGATGCAAAGGGCCGATGGCGTTGGGGGCATCCGGTGCACAAGCGCGGCGCGACTGGACGGGCACCACCGCACCGCCCGGGCGGCGCTAACCCAGTGGCAGGCCCCACATGTCGGTGAGGCCCCAGAGCGCCCAGGCCCGATCCCGTTTCCTGCTGGCAGCCGCGTCGATGCGGGCGATTGCGTCCCGGGCGCGCGCCGCCGCTGCCTGGTAGCCGGGACCAGTGAGCGGTCGCATCAGGCACCGGCGGACAGCGAGCCTTTGCCTCGGTGTGCTCGCCCGCAGCCGCTGCAGGGCAGACCCCTCACCGCGCCCGCCATGTCCGCCACCACCTCGGTCCTGTCGGCCAACGTATTGACCAGATCGTCGAACCCGCTCCCCTCCTCCGGCGGAGTTAGGGCCGCCAGCAGCTTCTCCTGGGCGGCGAGCCACCGCGCGATCTCCGTCGCCTGCATCGTCGATTCTTTCCAACGTCAGCCCCGAGAGGCGCGCCCCCACCTCCGCCGCGGGTACCTACCAGCAGGCGACGCACGTCATGACCTCATCGGGCAGGCATCCCTCACGAACCGCTCCCGTGCACATTCAGCCGATCCGGGCGCACCCGCTTGGCACAGGGACCGTCGAGGCAGTTTCACTGGATCCTCGCTGCGGGCGAACGAACACCCAAGCGCGACATGCGGCGTCACCGCGTCGTGATGCGAGCGTGCGGTTCGGTTACGGAGCAACCTGCGTCAGACCGCAAGCTCAGTAGGATCAAAGGACGGTCGCGTCGAGCCGATGGCCTGTCTTGGGAATGCCGTCGGTGCAGCCTCAGAGGACATCGGATGAGCAGGGCAGTCCCCCAGGAGGGGACCGATCTCCCGCGTTGCGACCTGTCACTGTCGCATCACCGACGATGACAGGTGGGTTTTGCACAGATGGGTTCCGGCGCTGTGGACGGATGTGGGAAACAACCCGTGGCGTGACGCCTCGGTACGCAGCATGCCGCCGTTGTCGACTCGGCCGTTCACAGGCGAGCCGCAGGGACGCACAGAACCCGCCCGCTGTGGGAATCCCGGACGATCGGACGGCACATGACGGCATTCGGGCTATCAAGCCGCTGCCGGACTTCGATCTTCCGCCACATTGAATGGAATTCTTTAAAGTCCCGTTAATGGCGCTACGCCGGCGCTGGTCTGTGGACGCCGCTGCGCTCCCATGCTTCATGCCCCCAACAGAAAAAGCAGACTCTAGGATTCTCTCTCCTCTTTTGCGAAACGCTGTGTGCGGAGGCCGGACTGCCTTGCCTAGCGAGGGTCGCGCGAGCCTCGTGCAGCGCATGTTCGGACGCGGGCGAACGGATAATGACCAAACAGACGTTCAGGGGGGATCAACCGGCGGGACGATGATCATGGCTCGTGCGGTCATCCGTCCGCCATGAAGGTCACTGCCGCCATGATGTCGCCCCATGTGGTGTAGATGCTGAACGACACCCGGCCCAGGATCCCGCTTGCCCGATCGCCTTCGGGCGGGTTCGTGTCAGCGCCGGTTTCCTGGGCTGAACCCGATTGACGGCGCTGTCGCTGGACCCGGAGTCGCGAGCAGGGCACGCGTGAACGCCGGTCGTGCGGACTCGATCATTGCTTACCTTCCGGACCCATAACCAGTAGGACACGGTCGCCGCGAGGCAGGCGGCAGCGAGGCAGTTGCGGGCGGGCCGATCGTAGCGGGTGGCGATGCGCCGGAAGTCCTTAAGCCGCCCGAGCATCCGCTCGATGGCGTTGCGGCCGCGATAGAGCACGGGCGAGAAGCACGGCTTCCAAGGTGTTTGACCGTCGGCAGGATGTCGGGCGCAGCGCCGGTCGCCTCGGCCTACGGAACGGCATCCCACCGCGTCTCCGAGGAGACGCTCCCGGTTATGTTGATCAACCCGGCAACGGACTCTTCGAAGCGGTCATTTCGTCGCGCTCGTCCCTCGCGGCTTGCGCCCACCCCGGGAAGGCCTCGCCGAACAAGCCGCCCCTCTCGTCGAAATGGCCGACCGGGATTCCATATCTCGCGGCGAAGAGCTCGTGCAGCATTCGTCGCACCGCCTCGCTCAACAGGTGCGCCGCCATGGCTCCGGCGTGTTCGACGGGGGCAGCCCCGCGGCCCGAGAATACGAATGCTGCCCCTCCCTCGTCCGGGGCGTGGCGCAGGACCACCCCAGGCACCGTGAGCCTGCGCCTGTCCCGGCCGACGACGCCGATGCGGATGCCGTCGGCTTCCCGCGTCGCATATGCGACGTCGGCGCCCCTTACCGCGACGGCATAAGGCACCGCCGTCATCGGGGCCGCGTCGGGCGCGAGCAGGCGCATCGCCGCCGCCGCCACATCGACAAGTGCCGTGGACGTAGCTTCGCCCCGGGGCGAGCCGGAGGCGGGTGTCGGGGCCCGTTGCGCCTGGGCAATGGCTTGCCGCAGCCGAGATCGGTGCCGCGCTTGATCCGGGGCCGTCCTGGCGTTCCAGGCCGTGGGGCCATCCACGGCGAATGCGGTTGGGTCGACGTAGGCGAAACGGGCCGACGGCAACAGCTCGGCAATGGACACGCCGACCTTGGACAGGGAGGCCTCGAAGGTCGGGTCGGGCACATGCGGGTCGAGGATGTAGCCGCAAGGCGACGCCTCGAAGCCGAGCGCGCGGGCCAGCATCGGATCGCGTTCGCCACCATGCAGCATCAAGCCGTTCCCGAACGGCAGGCCGGTGGCCGGCACGACCGTGAGGCGCCACGGATCCATCAGGTCGGGGTAAGCAAATGCCACCATGTGATCCTCCTCGGTTCTCCCGTGGGAAGGCTAGGAGGGGGGCACGCATACGACAAAGCCGCCCGGATCCGGGCAGTCGCGACCGGATCCGATCGTCCGGGCAAGCGCCTATTCACCCTGGGCGTAGGTGGGCGCGCACAGTTCAGGAAGCCTCAATCGCCACCCGGCGATCCTGCGGGGCCTTCGGGAGGACACCATGCAGGACCAGCCAATCGCCGCCGATTGTTCGCCGGCCGCCGCGCGTTACGTGGTGACGTGCATCGACGCGGGCAAGCCGCTGGCGGACTGCCTGACAGGGCGGGCTCCTCGGGTCGATCTCACCCGCCCTAACCTGAAAAGGGTGATCGCCCTCCTGGACGAGCGGGAGGGCTACTGGAACGCCGCCGCGGCATCCCCCGAGGGAAAGCCGTCGACTTACGAGCGCTGGTCGATGGCGGCCCTCATGTCCGAGTTGCCTCAGGGGTGGGAGCCGGCGATCAACGCGCTCTCGGCGCTTTCCGACCAGGATCGACGTGTCTGGGAGATGCCTCGAGCGACCAGGCCGCTGTTGAGGCGTATCGACGAGGCATGGGACTTTTGCGAATCGGTGCAGGGGAGACGAGCACTGGGCGAACGAGTGCAACTCGCCGAGGTCTCAGCCGCAGTCGAGGGGATGCAGAACGCTGTCGAGCTAAAATGGCGCCTTGGTCATCTCACGCACTGCGGTGAGGAATTCAGCATGCTCGCGAGCCTGCTAGAGGTCACCCATCCGAAGGCCGCGTCGCGTTACGCGCGGCTAGCCAGGGGATGCAGCTTACGTCTTGCCTCTGCCGCTCCGACTCCTGTCGAGGCAGTCACCGCGCGATGGCTCGACGCCGCCGCGCGCTTGCCGGGAGCGACCGGCGGCCACCAGACGGCAGCGGCGTTCGACGAGGAGCTCAATGCGAATTCGTTCAAGCCCGAAACCTGGTTCCTCAACCGCAGCGAGGACGGGCGAACGATACCGGTCGGTCCGTTCGAGCCGATTTGGACGAGTGCGCCTCGGACCGGGATACAGCAGATGATGGACGGCTCGCGGCAGCCCATCGAGAACGCATCCTTCGTCGTATGGACGTACTCGGATCGAATGTGGTCCTTCGAGATGAAGCAAAACCATTTCGACTGCTGCCTTTGGCAGGCAAGATACCATGTCGCCAGCGCCAGGCGTGCGAATGTCCCCTACGAACCGGCGGTGTCCGCGATCCGCTTGGCGGTCATGGCGATGGAGGGATTCATCGGCCAGTTGCTGGACTTCATCGTCATCGAAGGACGCGAGTCTTGGCCGAGCGAGTCACTGAGGCCCGTCCACGACAACGTCGAAAACTTCAAGAAGATCGGCGGACTGGCAAAGCAGGTCGTGAAAGTGGGCGACAAAATCGTCGGCCCGAATTGGTTGGCTTCGAACCTGAGAAGCAGCCTGGAAGTGTTGGCGGCGCAACGTAACCAGGTCACCCACCTCAAGGGCGCCGTCGGCAGGACTTTGACGGTTGCGGCCGTGAGGCCGAGAATTCATTGTCCTATGACACGCGAATGGGCGGCGACCCTTGGGTTCGATGGCAGCATGGCCATTGAACTCGCGGCGAAATCCGTCGAATGCGTGGAGGCGGTGGTCGCAGCTTTGCGAGGTGCGTACGCTGAGAGGTACCAGATGCCCCCTGCGGAGCCTCCCGTCCCACCTCCGGGGGCGCCCAGGGCCGAGATGATACCTTTCGGGGACGGTCCGGACGGGCCGGTGTACATCCCAGGGTTTACCTTGTATCAAGCGACATCCGGAACTTGACCTGACCGGCTGGCTTTGGACCGGGCTGATTGAGAGGATCAGCCAGGACAAGGAGTCGGACATGCGGCGAGGTCAGAAGACGAACGCGGAGCAGGTCGTGCTGAAGCTGCGCCAGATTGAGGTG
>NZ_JBKFAK010000044.1:0-18578 GCF_053345595.1 Methylobacterium sp. D54C
CGGCTCTGGGCACGGCTCAAGGAGTGGCGGGCGGTTGCCACGCGCTATGAGAAAACCGCCTCCAGCTTCACCGGAGTCCTCTGCCTCGCCGCAGCCCTCGATCACCTCAGGTGACGACAGGCTCTAGTCCCGGCCGAAGTTGCATAGCTAAAGTAGGTATTTAGCCTGCATGGATATACAGAAGACACGGCAGTCGAAGGGACAAACGCCTGGGAACAGAAATCACATGATGCTCAATCGCTTCGTGATTTCTCCGCGTTTTGCGTGGAGCGGTCGCGGTGACGGGGACGGCACTTCGAGGTTACGATGATCCTGCCCTCGTACCTGCCAGGTTGCTCTACCGAACCTTGGTCACCCCATGACGCTGCGCCCTTGCGTTCGAGCTTCTGCTGCCATCATCCTGCCGGCCGCTGCGGTATCTTCGCACAGCCATTCCCGCGGCTGATGCCGCCGTGCGCAGGCTCAGACCCGGATTGGGCTTGGCTTGCAGCTGGTGGCGAGGCCGGTGCCCGCCTGAGTATGCAGACCGACGCCTGATACGATCCTGCGCCCTGTCCACTGCCGCTGCTGAGCGTGAATCGGTCTCGCGTCGTAGGCATCGATGATCGGCTTCTCCGAAAAAGACGAGCTTACGGCCTACGCCTCGTCGATCTCGAATGCAGTCGCCCAATCGACCTGCTGCCCGACCGTTCGGGAGTGGCCGTCACCGACTGGCTGCGTCGCGATCCCGGCATCCAGATCGTCGCCCGCGACCGGTCCACCGAGCACGCCCAAGCGCTCACCGCTCGCGCGCCAGTTGTGCTTCCGGTCGCTGATCGATGGCATCACCTCCTGAACATGCGCCCACCGCTCGAACGCTGGCTCGGCCGCGTCGACAGTCGGCTGTGTCAGTTGCCCGCTCTGTCTATCGGTGATGGCCGCCATCCCGGGGATCGCCTGCGCGCCTACCGCCGCAGCGCCGCTGAGATCACGAGGAGTCGTGACAGTCGCGCTCGGCGGCTTGCAGCCTACGAGGACGTGCGTCGGGGTTATCTGGCAGGTGCGACCCTCCTGGCGATCGGTCGCGCTACAGGGTTGGCGCGCGCGACTGTGCGCAAGTACGCCCAGATTAAGAGCTTCCCCGAGCGCGCGAACCAGCGGCCCAATCCGTCTCGCCTCGACCCCAATCTCGCCCATCTGGAGCAGCGCATGGCCGAGAGCTGTGAGAGCGCCATGGCGCTCTGACGCGAGATCCGCGACCAGGGCTTTGCTGGAACTCATCGGCAGGTGCATCGCTACATTGCCGAGTTGGGCACGCCGCCGCGGCGGAGCATCGCCCACAAATGGTTGTCGGGGGCTGGCTCGACGCGCGCAAAGGTTCTCAGACCAGAAACACTTGCTTCTCGAAAGCAGCTGGCCTGGACCACGGTTCGGACCATCACGACGTTGCCGTCCCATGCCGCGGCCGACCTCACTCGGATCTGGCAGGATGCCGAAGTGGTACGCGTTGTCGATCTGACGCAGCGGTTCACGAAGCTGATGCGCGCCTGCGGCCTGGATGGCGACCAACTGGCCGATCCGGTGGGCGAACTCGGTAGGTGGCTCCTCGAAACGCGCACCTGCGGCGTCGCGGCGTTGGAGACCTTCGCGGCTAACTTGGCGCAGAATCGGCGGGCGGTCCAGACTGCACTGACGACGTTCTAAAGCAACGCGCAGGCCGAAGGGCAGATCGGCCGGCTGAAGATGCTCAAGCGTACCATGTACGGCCGCGTCAGTTTCGCAGCGCCGCAGAGAGCCGCGATTTCTGTACGCTTTGCCAACCTCGCCCGACAGCACTACGTCGAGAGCCTCGGGACTTGGTTCACGGCGGCGTTCGCGACGCTGCGGGGGAGATTCGCAGACAATCTGCGGCGTGACCGGGAGGCGCTGATCGGAAGGATCACGACACCATGGTCGACGAGCCCTGTCGACGGGCAAATCAGCCCGTTGAAAATGCTCGAGCGCACGAAGTTCGGGCGGACTGGCTGTGCGTCTCTCCGTCAACCCGTAATGGCCACGCGATGACCCAGATCCGCCGCAAAGAACGCGATCGAAACAGTATTCATTACTCGCTGGCACAACAGGTGGAGCACTGAAAATTGGTTCGTTTCCATTCGTGGGGGGCGGATGCCGTTCGACTCTCGCTTGACGGACCCAGGTCTGTGAAACCTGACCTAAGTCACGTGGTAGGCGGTCTTCGTATTCGATTTTTTCAGTTTTAGCGTCTTCGCGGTCACGGGTTTTCGGCGTTCCTATGAGCAGGGTCGTGGCGATCTGGTCATCCACCGTGGAGTGCTTGCGCGCCCCCCTATTTGAGCGGCACAAAATAGGAGGGGACGACACCTCCCCGTTCTTTGAGATAGTCATGCTACGAACCACGGTCGTGCGACATGCGCGGCTTCTCAGCACGACGTTGTTCGACGGATCAGATATATAAACTGCGTCGTCAGGGGACGATGTACCTGCACAGCCGGGCGCGGCTGTAGCCGGCGACATTGCCGCCGGGGTTGCAGCAATCGCTGTACCGCCGAGCAGCGACGTACTGATCCCCTCCGAAACGTCGCGCGAATGTTGGATCTCGCGTTCACTCCTGAACACTCCAACGATTGGAGACTCAGGCGCATCTGTCATGACGGATCCCGCGGTGGTCGTAAGCGAGTTGTCAACCGCGATACGCAGCCGCAAGCGGATGGCGGCACGGGTCTGCAGTTCAACCGGTATCCTTCTTCTGATCCCAGCTGCTTTTGTCCCGCGCTCCGTCCTCGGAGATGAGGAGGCGCTCTTCGCGCCGCGCTGGCCCCATTCTCGGTTAGCGTGGAGGCCATCGTCTGTGGGGCGCAGCAGCGAACGGATCTCGCACCTGTCCTCGTACTCATGCATCACGATCGCCAGAACCCGGTGGACGCCGAAGTATTCGTCCAGCAGAGCCAGATGCTGCGCGATCCAAGCCGGACGCGCCGCGCGAACACGTGGCCCCTCTGCGATGCAGATCGCGCCCACCAGCATCGTCTCCGCCACCGAACGGCGGGTCCCGTTGCAAGTCACGACGAATGCGGCAGTCAGCAGCGCATGAAAGCGTGTCAACGCCCCATCGAGATCTCCCCGCAGCGCGATGATCGACTCCGTCGTCAGCGGCGCGAACAGTTCCTCGATCCGCGCATCGCTCTCCCTACGAGAGAAGAGCTCGAGCCTCACCGAGGTGACGATGTCGCCGGGGGTAAAACGTGCGGTCCGCATGCCGATCTCCGCTCCTGATCGTAGCATTGTGGAGCCCGATGAAAGACGCAAGATGTCTCAAAATCGGTCTGCCCGAGTTGCGCTTTGACTCAGTTGAGAGAACGTCATTTTTTTGGTGGGTGCAGGTCTTAGAGGATCGCTCGACGAACGCGCTTTGTCTTTTTCATGCCGATCTACGAAGCTCCGCCGTGGTCGATCGCGGGCCATTGTCTCCTGTCTCGTGGCACACGCGGATCGCGAGAGATCAAGCGGGGGTAACGCAGACGGTAACAGTCCGCTGCGCGGTTCGTATTCGGCCAGTCACCCCCGTCTCCTTGGTGGAAGTAACGTAGAGTTTTGGATCATGAGCGTAGCGGTAACAGGACAGAGCGAGACGACACGACGGGATTATGCGGCCACGGCTCGAGCCTTCATCGGCATGGTCGGTCGCGAGCTCGACCAGCAGGCCCCATCCCCCGTCGACGTGGTTGATTATTTCTTGGGACAGCACGGAAGGTGGTCAGAGAGCACCATCCGGCATACTCGGGCAGCGCTGCGCTTTGCTTTCGTTGAAACGAGCCGCAAACATCCCAACCATCCGCGTTTGGTAAGCGCGTTGCAGCGCCTGAACGCGACCGATTGTGAGACTGGCCGCCTTGTGACGCCCATACCGTGCGTGCGCACCGAGCGGCAGACGAGCGCGAAGAAGCGGAAGAGTCTGAACCCGGCCGAGGCCCACGCTCTCTTGCTCGCCCTTTGCGAGGTGGGACATCGTCACGCCCCCATCGCCCAGGCGCAGGTCTTTTTTGGCGTCGACCTCGGATTGCGCCCTGTAGAGTGGGAGACAGCTCAGATTGTCGATGGCTATCTCGTTATTCAGAACGCCAAAAACACCAATGACCGTGGCAATGGGCCGACGCGAAGGCTGCCGCTGGACGGATTTGGGGACGACTACCTTGCATCGCTGGCCGCATCTCTCGATCGCATAGCCGATGCGCTCGTCCGCGAGACGTGGGAGGCGATCCACCAGAACGTTGCCCGCGCAATGACAGCGGCGTCGATCAAGGCGGGAAAGATGTGCCCCAGTCTAAGAATTCATCCCGCCTGCCCATACACACTACGCCATGTTGCGACTGCCCGGATGAAGGTGGACCTGCCGCCGGAGGTAATTGCCGCGATTCTGGGGCACCGCTCGATCCACACCGCCTCCCGCAACTATGCACCAGCCCGTTCGGCGAAAGGGTTCCGTCCGATCGTGACGACCGCAGATCCTATTGCAGTTGCGCAGGTCAACGCATTTCGTAAAGATCTTGCGAAAATTGAGAGCGTTGACGATCACGGTCCGAAAGCCGGACTGTAGGCCGCCTTCTGCCGCATCTCGTCGACGTTATTCGCTGGCGCACGCGTTGCGCCAGCGAATTGCTGAATCGCGACCTTCCGGCCGCTTGAAGTTAATAAGGGTGCCGCGTGGCATGATATCGAAGGGCTGCGGTAGGGGCAGCTTGAGATTGTTGACACTTTCTTAACCATAATGTGAGCACGCTGCGTCTGGAAGGGTTTCTCCCAAAGTTGTGATGCTGTCCGATGTATCCCAGAGCTGGCAATTGCTCTGGTATCGTTGATTTGATCACGACTTTGTCGAACGCGTCGTCGGTAAAGCAGAAAGAAGTGGAGTTGGGCCTAGTCACGGTATCAGGTTCTGCGCTTCATGGTCATTACGGCTGAGTTGCGCGACAGGCGACGTGATGGCGCATTGGGCGTAGGTCTGTTGCCCGTGCTCCAGCCTGTCGCCGCCAATCGACCCCGGGAGTGTTGGTCGGCAGAATCAAAATGAAGCATGTTAAGGTTGTTTAACTGCAACACACAAATTCCCGTCAATTTCGGCGGTCAAATGGATTTTTTGATCAAAAAATTAGGCTAAAGTTGCAAAGGGGTGCTGTGTCATAGATATTTTTACGAATCGCTTTGCGATTTTGTCATATTCGCGAAGTCGGTCCTCAAAATATGGACTGGGTGACGGTTAGGGGAAATATAAAAGGCTGTATGGTGCAGGCGGGTTCGCCGAAGCTGTTGAGTGTTCGGAATAATGCTATGCTGACGGTTACGCGGACACCCCTACGGATTAGTTTGTTTGGTGGCGGCACCGATTACCCAGAGTATTTTGAGCGCGCCCCGGGCGCTGTCGTCGGCGCGGCGATCGATAAGTATATCATCATCGCGGCGCTCGATCTGATTGGCTGCCAGGATTATAATTATAGATTAAGTTACTCTCGTGTTGAGCATTGCAACAATATCTCAGAAATTGAACATCCTGTCGTTCGAGAAGTATTGAAGCATTTCAATGTGACCCGTAGACTCGATATGAGCATCATCTCCGATTTGCCTGCGGCGGGAAGCGGTCTGGGCTCGTCTTCAGCGTTCACTGTCGGTTTTTTGCGAACAATTTACGCAATCTTGAACCAAAAACCTACGAAGATCGAGCTTTCTAAGAAGGCAATTGAAGTCGAGCGAGAGATTTTGCGTGAGAACGTCGGCGTGCAGGACCAGCTCCACGCCGCCTTCGGCGGGATCAACCGATTCGATTTCAGCGGCTCCGCCATACGGATCTCGCCTGTTCAGATGAGCTCTGCCGCCATTCAGCAACTCAACGCGTCGATGGTGCTGGTCCATACAGGCATCGCGCGGCGCGCGACGACGACGGTCGCCGCGCAGATCGCCGTGACGCGCGCGCGCGCGATCGACAAGGAATTGTCCGAACTCTACCGCCTCGTCGAGGAATGCGTCTCTCTTCTCGAAGCGGGGACGAGCGGCTGGCTCGCGCAACTCGGCGAGATGCTCTCCGCCTCGTGGCGCATCAAGCGAACCCTGTCGCGTGAGGTCTCGAACGCGGTGCTCGACGATCTGTTCGAAGCGATCATCGGGTCGGGGGCTTACGGGGCAAAGCTGTGCGGCGCGGGCGGTGGCGGCTTCTTCCTCGCTCTGATCGATCCCGATCGGCTTTCGGCCCTGATCGAGCGGGTCGCGCCGCTGTCCGTCGTGCCGATCGGCATCGATGTCGACGGGTCCACCCTGATCTATCGCCAGACGCGCTGAGCGGCATCCTCACAGGCCCCGGCCCGGTCCCAGCCGGGCCGCAGACTCATCGCGACGAGAGGCAACGATGCGAATTCTGATCACCGGCGGCGCGGGCTATATCGGGACGATCCTGGTGCCGATGCTGCTTGAGCGCGGGCACCACGTGACGGTGCTCGACACGTTCAAGTCCGGAGCCCCGGACCTGTTCTCGGCCTGCCAGTATGACACGTTCGAGCCGATCAAGGGCGACGCGCGCGACACGCGCATCCTGGACGAGCTGATCCCGAAGCACGACGTGCTCATCCCTCTCGCGGCCCTGGTCGGCGCGCCCCTCTGCAAGGAGGACGCGATCGGCGCCACGACGCTCAACCGCGACGCCGTGATTGCCCTGGTCGAGCGTGCGGGCGGCGAGCAGAGGATCGTCTACCCGACGACCAACTCGGGTTACGGCGTCGGCGAGGCCGGCAAGTTCTGCACCGAGGACTCGCCCCTGCGGCCGATCTCGCTCTACGGCACCACCAAGGTCGAGGCCGAGAAGGCGGTGCTCGACAGCGGGCGCGGCGTCAGCCTGCGGCTGGCGACGGTGTTCGGCATGGCGCCGCGAATGCGGCTCGACCTCCTCGTCAATGACTTCACGCACCGGGCCGTGACCGACCGGGCGCTCCTGGTGTTCGAGGGCCACTTCAAGCGCAACTACATCCACATCCGCGATGTCGCCAAAGGGTTCATCCACGGGATGGACAATTACGACCGGATGCGTGGCGAGGCGTACAATCTTGGCCTGTCGAGCGCCAACCTGTCGAAGCTGGAACTCTGCGAACGCATCAAGGTGCACGTTCCGAACTTCGTCTACGTCGAGGCCCCGATCGGCGAGGATCCCGACAAGCGCGACTATATCGTGTCCAACGAGAAGCTGGAGGCGACCGGCTGGTTCCCCGATTTCGATCTCGACCGGGGCATCAAGGAACTGATCAAGGGCTTCCGAATGATACGCAACTCGCGGTTCGCCAACGTCTGATCCGGGTGACCGGAGCCCAGCAGCGAACGCCCGCCGGTTGGCCCGAGAGGTCGGCGGGCGCGGGGACGGACCGAGGTGAGCATGAGCGCGATCGTCGATTTTCTCACGCAGACCCGCGACACCTTCCAGGCCGCTCTCGACGACTCCCGCTTCCACGCGACCCTCGCCGAAATCGCCGATCTCGTGACCGCGTCCCTGCGCGGTGGTGGCAAGCTCCTGACGATCGGCAATGGCGGCAGTGCCGCCGACGCGCAGCACATCGCGGGCGAGTTCGTCTCGCGGCTCAACTACGACCGGCCGCCCGCCGCGGCCGTGGCGCTGACCACCGACACCTCGGTAATCACCGCGATCGGCAACGATTACGGCTACGAGCACGTGTTCGAGCGGCAAGTGCTGGCCCTCGGGCGCCCGGGCGATGTCCTGCTCGCCCTCTCCACATCGGGGCGGTCGCCGAGCGTGCTGAAGGCGATGGACGCGGCACGCGACCTGGGTCTGCGGGTTGTCGCCTTCACGGGTGCGACGGGCGGGGCGATGCCCGAGCGGGCGGATGTCTGCCTGCACGCGCCGACGGACGCCACGCCCCTGATCCAGCAGATCCACATCACCGCCGCGCACATCGTCTGCGGCCTCGTCGAAGAAAGCCTGTTCCCGCGCGGGACGGCAGCGTGAGGGACGGCCTGTGACCGAGCCAGAGCGGAAGGGCGGAGGCTCTGTCCGGCAAGCCATGATCCTGTGCGGCGGCTTCGGCACGCGCCTGGGCGCACTGACCTCGGCGATGCCCAAGCCGCTGCTGCCGGCATCGGGTGAGCCGTTCCTGGACGTGCTGCTATTCGAGCTCGGCCGCCACGGCTTCACCGAGATCGTGCTGCTGGCCTCATTCCACAGCGAGAAGATCCGCGCCTATGCCGCCGACAACCCGGTCGCGCGACGCTTCGGCATGACGCTTCGGGTCTCGGTCGAGCCGGAGCAGGCCGGGACCGGGGGCGCCGTCGTGCACGCCCTTCCCGAGGCCGACGAGACCTTTCTCCTGCTGAACGGCGACTCATGGTTCGATGTGAACCTGCTGTCCCTGCCCGCGATGGCGGCCCGTCATCCCGAAGCGGCGATGGTCCTGTCGCTCCGTCGGGTGCCGGACGCCGCGCGCTACGGCGTCGCGCTCGTCGACGGCGTCCGGATCACCGCCTTCCTCGAGCGGCCGCTTGAGCCGGGCCCCGGCCTCGTCAACGCTGGCGTCTACCTGGTGCGCCGCGACGCGCTGGCCGGCCTGCCGCCGGCCTGCTCGCTGGAACGGGACGTCCTGCCCGCGCTGGTCGCCGAGGGCCGCGTGGTCGGCGAGGCCCACGACGGCTACTTTCTCGATATCGGCGTGCCCGAGAGCTACGCCCGAGCCCAGGAAGAGATCCCGGCCCGTCGGAGGAGACCTGCCGCCTTCCTCGATCGGGACGGTGTTCTCAATCACGACCACGGGTATGTCGGTTCCGTGGACCGGTTCCAGTGGATGGCGGGCGCGCGCGACGCCGTCCGCGCGCTGAATGATGCCGGCTACTTCGTGTTCGTCGTCACGAACCAAGCGGGGGTCGCCCGCGGCTTCTACACCGAGGCCGACGTCGCCCGTCTGACCGCTTGGCTGCGGGACGACCTGCGCGTGGCCGGCGCGCATATCGATGATCTACGCTACTGCCCCTATCATCCGGACGGGACGGTCGAGGCCTACAGGGCGGTCCACGGATGGCGGAAGCCCGAGCCCGGCATGATCCTCGATCTGATGGTCCATTGGGACATCGACCGCGCGCGCAGCTTCCTGGTAGGCGATCAGGAAACAGATCTCGCCGCCGGCCGTGCGGCGGGGCTCGCCGTGCACCACTTCAGGTCGGACGACCTGCTCGCCTTCCTGCGAGAGGTCGCGCTGAAGGAGTAGGAAGGGCCCAGGAGGTGTGCGCCCTCGCCGGGGCGCGCTTCGCCGTCTGGCACTGTCAATCGTGCGACTGGATCGAGAGCTCCGCTTCCGCGGCCTCGCGCATGGCGCGATCCCAGTCGAGCTTGCGCTTGGGCGGAGTCTCGCGCTCTGCGTCCGGAGCTTTCCGATCTCGCGGAGCAACGATCTTGATGTCGTACTCGGGCACGCTTCGATCCGCTCTTTAACCGACGATTAATCGTATTGGCGCAACGCGCGGGTCTTGTCAGCGGTTCGATCGCTCGATCCACAATCCGGTGACGGCCCTCATCCGGTGCTGGACAGGCCGATCAGGAGCATGGCGGCGTGCACGGCTCCGACGATGGCGCCCGATTGGGCGAGCTGTAAGGCCTCGGCCCGCGGTACGCGCACCACGGCGATGTCCTCGGCGGGATCCGGAAGCGCCGGCCCGGCCGCGGTCACGCGCGCGCGGACGAGATGCATGCGGTTGGCGTAGCGGGCCGGATCCGCGTTCAGGGTGACCACGCGCTCGGCATCGGCGAAGATGTAGCCGGTTTCCTCGCGCATCTCGCGCTCGGCGGCCGCAAGGATATCGGGGTCGGCGGGGTCGATGGCCCCGCCCGGAAGCTCCAGGCTCGGGCCCCCATGGGCGTGACGGTACTGGCGTACGAGGATGACGTGATCGGCCGCGTCGATGCCCAGCACGAGCGCGATGTCCGGCGTCTCGAGCACGTAATAGGGATCGACGATGTGACCCGACGGCGTCACGCAGTCGTCGGCACGGAGACCGAGCCAGCGATCCTTCATGACGTGGTGGGATTTGCGGACTGTCCAACTCGGTGTCGAGATCATTGTTCTTTGCGGGCCCGGGGTTTGTGCTTTCGGATATCCGCCGCGGTCATTGTGGATCTTCGCCGCTGGAGGACATGCGCGACGGCAAAACTGTCTCGCCTTTCGGCTCTGACTTCGATCGAGCTGCGACCGCGCGTTGCGCTGCCCTGGCTCAGCCGATAAGCCTCGTGGGGTCGTAGAGCCTCGCGCCGCGGATGTCACAGGTCGTAGGATGACGGGAACGAAACTCGCCATGGCATGCCGCGTCTGCGACGGACGCGATGTCGAGCTGTTCCTCGACCTGACCGATCAGCCGCACTGCAACCGCCTGATCCCGCCGGAGCTCGCCGACCGGCGCGAGCCGCATTTCCCCCTGCGCGCCGGCTTCTGCCGCGACTGCACGCTCGTCCAGATCGATCACACGATCCCGAAGGAGAGCATGTTCAGCGACTACCCCTACGTCTCGGGCACGACGAAGACGCTGGTGGAGCATTTCCGCCAGACGGCGGCCCGGCTCGTGGAGCGGTACGGCCTCGGGCCGCAGGACCTCGTCGTCGACATCGGCAGCAACGACGGCACGTGGCTTCGGCAGTACGAGCCCTTCGGCCTGCGCCGCTGCGGCGTCGAGCCCGCCTCCAACGTCGTGGAACTGGCCCGCGCCGCCGGCGTGCCGACGCTGAATCGCTTCTTCAACGCCGAGACCGCCGAGATCGTCCGCGCGCAGGACGGGCCGGCGAGCCTGATCACCGCCGCCGGCGTCTTCTTCCACTTGGAGGAGCTGCACAGCGTCGTGAAGGGCATCGTCACGCTGCTCAAGCCGGACGGCGTCTTCGTCGTGCAGGCGATCTACCTGGGCGGGATGATCGAGAACACCGCCTTCGATCAGATCTACCACGAGCACCTGTGCTACTACACGCTCCGCTCCCTGGAGCAGCTGTTCGCGCGCCACGGCCTGGAGGTCTTCGACGTCAGCGTGGTGCCGGTCCATGGCGGCTCCCTCGAGGCGCATGTCGGCTTCCCCGGCGCCCACCCGGTCAGCGACGCGGTCAAGCGCATGCGCGCCGACGAGGAGGCCCGCGGCTACGGCAAGTTCGAGACCTATGTCGGCTTCGCCGAGAACGTCCGGCGCCTGCAGGCGGCGCTGCTCGACCTGCTGGAGCGCAGGCACGCCGAGGGGAAGACGGTCCACGCCTACGGTGCCCCAGCCAAGGGCGCGACGCTGCTCAACGCCTTCGGCATCGGTCCGCGTCTGGTCCAGTACGCGGCCGAGAAGAATCCGCTGAAGTTCGGCCGGCTGATCCCCGGCGCCCGCATCCCGATCGTCGAGGAGGGCAGCGTACCCGCGCCCGACGCCTATCTGGTGCTCGCCTGGAACTTCATCGACGAGTTCCTGGCGCGCGAGCGCCGCTACCTCGAGAACGGCGGCGCCTTCATCGTTCCGGTGCCGGAACTCAAGGTGATCACCGCCGCCGACCTGCCGAAGGCGATCTGAGCGTGGCTGCCGTCTCCCGATCCTCCTTGCCCGAGACCGTCGTCGTCGTCGGTGCGACCGGGTTCGTCGGCCGCAACCTCGTCGCGCATCTCGCCGACCGCGTGCCGCGGCTGATCGCGGTCAGCCCCTCCGGCCGCGCGGTGCCGGGGGCGCATGAGGCCGCGCGCTTCGATGCCCTGGAGGCGCTGTCGGTTCCCGCCGACGCCATCGTCGTCAACGTCGCCGCGCAGCGCTACGACGCCGACAAGTTCGAGACGGCGCAGAGCGACCTGCTGACCGGCAATGCCGAGATCGCCAACCGCCTCTACCGGTTCTGCCTGACGAAGGGCATCCGCGAGGTGCGCGCGGCCTCGAGCGTCGCGGTCTACCCGGCGGCCCTCGATCCCCTCGACGACGCGCGGCCGGTCGACCTCAACGCGCCGCCCAACCGGAACGAGGCCTTCTACGCGTGGTCGAAGCGCTGGTCGGAGGTGATCGCCGACCTCCACGCCGAGCGCTACGGGATCCACACGATCAGCTTCCGCCTGAGCAACCCCTACGGTCCCCACGACTCGACGGATCCGCGCAAGGCGCACGTCCTGCCGGCCTTCGTGATGCGCGCGCTCGCACCGGGGGAGCGCTTCGAGATCAAGGGCAACCCGCTGGTCGAGCGCGACTTCATCTACGTCGGCGACGTCGTCGACGTGTTCGCCCGCTCCCTGGAGATGCGGGAGACGAGCGACGCGCTCAACCTCTGCCGCGGCGAGACCACGACGCTGCTCGACCTCGCCCGCACCATCCTGGAGGTGGCGGGCGAGAATCGGCCGGTGCACGCCCCCGACACGGCGACCCACGGCGTGCTCGCCCGCCGCTCGACCAACCAGCGGCTGCGCGAGCGCTTCGGGATGGCGAGCTTCACGGGACTCGCGGACGGGCTGCGGCCGACGATCGCGTGGTATCGCGAGGCCTATCGCGACGGGGCTCAGCATGCCGGAGCCTGAGCGCGACATCGTCATCGGGGCGGACGGCTTCCTCGGGCGCAACCTCGTCCCGCGGCTCCGGGCCCATGGCCGCGAGGTCGTCGAGATCGGTCGCGCGGCGGGCGACCTCTCCGAGTGGGCGAATGTCGAGCGGGCGCTGCGCGAGGCCCCCCCGGCCGGCCGGATCTTCCACGTGGTGACCCGCCAGCGGACCGGCGCGGTGCAGTATGACATCCAGGGCGAGCTGCTGGCGATCAACGCCCGGGTCCACCTGAACGTCCTCGAGGCGTGGCGCCTGTTCCAGCCCCAGGCCAAGCTCGTCTCCACGGGCTCGTCCTGCACCTATCCGGAATCGGCGGAGCCGCTGTCCGAGGCGCGGTTCGGGCAGGGACCGATGCACCCGTCGGTGATCGGCTACGGGCTCGCCAAGCAGGTCTTGGCGACGGGCTCGGCGGCCTACGCGCACCAGTACGGCCTAAGTTTTCTACACTGCGTGCTGGCGACCCTGTACGGACCGCACGACAACAAGGCCTCCGACCGCAGCCACTTCGTCGGCGCCCTGCTCGACCGCGCCGTGCGGGAGAAGGCGGCGGGCGCTGAGCAGTTCGAGGTCTGGGGCAACCCGCAGACCGTCCGCGAGGTGCTGTACGTCGACGACCAGATCGACGCGATCCTGGCGGCCGACCGGGCATTCGACAACGAGATCCTCAACTGCGCCGCCAACACGCCCGTCACCGTCGAGGCGGTGGCGCGGGCGGCCCTGGCCGCCCTCGACTGGTCCGTCCCCCTGGTGAGCCCGCCCGGCTCGTTCCAGGGCGCGGCCTACAAGATGCTCAACTCGACGCGGTTCCTCGACCGGACCGGCTGGCGGCCGCGCATCGATCTCGAAGCGGGCCTGCGAAGGCTCGCCGCGGCGGAGTACGCCGACCGTTAGCGAGCTGCGACCGGCCATCAGGTCGCCCGCGCGGGCCACTGGTGTAGCCTACTGAGCGGCCGCGCCGAGCGAGGCGAAGGTCGTCAGTGCGCCTTGAGGGGGCCCCAGCCTCTTGTGATGTTCGGGACGGCTCCGAGACTCCGTGAAGGTTCAGGCTTTTGCCGACATCGCGGTCGCGGCGGAGGCAAGTCCCCACCGGACGAGATCCTGCGCCTCCTGTGCCGTCTTGGCCTCCGCGTAGCAGCGCAGCTCGGGCGCATTTCCTGAGGCCCGGAAATGGATCGTGCGCCCGCCGTCCAATTCGATCCGGATCCCGTCCTGCTGATCGATCGAGTCCGTTGACCCGATCGGGCCTAGGAAGGCGGCCCGGAAGTCCGGCTCCCGAAGGCGATCGAGGAAGGCGGCGCTCGTGTCGGATGGGGTGTTGGGTAGGCGGTCGCTGGCCATCTCTCCCGCATCCAGGGAGGCCACGAGATCCGCGAGGGCGGTGCCGGCGGCTCGCACCGCTGCTAAGGTGGCTAGGATCGGCAGCATCGCGTCGCGCGTCGGAAGGGCGGCTAAAGTCCTGCCGTGGAGCGTAACGTCCGATCCGAGCAGGAAGCCGCCGTTTGCCTCGAAGCCGGCGACGATCCGCGCCCCGGCAGACGTCGCCAGCTCCATGCCGGCGATGACGAAAGGCGATCCCACCTTCGTACGAACAACTTTCCGGAAGCCGCCGGAATGCTCGAGCGCAGAGCCGGCGGTGACCGGCACCACCACCGTGTCGGCACCGAGGAAGCGGGCGGTGATGAGCCCGAGCACGTCGCCCCGCAGTATCCGGCCCGCGCTGTCGGCCACCAGCGGCCGGTCGGCATCGCCGTCCGTGGTCACGAGCGCGTCGAAGGAGCCCGGTTCCATGACGTCGCGGATGAAGGCGATGTCCTCCGGACGATGCGCCTCTGTATCGATCGGCACGAAGACCTGCGACCGGCCAATCGGCGTCACCTCCGCGCCGAAGCCGGAGAGCAGGTCGGCCATCAGGTCGCGGGCCACCGAACTCTGCTGATAGACCGCGATCCGCAGGCCATGCAGGATGTCCGGCGCGAAGGCGGCAGCGTAGCGCTGCTGATAGCGCGCGATCGCGTCGGGTTCAGGCGTGGCGGTAGATGAGGCCTGGCCCTCGCCGGACGCGCCCTCCTCCAGGGCGGCCAGGATAGCGGCCTCGTCGGTCTTGGTGATCTCACCCTCGGGCCGGTAGAATTTCAGGCCGTTGCGATCCTCGGGGATGTGGCTGCCCGTGACCATGACCGCGTAGGCACCGCGCCGCATCGCCTCGAGGGCGAGGGCCGGGGTCGGCAGCGGGCCGCAATCGATCGCCGTGAAGCCGGCGCCTGCCGCGGCATCCGCCACCGTCGCGGCGATGCCGGGGCTGCTGTCGCGCAGATCACGCCCGATGACGACCATGCGGCCGCCTGCGCCCTGGGAGACGGATCTGAAGAACGCACTGGCATAGGCGTAGCTCGGGCCACCGACGAGGTCGGTTACGAGACCGCGCAAGCCGCTCGTCCCGAATTTCAGACTGCTCACGGTACCTCCCTCGTCGCCGTAGTGGCGCACTCGCACAGGATCGATGCCTCAAACCGTTCGTAGGCTCAATGCTTGGCGGAGGGCAGCGCGCTCGGGATGGTCGAGTTCGGACTGCCGTGAGTCGCGACTGATGTGTCGGCGAGGCTGACAAGCGTGGCCTGCTGGCGCGCGGTCCAGCCTCGGAGCGCACATGTGCACCGCGCGCCAATTATCGCGGCGTTAAGAGGCCGGTAGCTGCTGCTCCAGATGCGCGCGAAGGATCGAGTAGTGTCGGACGACTTCGTCCAGCGTTTCGGTGTTCTTCTTTCTGATCGTCTCCGAACCCAGCGGCTCGCGGTAGGTAGCGGCGTAATGGGCGGCGTGCGCCTTCAGCTTGACGGCGACGAAGTCGAGATCGGCCGACCACACGGCTTCCGCGCGAACCTGCTGGAGGCGTCTGGCGATCGCGAACCAGTTGAGATCAAGGGCGATGCCGCTGCCCATCTCCTTGAACAGGTCGAACATCGAATCCAGAATGGCGATTGCGGACTGCGCCGACATAGCCGAACCTTCCCCGTCAGGATCGTGCTGTCACGAGATCCGGGCGCGCATACCAGTCGTCGAACAGGGACAGCTGACGGAAGCGCCGTCGGTAACCGTGGCCGCTCAGCAGCGCGGCGATCTTCTCCCGGCTGCCGGAGAAATTATGCTCAACGCTGATCAGCGCGATGTCGTGACGGGTGAAATCGAAGCTCTGCAGCACGTCGAGCTCGCCGCCTTCCACATCGATGCTCATGTAGTCGATGCGCCGTGGCGCCCGGGCCTCCGAGAGAAACCGTTCCAGCGAGATGGTCGCCACCGGGTATTGCCGGCGCTCTTGGCGGAACTGGGCATGAAAATCGTCGTCAGCAAAATCCTCCATGCCGGAGAGCTCGCCGATGTCGACTTCGTTGAACAGAACCTCAATCCCGTCGGTCTTGTAGACGCACTTATCGGAGATGTAGCAGCTACGGTTGCGATGCAGCGCATCGTGCCAAGCCCGCGCGGGCTCCGCCAGGGCTCCCTGCCAAGCGTAGGTCTTTTCCAGCAGGAGCGTGTTGCTCAGGCTGACGCCATCGCAGGCGCCGAATTCCACGAAATAGCCGTTTCGTTTCTCTTGGAGCTCGTACAGCACCCACAGGTCCTGCATCAACTGCGCATTGGAGTACGGAGCCATCCGCGTGGCGAAGGACAGGAAATCGAGATCCGAGCTGAGAATGTGCGGGTGTGCGTCCAGATTATCCCTCAGGTTGATCAGGGCATTGAACACCGTCAGGAGTTCGACATCCATGGTCCTGGGCTCCAGTCTCAGAACGAGATCGCGCGTGCGCGCAAGCGTATCAGGGTTCAGCCGCGCGTCGCGGCTCGGCCCGGCATACGCGACGCCGCCAGGATCCGATTTGAACCTTCGAACAAGATGCCGTGCTGAAGCGCGGCCGGTCCGTGATCTGGCACGGTCCGCGCAGCCTTGCGGATGGCGGCGAGGAAGCGCTTGCGACTGAACCCGTAGGGTCGCACGCTTCCGATCAGAGAGTCGATCAGGGTCGACGTCGCCTCCGACCGAGCTCGAGCCAGATCGCGCTCGCGCAAAGCGGCGTCGCGCTCGGCCTGGAGGAGAGTCAATTCAGTTTGTTGCTGTTGGATCCGGCGGATGTACTTCGTATCGATGGCATGAACGGCATTCGTCATCGTGTGACAGCCCTGGCCCGAAGCGGTTGGAGAATTCGAAGCCGAAGGCTCGCGTCCCGATCACGCGGAAGCCTGCTGTCGGCTCTGGTGGGGCAGCCTGAGGATCGTGCCGGCCGCGGGTTGCGCGATTGTAGGGCAAATGCGCAACCCTGCATTCTTCAAGCTTGAAGCTTGCTGACGACATGCTTGACCAGCAGCAGGCCGATGCTGGCGCAGGTCAGGCCGAACATGATGATGTAAAGATAATCTACCTGAATGCCTGCGTAGGGATAGTAGGCGGACCTTACCCACTCAGCCAGCTGCATGGCTGGATTGTACTTCATCCAATAGTATACTTTGTCGGGCATGTAGCTTGGGAGGAACATGACTCCGCTCGATACATACAGGATGATGCTGAAAAGTGCGTAGCCGATCAGCCAGCCTGGGAAAAAGCCGATGATCGCCACGTTGATTGTTCCAATCCCGATGCCAAGTACGATCGCGGCAAGGTAGCCGCACATAGCCGTGAATGGGTCCGCTGGAATCGGATTGGTCCCTATGACGACCAGGATGGAGCAGACGACCAGCAACGCGAGGAAGCCGGTCACGATCTCCACGAGGATGCGGGCCAGGATCACGTCGAACAGCTTGACCTGCGGGTAATAGGTCAGCGGCCGGTTCATGATCACCGCCTTCATGACCTCGCGCGAAATGTATTGGAAGACCAGAACTGGCACTGCGCCCGTTGCGAAGAAAAGGGCCCTGTTGTCGCCGAGAGGCGCCGCTAGCTTCTGAAAAGTGTAGATGGCGATCAGCACGAAGACGTGCACGCAGGGCCAGAGAACGACCACGCCGTAGCCCCAGATGGAGGCTCCGAAACGGGTGCGCATGTCCCGCAGGATCAACGCGTGCAGCACGTGCAGATAGGACTCGATCGGGCTCTTCTGTCCCTGGACCGGCGGGAGGGCGGGCATCGACGTGACCTCTGGTTGCCGGGCCTGCTTCGATGAGAAAAGGGGCTAAAGTGCGTTGCCCGGCGCCCCCCGGTCGGATGAGGCACGCGTCGCAAGATCATAGTAGTCGCGCAGGAGGCCCTCGTAGGTCGCGGCTTGGATCAGCCGGGCGCGGCGGTCATCCGCCGTCATGTCAATGGCCAGCAGGCGGTCGTTGCAGGCGGCGGGATCGGTGACCAGCGCGCAGGGCAGGAGATGGCCGTTCGGCATGCCGCGCAGCCGTTCGGCCGGCGCGCCGAGGTCGAAGGCCGCCACCGGCAAGCCGGTTCGCAGGGCCAGGGTCAGCGCGTACGCGTCGGTCTCGGGCCAGATCGACGGCAGCAGCACGAGGTCGGCCGATACCTGTGTGACGAGATCGAGTGTCTCGTCGTCCTCCCAGTGGCGGCCGGTCTCAGTGATCTGGAGGGCTGCCCGGGCGACCCGGTCGAGGGTTGGATCGTCGGTGGAGTACCGCCCCGTCTCGGCGACGCCGGCGCGCTCCAGCCCGCTCTTCAGGGCCGGGTCCGAGTAGCCCACGATCGCGAAGTGCAGCGGCAGATCCCGCTTTTGCGCGTCAGAGGCTAGCGCCTGCAGCAGCAGACCGCCCTCGGGGAGGCTGATCCCGCCAAGCACGGCGACGCGGCGGACGCGGCCGGGCCGCTGCAGGGCGGTCGAGCGCACCGACCGCTCCGGCTCGACGTGCGGCCGCACCGTGACCGCGAGGGCCGGGTACACCGTCCGGATCCGGGCCGCCGTGTCGGAGGACGGCGCGAACACCCGCGCGGCGCCCGCCAGGAACGCCCCGAACGCCGCCCGCCGCTCGCCCGGATCCGGCTCCTCGAACCCGTCCGCGTCCACCGCCAGGCACGACCGGCA
>NZ_JBKFAK010000045.1:0-16743 GCF_053345595.1 Methylobacterium sp. D54C
CGCACGGTGGCGAGGAAGCGGCCCACCTCGGCGGTGAGATGCTCGGACTGGCGTGCCAGTTCGGAACTCGAGGCCAGTACCTGCGAGGCGGCCGCCCCGGTGTCCTCGGACGCCCGCGCCACACCGGTGATGTTGGCCGTCACCTCGCTCGTGCCGGTCGAGGCCTGCGCCACGTTGCGCACGATCTCCTGCGTCGCCGCGCCCTGCTCCTCCACCGCCGCCGCGATCGCCGCCGCCGCCGTGTTGATCTCGCGGATCTGACCCGTGATGGCGTCGATCGCCGTCACCGCGTCGCCGGTCGCCCCCTGCACCCGGCTGATCTGCTCGGCGATCTCGTCGGTCGCCCGCGCCGTCTAGCTCGCCAATTCCTTCACTTCGGTCGCCACCACGGCAAAGCCCCGGCCCGCCTCGCCGGCGCGCGCCGCCTCGATCGTGGCGTTGAGCGCCAAGAGGTTGGTCTGCGAGGCGATGTTCGAGATCAGCCCGACCACGTCGCCGATCCGGGCGACCACACTGCTGAGTTCCTGCACGAGGTGCGCCGTCCGGCCTGCGTCGTCCATCGCCCGCTGGGCCATGGCTGCCGATCCCTGCACCTGGCGCCCGATCTCCTGAACCGAGGCACCGAGTTCCTCGGCCGCCGCCGCAACGGTGCCCACGTTCGAGGCCGCCTCCTCGGCCGCCGCCGCCACCGTGGTCGACTGGCTCGCGGTCTCGGTCGCGGTGGCCGTCATCTGCCGGGCTGTCCTCTGCAACTCGGTCGCAGCCGACGAAACCTGCCCGACGATGCCGCCGACTGCCGCCTCGAACGCGTCGGCCATCTGCCGCATGCCGGCCTTGCGCTGCTCCTCGGCCGAGGCCCGCGCCAGCTCCGTCTCCTCCTCCAGTTGCCGGGTGCGGATCAGGTTGTCCTTGAACACCTGGACCGCCTTGGCCATCGCGCCGACTTCCTCGCGCCGATCCTGGAACGGTACGATCGTTCCGGTATCCCCCTCCGCCAGGCGACCCATCCGCACCGTCATCTGGCGGATCGGAGACGAGATGGCACCATTCAGCAAGAGGAGGCCGAGGCCGGCGACGCCGAGCATGGCGAACAGACCGAGGACGACCGCGTGGCGGGAGCGGTCACGGCCCGGGCTTCCAGAAGGGAACGCTCGATCCGGGCGATCTCGGTCGCCGTGGCGCGCAGACCGTCCATGGCCGCCTTGCCGGCACCCGAGGCCTCCATCTGCCGGGCCTGTCGCCGCGTCTGCTCGTCCCGCATCAGCGCGATCTCAGGCTCGGCGACCCTGGTGCGCCACTCCTGCGCCCGCTGGTCGAGTTCGCCCAGGCGCCGCAACTGGTCCGGATTGTCGGCCACGAGGCTGCGGGCTCTGGCGAGAGCCGCCGCATAGGCCTCGCCGCCGGCCTTGTAGGGTTCGAGGAACTTGGCATCGCCGGCCAGCAGGTATCCGCGCAGACCCGTCTCCTGATTGACCATGGTGGTCGTCAGGGCTTCGACCTGCTCGAGCACCTGATAGGTGTGATCCCGCCACCGGTTCGTCTCCTCGATCGTCGCGAGGCTGTGCCAGCTCACGAGGGAGGTCAGTCCGACGGCACCGATCATCACGGCGAACACGGCCGTGAGCTTCGTGAGGATGCGAAGATTGGCAAGAACGCGCATGGATGTCCCGGAAGAGAGCGACTCCGCGTCCGCGCGGATGTTAGCATGTCTGAGTTGTACGGAGATGGTTAATTTTGCGATAAACCCGATATGTGCTGCATGCAACTAGAAATTAAAATTGAAAAACTTATTGTATCCAGCGCGATTAACCCAGAGATCGCAGCCTTGATATCATCAAGGATGACTATGACCGCAGCTCTCGTGACATTGCCGGCCCCGAATGTCCGGCTTCACAACCTGCTCGTCACATCTGTCCGCGGACTGCGGTGTTGCGCAGCGATGAGATCCGATAATCATAATGCCGAGTTGCAGAAATTTTTGCGATATCTGCCTCCAGGACCGAGCGCATCTTCGAACTTCGATCTCGTTGCAAATCTCATGATGAATCTAGCGCACAACAGCAACGTATTGACCAAATTTGCGACTCCGCTGCCGATCCGCCGCCGATCGTGGTCATCGTCTCCGAGGGAATCGTTCTCTAAGCCCTTGGTTCGTTAGACGAACTTGCAACGCGTTCGCGAAAAATCGACGACACCTGAGCAGCACACCTCAAGAACATTCCCGATCCTCGCCTCGACGTAACGTAAGCCGCAGATCAGAAAAGAGTGACGAAGGTCGGCGATGCGGCGCAGCTGCTCTCGACCAGCGCAGTCCCAGACCAACCTGCTGGCGCTCAATGCGACGATCGGGGCTGCCCGTGCGGGAGAGGTCGGGCGCGGTCTCGCCGTGGTCGCCGCCGAGGCGAAGGAGTTGGCCGACCAGACGGCACGGGTGACGGTGCAGATTGCCTATCGGATCAGCCATATCCTGGCTATGACAGGGCAAGCGTCGGCGCGATCGGCGCGATCACCGTGCGCATCGAGGAGATCAACACGGTTGCGCCGACGATCGCGGCGGCCGTCGAGGAGCCTGGCGCCGCAGCGCAGGAGATCGTGCGCAATGTGGCCGAGGCAACCACCGGTACCACGGAAGTGCCGAGCAACATCGCGGGCGCGGCGCAAGGCCTCAAGGGAAACGGGCGCGCCACCAATGGCTCCAGCATCCTGCGGATCGCCTGAGAGCACGGTGTTTTGTGGCAGCAACGCCAGGCCGCGCCGACGACTGCCACACGATCCCGGTCCTGGTCGGCGGGCCCGCCTGTGCACTTGCCGGCATCGCTGCTGGCCGAGAACCCGGTCGCGCGATAGCAGCCTTTCTGATGGCGGGTCTCGTCGGCGTGCCGTGGAACCCGGCCCCAGTCCACTGGCGAACACCGTCCGGACCGCCGTCATCACCGCTGGCTCACCTTCGGCGCCGGGCTCGACGGCGGCGTGATCGCGACGGGGCACGGTCGCTCCGGGCCGGGTTCGGTCTCGGAGTGCTCGGTCGGTTCAGCCTTGCGCCTCATCGTCTGCGCGATGGCTGAAGATCTCAAGGACACGTCCATGAGGCTGAGGGCGGCATGAGAGCGGCGGTAAGCTGATATCCATCCTGTCCATCAGTGGCCGTGGTCTGGCTGACATGCACCCGCATTGCACGGCCGCTCGGTGGATCTGCGGATCGCGGTGAGGAGTTCGGTCTCCGCATAAGGCTTGCGGAGGAAGACCGCGCCCTCGGGTACATCACCTGGCACCGGCGCGACTTTGCCCGAGGTCATGACGATGCCGATGCCCGGCCAGCGGCGATGAACGCAGGCTGCCAGCGTGATCCCATCGAAGCCCTGAGGCATGTCGATATCAGTCAGCACGATACGAATACCGAGCGCCTCCTCCAGCATCACCATGGCCCCCGGTCCCGAAGTTGCTTCGACCGTCGCGTAGCCAGCGTCATGAAGCAAGATGACTGCAGCCATGCGGACGATGTTCTCGTCCTCGACGACCAGCACCACCGGCTGACCCAGCCCCGGCTGCCCCGTGATCGTATTATCTCTGGGCACACCTCTCAGGTCCGCAGCAATGCCGATATCGGCCCGAGCACACCCCTCTGCAGGCAGCATGCTTCATCCCTCCACGGGTCCGCGACTTGGGTATGAACCGCGCGACGTTTGGCGGGCCTGCAACGTCGTTGACGACACTATGGGACGATGGTCATGCCGGCTCAAGCATCGCGACGCCTCGTTCCCTTGCGACAATGGCATAGCTCGCATGAGTTTTCCTCAGCGTTGCCGGATGGGACCAATGGGGCCTCTCGCCGTCATCGCGGCCTCGGCCGGCAGCCTCGACCCTCCGATCCAGATCATTCGCCGTATTGCCGGTTCCCTGTCGCGCATCCGTGCTCGTGGTCCGGCAGATCGGCGCCCACCCAAGCCACCTGCCGGACATCTTGGTCGGACACACCTTCGCTCCCCGGCGCATTGGCGCGCCACGAAGAGAGCATTGTGCCGAGCCGCGTCGTGGTCGCACCGCCCGACCATCGCATCCGAGGAGCAGGGCGCAATCGAGCTGGATCACGGTCTCGAGGTCCATCACACGCGTCGCGCCGCCGACCCGCTGTTCATCTCCGCGGCCGAAAGCGGCGGCGGGTCGTGGGAATCGTGCTCAGCGGGGGCGACGGGGACGGTGCCGAGGGACTGACGGCCATCAGGGCCCATGGAGGTCTGGCCTTCGTGCCGGACCCTGTGGAGGCGCATGTCCCCGCAATGCCCTGGTCTGCGATCAGGCGCGATCATCCCGATGCGCCTCTCACCGCGGAGCAGCGTGCCGAACGCGTGGCGGCCTCGTGCATGCGGGGCGTTGAGAACGGTCCGGATCTGTGCTGCTGGACAAAAGCCCCGCCTCCGTGAGGCGGGGCCATGCTGCTCCGGGCGATAACGGAAAGCTAGGCGGCGCGCACGGTGGCAAGGAAGCGGCCGACCTCGGCGCCGAGATGCTCGGATTGCCGCGACATCTCCGAGGCCGCCGACAGAACCTGGCTGGCGGCCGCCCCCGTCTCCTCCGAGGCCTGCGCCACGCCCGCGATGTTGCCCGTCACCTCGCTCGTGCCGGCCGAGGCCTGCGCCACGTTGCGCACGATCTCCTGCGTGGCTGCACCCTGCTGCTCGACCGCCGCCGCGATCGACGTCGCCACGGTGTCGATCTCCCGGATCCGCCCCGTGATCCCGCCGATCGCCGCGACCGCCTGGCCGGTCACCGCCTGGATCTGACCGATCTGCCGGCCGATCTCCTCGGTCGCCTTGGCGGTCTGCTCGGCCAGCGCCTTCACCTCGGAGGCCACCACCGCAAAGCCGCGGCCCGCAGCCCCCGCGCGGGCCGCCTCGATCGTGGCGTTCAAGGCCAGCAGGTTGGTCTGGCCGGCGATCCCTGAGATCATCCCGACCATGTCGCCGATCCGGGCCGAGGTGGCCTGCAGCGCCTGCACCAGGGCGGCCGTCTGGTCGGCCTCGCCCACCGCGGCCTGGGCGAGATGGGCCGAGCCGGAGACCTGCCGGCCGATCTCAAGCACCGACGAGCCGAGTTCCTCGGCGGCCGCCGCCACCGTGTTGACGTTGGTCGACGCCTCCTCGGCGGCCGCCGCCACGCTGGTGGACTGCGCGGCGGTCTCCTGGGCGGTGGCGGTCATCTGCTGGGCGGTGGCCTGGAGTTCGGTGGCAGACGACGAGACCAGGCCGATGATGCCGCCAACCGCGGCCTCGAAGCTGTCCGCCATCTGCCGCATGCCGGCCTTGCGTTGCTCCTCGGCAGCCAGCCGCGCCTGCGCCGTCTCGGTCTCGAGCTGGCGGGTGCGGACCAGGTTGTCCTTGAAGACCTGGACCGAACCGGCCATCGCGCCGATCTCGTCACGCCGCGTCCGGAAGGGGATCTCGAAGCCCGCGTCGCCGTCGGCGAGCCGCGTCATGACCCCGGTCATGATCAGGAGCGGGTTGGCGACGCCGCGGATCACCCAGAACACCCCGCCGCCGACGATCGCCAGGGCGATGCAGCAGAGGAGCCCCTGCCAGAGGAACGACCGTTCGGCTTCTGCGGCCAAGGCTTCCGCCTTGGCATCGAGCTCGCTGACGGCCGTCAGGACGATCTCTCCGAGAAGGTCGAGCCCGACGTTGAACTGCGCCCGGCTGGCCGCCAGCGCCGGGCGGGGCAGCGAGCGATCCGAGAGAGCCGGCAGCAGGGTACGGGTGCGCTCGGCCAGCACGCCGTCGAAGTAGCCGACCTGCGCGGCCTTGGACCGCCGCCTTGAGCGGCTGCGCACCATCCAGGTTCTCCGTGATGGTCCGCACGATCCCCGAGATGAAGGCGGTCTCCCGTGTGAGCGCGCGGTACTCGACGAGTTGCTCGGGGGTGATCGTCCGGTCTTCGGCGAGGACCGCGTTGACGACCAAACCCGCGTTCCCCGCCGTGGTCCGGACCGCCCAGGCAAGTTCCCGAACGCGAAGCAGATTGGACAGGCGAGGCTCCATCCGCCGGAGGCGTGTGTCCGTTGCGGCGACGAGCGTCTCCAGGGCGTTCAGGAGGTCGGCCGCCTGATCGTTCACCTTGCGGGCCAGCCCGCGGTCGCGGCCGGCGACGGCTCCGGCAAGGGCAGCGTCGAGGTCACCGCGCGTGCGGTTCCAGCGCTCGAACCGCTCGGTGACGGGACGCAGGTCGAGGGCCGCTTCAGCCGCAAGGGTGGTCGCGAACATCTCAGTGGCGGACGCCATCGTGTCGTTCACCACCTTCCGTCTCGCGGCGAGATCCGCGAGGTTGCCGGCGAGGTTCGCGGGCTCGAGGGCCAGGGCCGAGACGGCCGCGCCGCGCTCGTAGCGCAAGCTCTGCAGGCCCCGCGTCAGGGCAGCGTCCAGCCGTGCGAGCTGCTGACTGTACTCGGCCTTCCCCCGGTCGTTCCACGCGGTGAGAACATTGAGACCGGCGAAGGTGACAACGGTGAGGCCGAGGAGCGTGATGATGCCGATGAGGCGAAGCTTGATGATCATGGTGATCTGCCTGTGGCAAGAGGCCACGTCGACAGGATATGCACGATGATTGACTAAAAAATTATAGAGTCGCGCGACAAAAATACCTGTCACGGCCACCCATCACGAATTGTAGACAATGTCGAATTGAAGAAATCTTGCTTTCTAGCTTGCGTCGAATATCAGTTAAATCCGGACACGCGCGATGAATTGGTAGAAACGTCGCACCCAATACCATTAGAATGGCAGAGTCTGACATCTGTGACTCACCGGCTTACTTGCAGCCAACCTCGACTTGATCAAAACCAGCACGGCCCGGATGACCGAGAATCCCGGAATGGCTCGCCTCGCGTCAAGACATCAGGCTACTTGGCGGTGATGGAGGGACTGGCCCGGTTCAAGCGGGCCACGAGCGCCGCGTCCCTCTCGCTCGGCACGGGCCTCCCGAAGAAGTAGCCCTGCACCTCGCTGCAGCCCTCCTGCAGGACGCGGCTCAGGTGCTGCTGCGTCTCGACACCCTCGGCCACCGTGACGACGCCCAGGCGCTTGCCGAGATCGGCGATCGCCCGGACCACGGCCGCGCATTCGGGCCGGCTGACCGCATCCTTCACGAACGAGCCGTCGATCTTGATCTTGTCGAACGGAAAGGCGGTCAGATGCGTCAGGGAGGAGTAGCCGGTGCCGAAATCGTCGAGGGCGACGCGCACACCGATGTCGCGCAGCCGCCTCAGGTCGCCGACGCCGCTGTGCACGTCGTCGAGCATCGCCGTCTCAGTCACCTCGATCTCCAGGCGGTCGGGCGACAGGCCCGAGACCAACAAGGCGGACAGGATGTCTTTCGCGATCCGCCCCTTCCCGAGTTGAGCCGCGGAGACGTTGACGGCCACGCGAGCGCCGTCCGGCCACGTGACGGCCTCCCGACAGGCCGTCTCGAGCACGAAGCAACCGAGCCGGTCGATCAGGCCGCTCTGCTCGGCGACCGGGATGAATTCGGCCGGCGGGATCCAGCCCCGCACCGGGTGATGCCAGCGCACGAGCGCCTCCCGGGCCGTCACCGTGTTCAGGGCCGGATCGACGATCGGCTGGTAGAAGACGAACAGGCCTTCGCCGGTATCAAGGGCAGCCTGGAGCTTGGCCTCTAGACGGACCCGCTCCTGGATCCGGTGCTCCATGTCGCTGCAGAAGACCCTGTAGGTGCCCTTGCCGGCGTTCTTGGCGGCGTAGAGCGCGATGTCGGCACGGGCCAGCAGCAGGTCGCTCGTCGTGCCGTGCGCTGGCGCATGGGCGATCCCGATCGAGGCGCCAATCTGCGCCGTGCGGCCGTGGTCCAGCACGTAAGGGGATGTCAGGGCACGGATCGTCCTCACCGCGAGATCCTCGACCCCGGGCAGGTCGGTGCCGGGAACCAGGACGGCGAACTCGTCCCCGCCCAGGCGTCCGATCACGATGCCGGGATCATGATGGCGACACACCTCGCGCAGGCGCTCGGCGACCTTGCACAGCAGCCTGTCGCCAAGTTGGTGGCCGCCCGTGTCGTTGACCAGCTTGAAGCCGTCGAGGTCGATGAACAGGAGGCTCGCGTTCCGATCCATCGCGCCGAGGCTGGTTCGCAGTCCCTCCTGGAACGTGACGCGGTTCGCCAGTCCGGTCAGGGTGTCGTAGTGGGCCAACTGCCGGATGCGACGCTCGGCTTCCACCTCCTTGGTGACGATGGCCCAGGTCAGCATCGGGCCGAGATAGCTACCGTCGTCGGCCGTGATCGCCGAGACCTTCAGGTCGAGAACCTCCAACCCGAGATTGATGCGGGCATTGTGCGGGAGGTTCCTGGGATCGGACAGGACGCCGCGCTGGTGGCCGGGATGGCGGTGGAACACGTCGACCGAGGAGCCGACGAGCGCGTCGGCCTTGAGCGGCAGCAGATGCTCGATGCTGCGGATCAGGGACTTGGAGGTTTCGTTGGCGTAGGTGATGACGAACGTCTCGGGATCGACCGTCATCACGGCGACGGGCATGTCGTCGATCATGCGCAAGAGGCGTTGCCGATGATCGGTCTGCCCTGAGGTGTCGGGACACAAGCCAATGCTCGACAAGTGTCTGGAGGATTGCGGCATCACACCATCCGCCCGGCAGTCCATGCAACTCCACGATGCATGTCGCCGGGTGATGCATGTTAGGACAAGAGTATTAACATATGCATACTGTCGGATTTACCGGTGGTTGTCTCGGATGCAGCCTCACCGATGAACTATTTTCCGTCACCCGGCGAAAGGGCTCCTGATTCCGGCAAGCCCGACAAGCCACCGGGATCCGGCTGGGGAAAGCTGGATGCGCCGCGCGCAAGGTCGATCAGCTTGCCTTGAGGAATGTCTCGACGCTCTGGGTGAGGCCAGCCGGGTAATCCGCGAGTTGCTCCGAGATCCGACGGACGTCCTCCGCGAGCCTGCCGGTCGCTCCGGCGGCCGAGGAGACGCCGTGGATGCTGCCTGCCATCTCCTGGGACGAGGCCGCCTGCTCCTCGACCGCACCCGCCATGGCGAGCGTCAGTGTCGACAGTTCGTCGACCGCAGCCGTGATCGTGCCGATCGCCGAGACCGCGTCCCGCGTGGTGTCCTGAATGGCCTGGACCTGCCGGGTGATCTCCTCGGTCGCCCGGGCCGTCTGGCCGGCGAGTTCCTTCACCTCGGCGGCCACGACCGCAAAGCCGCGACCGGCGGCGCCCGCGCGTGCCGCCTCGATCGTCGCGTTGAGGGCGAGCAGGTTGGTCTTATCAGCGATCGACTTGATCATGCCGACCACCGCGTCGATCCGGCCGGCGTTCTCGGCGAGGAGCCGCACCGTGCCGCCGGTCGCACTGGCCTGGTCGGCGATCTGGTTCGCCCGGTCGGAGACCCGACCGACCTGGCTCGAGATCTCCCGGATGGAACCGGCCATCTGCTCGGAGCCGGCGGCGGCCGAGGCCGCAAGCCCACTCGATTGATCGGCCGAGGTGGTGAGACCCGTCGCCGAGGTCTGCATCTCCTCGATCGCCCGAGTGAGCGCCTCGACGACACGCCGGACTTCCGCGACCATCGCGACCTGAGACGTCACCACGGCCCAGGTCAGCATCGGGCCAACGTAGCGTCCGTCCGCATCGTGGATCGCGCAGACCTTGAGATCGAGCGTCTCGGGCCCGACCTTGATCGTGGCGCGATGCGGCAGGCGACTGGCGTCGGCGAGCATCCTGCGTTGATGCCCGGGATCCTTGTGGAAGATATCGAAGGACTTCCCGATCAGGTCCGTGGCCTCGACAGGCAGGTGCTCCTCGATCGTCGCCAGGGTCGCGACGGAGGTTTTGTTGACGAAATTTATCTTGAAGCCGTCGTTCGGATCGGCAGTCATCACGCCGACGGGAACCTCGTCGATCATCGCCGCCTGCTTGAAACTGTCGTTTTTCCTTTTCGTGATGTCCGAGGCAAATTTGACGATCTTGTGTGGCTGCCCGTCCCGCCCCACCACGACGCTGTACGTGACATCCAGCCAAACGCGATGACCGTGCTTTCCGACACGCGAGACTTCGCCGGAAGCGCATTCACCGATCGCCAGCTTCTTCCAGAAACCCACAACCTCGGCCTCCGAATCGATCGATGTGCCGAAGAGGAGGCGATGATGCTTCCCCTTGATGTCACCCAGATCGTATCCGGTGATCCTGAGGAAGTTGTCGTTCGCGGTCAGGATCGTGCCATCCATGGCGAACTCAATGACGGCAAACGAGCGGCTGAGAGCCGAGAGAACTGCGCGGTCCTCACTGAAACGCTGGCGACCAAGCATCGTTTGCCCTGCCGATCTGGATGAACATGCGGCAAATTAGCCCGTAGTGATTTATGAAATATGAATCGAGTTCTAGGGAAGGCGAGACGACGAAAACGATCGTAGGTTGAATTGAACCGCCGAGACTGCATCAAGCATGACGCCAGCCGCGAATTGCGGTAGCGATCGTCGGCCGTGACCTCGCACGCGATCTAGGGCGGCAGCACCACGGGCTGATCCTCCCGTGCCATCTCGATCTCGGCCAGGATCAGGCCGTCGAGGGCACCGCCGAACACGTCGACATCCCAGATCGCGCCGGCGTGTTCGACACGATAGCGGTTCTTCTGGAGACGCGGCGTCGCCGGCATGGAGGCGAGGGGCGCCCGGCCGAAGGCGAGCGGCACTTCCATCTCGAATTCCTCGCGGACAGCGCCGCGCTCACGCCCCTTTCAGGTCAGGAACGCACGACGGCCGGCGCAGCGAATGCGCAGCGTGTTGCGGGTGTCCGTGTAGAGGTAGCCTTGCACGATCCGCGTGCCGGATTGGCAGAGCGCCAGGACGTCGGGACTGGCGAGGAACCTGCGCTCGATCTCAAGGGCCATGTGCCGTTCGCGTTGCTCGGTGGATCAGGAAACCGATGTGTGTCCAAACGCCACGGTGGCCGCGCAGTAGCAGCGTGCCGTAGCGAAACCAGCGTGAGTTCGCGCCGAGCCGCGAACCGGCCGGAGAGACCGCAAGAACGGCCGAGCCGCTAGCCCGCAAGCTCGTTCGGCGACTGTCTTCCGCGACAGCGGACGCGCCCTCGTCGATGCGAGGGGTCGAAGCGGATGGCGGCCGAACGACTCGATTGTTCGGAACTTCCGAGAGGGTGCTTTTACCGTTTCCGGGTATCCCTCCGGACCTCGACAGGGAATGGGCATGCCGGCAGCCGTCATCCAGCGCGTCTTCGGTCTCGGCAACGATATGATCGTCGACCGTTGGCTTCACTTGGCCGCGCCGGTGCAGGCTCGCTACGATGCGGAGCACGCAGCGGACCGCTCGATCGAACTGCGGTCGGCAATCCTGACCGGTATCATTTTCTATAATATCTACAATATCACCAGCATCGTGCTGCTGCCGGATATATTTGAGTTATCGGCACTGCTGCGGCTGGGCATGGTCACGCCTGTCTCGCTCGGGCTCTTCTGTTTGGTCGGCCGTACGACGCCGGTCTGGACCGAGCGCCTGGTGACGTTCGGTATCCTCAACGTCTATCTCGTGCCGGTCTTCCTATTCTGGGCGGCGAGCACACCAATGGGTCTCTTCACCTTCGGTGAGCTGTTCCTCGCCGTCGTCTACGCCAACATGCTCCTGACGCTGCGCTTCCATTATGCGGTCGCCTTCACGGTGACCGCCCTGGCGGCAACCCTGGTGGTGGTGGTGACCAAAGCGGGGCTGGCTCCCTCTCTCATGTTCGCGTTTTCCGTGCAGATCGCGACCGCTTGCGCGTTCAGCCTCTACGCCAACTACCGTCACGAGCAGCGCCGATGCCTGGACTACGTCCGCGCGTTGGGCGCCAGGCTCCGGGCCGACGAAGCCGAACAGGCACGCCGCGAGTTTCAGGATCTGTCGCAGACCGATGCGCTGACCGGGCTGCCGAACCGGCGCCATCTGATGAGCCGCCTCGAGGAATGGCTGCCGCTCTCCGATGCGCCGGTGGTGATGATGATCGATATCGATCACTTCAAACTCTACAACGATGCGCTCGGGCACTCGGCGGGCGATGAGTGTCTGCGGCGCGTGGCAGGCGTCTTCGCGTCGATCGTGGCACGGGACGACGATGTCTTCTGCGCCCGCTACGGCGGCGAGGAGTTCACGTTCGTCATTCGCAGCGCCAGCGAGATCGAGGCGGCAAAATGGGCAAAGACGCTCGTGCACGCCGTCGCGGCGCTCGAGATCGCCCATCCGGCGCGCTTCGACGGCATCGGCATCGTCACGATCAGCGTCGGCGTGGCGAGAGGTTCGGACAGGACCACCTGGCTTCCCGCCGATCTGATCGCCGCCGCGGACCACAACCTGTACACCGCCAAGAAGCGCGGCCGGAACGGCGTCGTCTTGGGACACAACGCGCGCGATCTCCGGCAGGGCCATGACAGCCTTCCCGGCATCGCCTGAAAAACCAGGCACGATCTGATCGACGCCGATCCGGTGCGCTCGGTGCTTCCGAGGATCGTGCGGATGCCGGAGGTGGGCTCAGAACCAAACCGGAGCCGCCGCCAGCAGCTCCGGCGTCGCAATCTTACGGAGGCAGCCGACAGATCCGATGGACTTGCAGACCCACTACATCCTGTCGGCGACGACCGCTCTGATGATCGGCTCGGTCCAGACCGCCGCCTACCTCACCGGCCGCTTCGGCCGCTGGCCGCTCTGGTGGGGACCGAGCAACGCCCTCTACGGCGCCTCGACCATCGCCATCGCGCTCGCTCCCACCTGTCCGATCACCGTGATGGTCGCCAATGTGGGGACCATTGCGGCGTGGCTCCTGCTTCTGGGCGGCGTGCGCGCCTTCGGCGGACGGGCGCTCCCGGGCTGGAGCATCGTCGCGGCCCTCGGGGGCATTGCCTTGGCGATCTCCTTGCGCGCGCCGGTCGATTTCGGCCTGCGGCTGCCATTGATATCCGGGCTCGCCGCAGCCTTCGATCTCGCCATAGCCTGTGAGGCTGTCCGCCTGGCGCGGCGCGAGGATCTGCGATCGGGCTGGATCATGGCTGCGCTGTTCGGGATCAGCGCGGTAATGATGCTCGTCCGCGCAGGTCTGGTCCTGGCCGACCCTGGCCGGATCTCCCTGTTCGGACAGGGCTCGGTCGCCGAAGCGCTGCTCGTCGTCCCGGTGACCGCCCTGCTCATCCTCCGCGATACGATCCTGGTTCTCCTCGCGGCGGAGCGCAATCACGTCGACATGGCGGCCATTGCTTATCGGGATCCGCTCACCGCAGCCTTGAGCCGCCGAGGGTTTCGTCAGGCGAAGGAAATGCTGTTGCGGCACACCGCGAACCATCCGGTCCGCGCGGCCGTCCTCGTCATCGACGTCGACCACTTCAAGCACTTCAACGATCGCTGCGGCCACGCCGTCGGCGATGCGCTCCTTTGCGCCGTCGCGAACGCGGCGCACCGGGTCGCGCCGCGCGGCGGTCTCGTGTCTCGTTGGGGGGGTGACGAGTTCGTCGTGCTCCTGCCCGGAACGAGCGGATCCGACGCAGTCGGCGTGGCGAACGCCCTCACCGAGGCCTTCATGGAGGAGGCTCGGGCGACGGAGACGGCAGGCGTCAGGCCGACATTGAGCATCGGTGTCGCCGAAGGGCCGCTGGATGCGGACCGGTTGCCGGAACTGCTCAAGCTCGCCGACCAAGCCTTGTACGCGGTGAAGGGCCAGGGGCGCGCTGGCGTCCGCTTGGCGGCGGCGGCGTCGGTCTCGTCGACGCGCCCGCCCACGGGTGCCTTCGTGAAGGCGTCCGGCATGACCGCGTAGGGTGCGGCTTCTGCGCTGCGCTTCAGTATGAGGGCACCCTATCGACCCGATACGAACGGCCGGCTCGGATCGTCCCTCGGTCGGCCCCGAAGGAGTATGCCTTCGAGGCGAAGACGTCGCAGCGATCCCAGTTCCAAAGGGGGCAGGACGCCCATCTCAGCCATACCGGCCTCACGCGGCACGAACGGTGGCGAGGAAGTGGTCGACTTCGGCCGAGAGATGCTCGGACTGCCGCGACAACTCCGAAGCGGACGCGAGCACCTGAGAGGCTGCGGCCCCGGTCTCCTCCGAGGCCTGCGCCACGCCGGTGATGTTGCTCGTCACCTCGGCCGCCCCTGCCGAGGCTTGCGCCACATTGCGCACGATCTCCTGCGTCGCGGCACCCTGCTCCTCCAATGCCGCGGCGATGCCGGCGGCAACCGCGTTGATCTCGCGGATCCGTCCGGCGATGCCGTCAATCGCGGCAACGGCCTGCCCGGTCACGCCCTGGATCTGGCCGATGCGCTGTCCGATTTCCTCGGTCGCCCGCGCCTCTGGTCGGCGAGTTGCTTGACCTCGGCGGCCACCACCGCGAAGCCGCGACCCGCCTCGCCGGCTCGAGCCGCCTCGATCGTGGCGTTGAGCGCCAGAAGGTTGGTCTGAGCGGCAATGTTCGCGATCATCCCGACCATCGCGCCGATCTGTTCGGCCGACCGGCTGAGTTCGCCGACGAGCCGCGTGGTCTCGTTGGCGGCGCCCTCCGCCTGCTGGGCGAGGGTCGAGGAGCCGGATACCTGCCGGCTGATCTCGTGAACCGAGACGCCGAGTTCCTCCGCCGCCGCAGCGACGGTCTGGACGTTGACCGAGGCCTCCTCGGCCGCGCTGGCGACCGTGACGGTTTGGCGCGCGGTCTCGGTCGCGGTGCCGGACATGCTCTGGGCGGTCGCCTGCAACTCGGTCGCCGCCGCGGTCACGGTGCCGACAATCCCGCTGACCGCCGCCTCGAAGCTGTCGGCCAACTGGCGCATGGTGGCCTTGCGCTGCTCCTCGGCCGAGGCACGGGCCAGCACCGTCTCCTCCTCGAGCTGGCGGGTCCGGATCAGGTTGTCCTTGAACACCTGCACGGCGGCCGCCATCGCGCCGATCTCGTCCTCACGCCGACGATAGGGAATGGAGACGGTCGTGTCCCCGGTCGCGAGCGCACTCATCGTTCCGGTGATACCGACGATGGGGCGGGAAATGCGCATGAACCCGAACAGAGCCGCCCCGACCGCCGCCAGCAGTGCCAGGACCACCGCGACGATGGCGGTGTACGAGGCGGTATCCGCGCTCGCCACCGCGGCATCGGCATCCCGTTGCGCGCCGTTGCGATTGACGAGGATGGCTTCGACGAGAACCTCGTTGGCCTCGGTGTAGAGTTTGAGGAGGTCCGGCCCGACGAGTTGCTCCATTGCCTCGTCGCGGCGACCCGCTTCCATCAGGCCGAGCAGATGCTGGCTCGCGGTCTCGTAACGGGACCATAGTCGGGAGAACCGGTCGTAGAGGACACGTTCCTCGGACGAGGAGATCATCGGCTCGTAGCGTCTGCGGGCATCCGCCATGGCGGCGACGGCCTTGTCGTAGAGCTGCCGATTGGTCGCGAGGCTGGTCCGATCCGTCGACGTGGTGACGATCCGGTACTGCCGCAGCCGTATCTGGCCACCGGCGACGTTCATTTCGTTGACCGTGGCGACGGAAGGCAGCCAATTCTTGGCGACCTCGTTTATGCCGCTGCGGATCGAGGAGAGTTCGACGAGGGAAACGCCGCCTTGCCCGGCCGTAATCAGGGCGACCCCACCGAAGAGGGCGACGAGCGTGACTTTGAGCGAGATGCGCATGGGGATCGATGGCGCGTCGAGAGGCCAAGCGGTCCGCCGCGCACGGGCCGATCAGGTCGGAAGACAACCCACAAACCACATATGATGGTTAAATAAACGTTTATCTCAGCCTATAACCCAAGGTAGTATTGTTATTGACGAACTACAACACAACTGAGAGTTCGAAAATTTGGAGAAAATTTTGAACGGGTTGACGAAAATGTGTCCGTCACCTTCCTACACATCACCTAAAGAGTGCGGGTGGGATCGGCAATCCATGCGGGGAAATGCCTTTTCAAGGCAATGCGGTCGCGATCCTGTGATCTGAAAGTGGATAATCGAGCCCGAAACTGCCCCCCTCTATTCAAATAAACGTGAATCAACCCATTTTGAAAGGAGCCCCTATCGGGGGAGTACGGAGACGAACAGGGCACCTGACCGCACCGCGATTCCTCGCACGCGCAACTGCGGGATCGCCTCATCAGGCCCGGCTGGTCGGGACCTGCAGGGCGACGGAGCCGCCATAGTACCCGAACGCCCGGCGTAATAGCCGGGACAGCCGCCGGGACCGGCGGACGGTAGGCCGGCATCGGCGGAGAGCGATCGGCGCGAACCCTGGACCGACCAGGGGAAGGGCGGCAGGCCTGCGCGGCCCGATCCGATCGACGGAGAGGCTCTGCCGATGCAGGCCGCCATCGTCCCGCGACGGCTCGGGTGCCTGCCAGCTTTGCCGGGCAGGAAGCGGGAAGGAGAGCCGTGTGCATCGAAAGGTGCCTGCACGGTTCGGGGAGGGGCGCAGGGGTGTCCTCCGCCAGAGGCGACCCGCGCCTACTCTACCGAAACCCGGCACGGGGTTCGGAGAGCGAAGCGAGTAGGGCACGGTCCCGTAGGGACGCGCCCCGGATGGCAGCCACCGATCCCGCGACCAAAGTCGGATGCCCTCCAACATACGGATATCGCCAGCGAAACCGGCGCGGGCAGTTCACAAAAACAAGCTTCTGTCAATCTAATATAATACAAGATTGCGCCTTTACGCTCCTTCCGCTGAACTACGGAAGCAGAATGACCCACAAAGAGATCATGCTGACGA
>NZ_JBKFAK010000046.1:0-15516 GCF_053345595.1 Methylobacterium sp. D54C
AGACACGGCCGGTCGATCAGAGTGCGAGTCAGGCCGCACCGGGACGCCCTGCGGCGCCAGCTTAACCGATGGTCCATCGCTGTGCGGGTCAGACCACCCGGGAACTGGCGCAGATCTTCTGACTGTCGCTATGGTGCACGAGCCCACCGCCCCAGAGAGGACGACGCTCGTGCAGGGCCTGCTCAAGAGCATCGAGCACGAAGGCGACGTGAGCCGTGCGGGAGACCCGCCAACCGACGATGCGCCGGGCATAGGCGTCGATCACGAACGCGACGTAGATGAAACCGGCCCAGGTCGCGACGTAGGTGAAGTCGCTGACCCACAAGGCGTTGGGGCGCGGCGCCTTGAACTGGCAGTTCACCCGATCGAGCGGGCAGGCCGCGGCCGGATCCGGGATGGTGGTGCGAACCTTCTTGCCCCGCACGACGCCCTTCAGACCCATGACCTGCATCAGCCGGGCGACCGTACAGCGGGCAACCGCGATCCCTTCTCGACCGAGTTGCCGCCAGACCTTCCGCACCCCGTAGACGTGGAAGTTCTCCTCGAACACGCGCCGGATCTCGACCATGAGCGCCGCGTCCGAGCGAGCCCGAGCCGGCAGCTTGCCGGGGTCGACACGCCGCGCGGCATGGGCGTGATAGGTTGACGGGGCGATCGGCAGCACGCGGCAGATCGGCTCGACCCCGTAGGCCTCCCGGTGATCGTCGATGAAGGCGATCATGTCCGCGACCGGCGGTCGAGCTCCGCCATCGCAAAATAGGCCGACGCCTTCCTCAGGATCTCGTTGGCCTGCCGAAGCTCGCGGTTCTCGCGCTCCAGGGCTTTGATCCGCTCGCGCTCGTCCGTCGTTGGTCCGGGTCGCTGGCCCTGGTCCCGCTCGGCTTGCCGGACCCAGTTCCGCAACGTCTCGCCCGAACAACCGATCTTGGCTGCGATCGAGCGGATCGCCCCATATTGCGAGCCGTGCTCGCCCTGGTGGTCGAACACCATCCGGACCGCGCGTTCGCGGACCTCAGGCGAAAAGGGTGTGCTGCGCTTCGTCATGGCTCCATCCTCTCAAGAGTTGGAGCCTCCGGAAATCCCGGGGCGGTTCACCGACGGGCGGACAGGGTCTGAACACGAGCGTGCAGGACGCCTACAACCTCGGCTGGAAGCTGTCGGCGGTGCTGGCGGGCGCGCCTGATGCCTTGCTGAACACCTATGAAGAGGAGCGTCGGCCAATCGCGGCAGAGATGCTGGGGCTGTCCACGGGGCTGCTTGAAGCGGCCAAGCGCGGTGACATGCGCCGGGGTCGCGAGGTGCAGCAACTCGACCTCGCTTATCCGACCTCCTCTCTGGCCTTCGAGGCTCCCGAGCGCCACCGCGGTATTCTCGCGGGAGATCGCGCACCGGACGCGCCGCTGACGGGTGCTGCTGGGCAGGGTGTGCGTGTCTTCGACCTTCTGAAAGGCCCGCACTGGACCCTGATCGGGTTCATGACGGACCGCGCCACCCCGGCCCCGCGAAACGGGCTGCGCATCCACCGCATCAGTTCCCACGGCGACCTGATCGATACGCGCGGGCACTTTCGCAAATCCTATGGGATCGAAGAAGGAGCTTGAGTGCTGGTGCGTCCTGATGGATACATCGGCGCGATCGTCGCGGCCGACCATCTCGGTGAGCTGGAGGGCTATCTCGACCAAGTCGGCCCACCGAAGGCTCGAGCTGTAGAGAGCGGCTGGCCGTCCGCAGCGATCTGTTCTGAGTGACCGCCTTCTGGCGCCTCAGAAGTCGTGTCAAATGACTGGATTAGGTCGTTTACGGATCGGCCGCTTGGGGCGGATTTCTGTCGGTCTGCTTTCGGATGGAAGAAACGAGACAGCGGACACCAATGGTGGGGTGCGCCGGAGTGGCAGAGCACTTTTGCAATGGCCAGCCTACTGGACAGCAAATCCTCTTAGAGCTGTGCTCCGAGTTCAGACGAAAGACGTTCACCAGCCTCTCGGAGCCGAGGCTTGAGAGTCTCTGCTTGCTCCACCGTCAGGCGAGACGCCGGACCAGAGAGTGCGAGGGCACCGATCAGTTTCTGCTCCGTACCGAACACCGGCGTAGCAATTGATGCCACGTGAGGGTCGGTGATACCGGAGGAATAGAGTGGAACCTCGATTGCCGTCTTTTCCGAAACCCTTCGGTCGCTGAAAGTCCGCAACACCTGGGCGATGGCGGATTCATCCATCGGTCGCATGTCGCCGGGGCGGACATTCATCCGCAGCGGCGACGGCGAGTCCGCGCGGAACAGGCAGAGCCGCTGGTTGCCCCGACGGATGTAGAACGAGGCCGTCTCCAGGGACTCGGCCGCGAGCCGCTCCAAGACGGGGACGATCCGTTCCTCCAGGGCGAAGGATTGCTGGTAGACCGAACCGATCCGGGCCGCTTCGACGCCGAGGCGGTAGCGCCCGTCGTCCAGGCGCTCGATCAGGTCGAATTTTTCCAGCGAGATGCACAGCCGCATGATCGTGCTCTTCACGAGCGACGTGCGGCGGGCGAGCTCGGAAAGTTCCAGGGCGTCGTCGCCCCGCCGGAATGCGGTCAGCACCGTCAGCACCCGGTCTGCCGAAGCCACACCTTCGAGATTGGGCCGCGCACGCGCCTCCTTAGCCATCGCTTCGCACTCGTTCCGGTTTCGCGGTGTTCGGGACGCGCGATCCATAGCCATCTGCCTACCGCTCACCAAGCCGTGACGCCGCCTTGCCCACGGCATCGTTGACAGCACTGGCCGATTGCTGCACCTGAAACGAAACGCTGTTTCAAAATTGGCGAGTCGGGAGTGGACGTCATGGTGCATGGGCAACAGGCCCAGGCTCCGACCCACGCGGTCGATGAGCGAAACCTCCATCGCAAGATGATGCGGCGGATCCTGCCGTTCCTCTTTGTGTGCTACGTGGTCAGCTATCTGGACCGCGTGAATGTCGGCTTCGCCGCGCTCACGATGAACCAGCATATCGGTCTCACCGCGACGACCTTCGGTATCGGTGCGGGCCTGTTCTTCTTCGGCTACTTCCTCGCCGAGATACCGAGCAACCTGATCATGATGCGCGTCGGAGCCCGGCTCTGGATCGCCCGGATCATGATTACCTGGGGCCTCGTCTCAGCGGCGACCGCCTTCGTGACCGGCCCGATCCAGTTCGGCATCGCCCGGTTCCTCCTCGGCCTCGGCGAGGCGGGCTTCGTGCCCGGCGTCTTTCTCTATCTGAGCTTTTGGTTCCCCTCCGCGGTGCGGGCGCGAGCGACCGCGCTGTTCCTCCTCGGGATCCCGGTCGCCAACATCATCGGATCGCCGATCTCCGGCGCGCTGGTTCAGGTCGAGGGCTTCGGCCTCGCCGGATGGCAGTGGCTCCTCATCCTCGAGGCTCTGCCGGCGGTGATCCTCGGTATCGTCTGCCTCTTCGTCCTGACCGATCGGCCGGAGAAGGCGCAGTGGCTCACGCCCGCAGAGCGCGACGTGCTTGTCGCCAAGCTCGCCGAGGAGAAGGCCGCCGTCGAGAAGAAGCACCCGATGACCCTGGCGCAGGCCCTCCGGAACTGGCGGGTGTTGACGCTGGCAGCGATCAATTTTTGCGCGATCATCGGCTCCCTCGGCGTCGGCCTGTGGCTGCCGCAGATCATCAAGCAACTCGGGCTCGCGACCTCGCTGGTCGGGTTAGTGACTGCCATCCCGTATGTCTGCGGCGCGGTGGCGATGGTGGTGTGGGGCCGCCTGTCCGACCGGGGCCGGGACCGCACGATCTACCCGGTCATCTCCCTGTTCGTGGGCGCCGCCGCGCTGGTTGCGAGCGCCCTAACTCCGACGCCGATTCTCACAATCGCGGCGCTCTGCGTCGCGGTGATGGGCATCAACTCCTTCGTGGCGACCTTCTGGGCCGTGCCTTCGGGCTTCCTCACCGGACGCGCGGCGGCGGGCGGGATCGCGATGATCGTCTCGATCGGCAATCTCGGCGGCTTCGCCGGCCCCTACCTGATCGGTCTCGTGCGCGATCTCTCGGGCGGGTTCACCGCGCCGCTGCTGGCGGTCGGAGGCATCCTACTCGTCGGCGCGCTTATGATGCTGGCCTTCGGCCGGCAGGTCCGCCGGGCTGCGCTGCCGGCCGCGCTCCCGGCCTGACCGCCATGATCCCGCCCATCTCCCCCGGGCCAAAGGTGCCGTCGCTTACCGCGGTCTTCTGCGCCGAGCTGCGCGCGCGGGGCTTCGCGGGCGACCTGACAATGGCCGAGGCCGACCGTACCGTGCTCGCCACGGACAACTCGATCTACCAGATCACGCCGCAGGCCATCGCCTTCCCGCGCAACCGCGAAGACCTCGTGCGCATCGCGACCCTGCTCGCCGAGGAGCGGTTCGAGACAGTGCGGATCGCCCCCCGCGGCGGCGGGACCGGGACCAACGGCCAGTCCCTCACGGACGGAATCGTGGTCGATCTCTCGCGGCACATGAACCGCATCCTCGCCATCGATCCGGTGCGCCGCACGGCGCGGGTCGAGGCGGGGGTGGTGAAGGACCAGCTCAACGCCACCTTGGCCGAGCACGGCCTGTTCTTCGCCCCCGAACTCTCGACCTCCAACCGCGCCACCATCGGCGGGATGATCTCGACGGACGCCTGCGGACAGGGCTCCTGCCTTTACGGCAAGACCCGCGACCACGTGCGCGCCCTGACCACGGTGCTGGCCGACGGCACGGTCTGGCATTCCGAACCGCTCGACGCGGTCGGTCTGGAGGCGGCCCAGAGCCAGCCCGGTCTCGCGGGCGCCATTCACCGTGAGGTGGACAGGCTCCAGCGCGAGAATGCCGCTCTGATCGAGAAGACCTTCCCGCCGCTGAACCGCTGCCTCACCGGCTACGACCTGGCCCATCTGCGCCGCGCGGACGGGCGCTTCGACCTCAACGCCGTGCTGTGCGGCTCGGAGGGAACGCTGGCCCTCCTCGCCGAGGCGACGCTCAACGTCCTGCCGCTGCCGAGCCACGCGGCACTGGTGAACCTCCGCTACGACAGCTTCGATGCGGCCCTGCGGGACGCGCGCACGCTCGCGGCCTTCGGGGCGGCCTCGGTCGAGACAGTAGATTCCAAGGTTCTGGGCCTCGCTCAGGACGACCCGATCTGGGAGGGCGTCGCCGCCTACTTCCCGGAGGATGCGGGCGAACGGGCGCGGGGCGTCAACCTCATCGAATTCGTCGGCAACGGCGCGGAATCGGTCGAGGCGGCGCTGACCTGCCTCACGGCGGCCCTGGATCAGGCCGGGAACGCCCACGGCCGGCGCGGCTACACGGTCGCCCGAGGCGAGGCAGAAGTCGATCGTCTCTGGGCCATGCGCAAGAAGGCCGTCGGGCTCTTGGGCAACACCAAGGGCGACCGGCGGCCCATCGCCTTCGTCGAGGACACCGCCGTCCCGCCGGAACACCTCGCCGACTACATCGCGGAGTTCCGCGGCGCCCTCGACCGCCGCGGGCTCGATTACGGCATGTTCGGCCATGTCGATGCCGGAGTGCTCCATGTCCGCCCGGCCATCGACATGAAGGCGCCCGGTGCCGAGGCGCTGGTCCGTGCAGTGACCGAGGACGTCGTCGCCTTGACGCAGCGCTACGGTGGGCTGCTCTGGGGCGAGCACGGCAAAGGCGTGCGCTCCGAGTTCTCGCCCCAGTTCTTCGGCCCGCTTTACCCGGTGCTTCAGGGGGTGAAGGCGGCCTTCGATCCGCGCAACCAGTTCAACCCCGGCAAGATTGCCGCCCCCAAGGGCGGAGTTCTGCTGACCGTCGATGGCGTGCCGACCAAGGGCTCGCGGGACCGGGCAATCCCGGAGGACATCCACACCGCCTATGACGAGGCGCTCCACTGCAACGGCAACGGCGCCTGCTTCACCTGGGACCCGGACGAGGCGATGTGCCCGTCCTGGAAGGGCACCCGCGAGCGCCGGCACTCGCCCAAGGGCCGTGCCCAGCTGATGCGCGAGTGGCTGCGTCGACTCGCCGTCGAAGGCCGCGATCCGCTGGAGGAAGCCCGCCATCTGCGTGCTCGCTCGGGCTGGCTGACCTTCCCGGCCCGCCTCGCCGCAACCCTGCGGCGGCGGGACGACTTCTCCCACGCGGTGCACGAGGCGATGGCGGGCTGCCTCGCCTGTAAGTCCTGCACGGGGCAGTGCCCGATCAAGGTCGACGTGCCGACCTTCCGGGCGAAGTTCCTCGAACTGTACCACGGCCGCTACCTGCGGCCCCTGCGCCACCACGCCATCGCCGCCCTGGAGACCGCGGTACCGCTGCTGGCCAAGGCGCCCCGGCTTGCGAATGTCGCGACCTCGCTGGGGCTCGCGCGGGCAGTCGGGCTCGTGCACGTCCCACAGCTGTCAGGCCTCGACTTGGCTCAGGAACTAAAGCGCCGCGGCGTGGCGCTGGCCGATGTGCGGACCCTGGCGCGCTTCCCGGAGGCCGAGCGCCTGACGAGCGTCATCGTCGTGCAGGACGCCTTTACCAGCCACTACGACACGCCCGTCCTCCTCGCCCTGCTCGATCTGCTGATCGGGCTCGGCCTGCGGCCCTGGCTCGCGCCCTATCGCCCGAACGGCAAGCCGCTGCAAGTTCACGGCTTCCTTGGCCGGTTCGGACGCCTGGCGGCGTCCAACGCCGACGAGTTAGGCCGCCTTGCGGCCACCGGCATCGACCTCATCGGTCTCGACCCGTCGATGACGCTGACCTACCGCTCGGAGTACCGGCAGGCCCTGCCGGGGCGGGTCCTGCCGCGGGTCCACCTTGTCCAGGAATGGCTCGCCGGCCGCCTCGACCGGACCCGTCCGGCCTCCGGGGCGGAGCCCTACTGGCTGCTGCCCCACTGCACCGAGCGGGCGACGGCGCAGCCGGCGCTCGCCGATTGGACCAGGGTCTTCGCCGCCCTGGGGTTGCGCCTGTCGGTGCTGCCCGCCGGCTGCTGCGGCATGGCCGGGACCTACGGCCACGAGGCCGACCACCGGGCGATGTCGGAGCGGATCTACGGCCTCAGCTGGGCCGGACATGTCGCGGGAAAGGGCCACTCGGGCCGCCTGCTCGCCGACGGTTACTCCTGCCGCTCGCAGGTGAAACTCGTCGATGGCCTGCGACTGCCCCACCCCGTCGAGATCCTCCGCGACCACCTCACCGCCAGCCCGCTTGCCGGCCGGCGGACCATCCCCCTCACCGCATAGCCCGACAGGAGCACACCATGGCAGATCGCACACAATTCCGGCTCGGCCTCGTCGGCTACGGCGAGATCGGCAGCACGCTCGGCGCCGGCCTGCGCGGCGCCGGCCTCGAGTCCATCGCCTGCTACGACAAGTATGCGTTCGAGGGTCCCTACGCGGATCTCATCCAGACGCGGGCCAGGGACGCGGGCGTCACCCTCGTCCGCTCGAACGCGGAGCTCGCCGAGGCCGCCGACCTGATCGTGAGCTTCACGCCCGGCGCCTCCTCACTGGAGAGCGCCGACGCCTTCGCCCCGGTGCTCACGGCCCGGCACACCTTCCTCGACTTCGCCTCGGCCACGCCGAAGATCAAACAGACCGTCGCGCGGAAGCTCGAAGCCACCAGCGCGCTCCTCGGCGACGGCTCGATCGAGGGTACGCCGCTACACGGCTATTCCATGCGGATGCTGTCGAGCGGCCCGGCCGGCGAGCGGGTGCGCGACCTCCTCGTGCCCTGGGGCATGCAGATCGAGTTCACCGGCCCGGTGCTCGGCACCGCCTCGGGGATCAAGATCATCCGCTCGGTCCTCATCAAAGGGATCGAGACGCTGACCGACGAGATGCTGCTGGCCGCCCGGCAGTACGGGATCGACGAGATCGTCCTCGCCTCGGCCTCCAAGACCCTCGCGCGGCCGTGGATGGACACGGTCCAGAGCCTCACCCCCTCGGGGGCGATCCACGCCAAGCGCCGGGCCGAGGAACTGGAGATGTCGGCCGACGCCGTCGCCGATGCCGGCGTCGAGCCGATCATGGCCCGCGCCGTCGCCCAGCGCCTGCGCTGGAAGGAGAGCCTCGGCCTCAAGGACCACTTCAAGGGCGTCGTCCCCCGGACCTACCAGGAGGCCCTCGACGCCATGGTCCTCAAGGCCGGTCTCAAGCCCGTCGCCTGACGCCCCTGCCACCTTCCCGCATCGAAGGACGAACCTCCATGGCCATCGGTTTCAAGATCCATCCGCGCACTCGCACGGTCCACCCCGCCACCGTCGAGAAGTACAAGGCGATCGCGGTCGCCAATATCAGCGACTCTATGAATCGCATGAGCCATGGCGGCGCGCGGATCCGCCCGCTCCATGCCGGCGGCGTGCTAAGCGGCGTCGCCCTGACGGTGCGGGTGCGCCCCGGCGACAACCTGATGATCCATGCGGCCCTCAACCGCGCGAAGCCCGGAGACGTGCTCGTCGTCGATGGCGACGGCGACCTGACGAACGCCCTGATGGGCGAACTCATGCTCTCCCATGCGCAGCAGATCGGCGTGGCCGGCGTCGTCCTGAACGGCGCGGTGCGCGACTACGGCTGGATCCGCACGAACGCGTTCCCGGTCTTCGCCGCCGGCGTCACCCATCGCGGACCCTACAAGCACGGGCCGGGCGAGATGAACGCCACCATCGCCATCGAGGGCATGGTGATCGAGCCTGGCGACCTGATCGTCGGGGACGACGACGGCTTCGTCTGTGTGCCCTTCGACCAGACCGAAGAGGTCTTCGCCGCCGCCGACAAGAAGCAGCAGGGCGAGTCCAAGACCATGGCGGCGATCAAGGCGGGCACCGTGGATCGCTCCTGGGTCGAGCGCGCCCTCAGGGAGGCAGGCTGCGAGGGGATCTGATCCTCTGCAGCCCAAAACCACAAAGGCTCAAGGGCGCGAGACGTCACGCGAGCCACATCTCAAATAAGAGGGAGGTTGGGACGTGAACGTCTCCGAGCAAGCCGAGCATCCGCTTGAGACCGCGACCATGCGCCGGGTCATCCTACGGCTCGTGCCGTTTCTGATGCTCTGCTATTTTTGCGCGTTGCTGGATCGGGTCAACGTGGGTTTCGCCGCTCTGCAGATGAACAAGGATCTCGGGCTGACCCCGGCCATGTTCGGCTTCGCGGCAAGCCTGTTCTTCGTCTCCTACTTCCTAGTGGAAGTGCCGAGCAATCTCGCCCTGCAAAAGGTCGGCGCGCGGCGCTGGATCGCGCGGATCATGATCTCCTGGGGCTTCGTCACCATGGGCATGGCCCTCGTGACCGGCCCCCATTCCCTCTACGTGATGCGCTTCATCCTCGGCGCGGCGGAGGCCGGGTTCTTCCCGGGCGCGATCCTTTACCTGACCTACTGGCTGCCGAGCGAGTACCGGGCCCGGGTCCTGGCGACGTTCACGGTCTCGATCCCGCTGGCGACCTTCCTCGGCTCGCCCCTGTCCGTGTCGCTCCTCGAACTCGAAGGGCTGCTCGGGCTCAAGGGCTGGCAATGGCTGTTCGTGCTGGAGGGCCTGCCCACCGTTCTCCTCGGCATCACCTGCCTGTTTGTGCTCACCGACCGGCCCCGCGATGCAAGCTGGCTGAAGGATGAGCAGCGCGCATGGCTCGTCGAGCGCCTCGACGAGGAGGCCGCGCGGCGCAAGCCCATCGACCACATCTCGCTTTGGCAACTGGCCCGCAACAAGTACTTCCTGACGATGGCGCTGGTCTGCTCCGGTGCCTCCGCGACGGGCAGCGTCCTGTCGGTGTGGCAGCCCCAGATGATCAAGTCGTTCGGGCTGACCAACCTGCAGACCGGCTTCGTCAACGCGATCCCCTACGGCTTCGCCACGATCCTGATGGTGCTCTGGGGCCGCCACTCCGACCGGCAGGGCGAGCGGCGCTGGCACACGGCGATCCCGCTGCTGCTCGCGGCCTTCGGCCTGGCGTACCTCAACCTGACCGGCGGCATCGCCACCGCCGTCCTGGCCGTGACCTTCGCCCTCGTCGGCGCCTACTCCTTCAAGGGGCCTTTCTGGGCGCTCTCCGCCGGTTGGCTGTCGCCGGGGACGCTGGCGGCCGGGCTCGCCGGGATCAACGCGATCTCGAACCTGATCGGCGGCGGCCTGATGGTGAACATCGTCGGCCTCGTGAAGGACGCGACGGGAAGCTTCCCCCTCGGCATGCTTCCGGTCGCGGCGCTCGATGCCGCCGCCGCGATCAGCGTGATCCTGATCAGCCGCGCCCATGCCCGCGAGGCTCGGACCGCGGCGCTGGCTGCCTGAACCACTGTGCCCACTCCCACACCGAGGACACGCGATGTCGTTCTTCGCTCCCCCGCCGACGGTGACGGCCGAGGTCTTCACGCGGCTGCCCGACCACTTCCGCAAGGCCCGCCCGACCGCTTGGGCGAACGCCAACCGGGGCGGAAACCCCATCGATTCCTTCCTCGAAGGCCCCGTCTTCGACCGGGCCGGCCGCCTCTACGTCACGGACATTCCCTTCGGCCGGATCTTCCGCATTGACCCGGCCGGCAAGTGGGAACTCGTCGCCGAGTACGACGGCTGGCCGACCGGCATGAAGGTCCACCGGGACGGGCGGATCCTCATCACCTGCTACAAGCGCGGCCTGATGCTTCTCGACCCCGACACGGGCGCGGTGACGCCGTTCCTGGAGAATGCGGGCTCGGAGGGCTTCCGCGGGGTCAACGACCTGACATTCGCGAAGAACGGCGACCTCTACTTCACGGACCAGGGCCAGACCGGGCTGCAGGACCCGACCGGCCGGGTCTACCGCCTGCGCCCGTCTGGCGAACTGACCTGCCTCGTGGACACCGTGCCGAGCCCGAACGGCATCGTCATCGACGATGCCATGGGCAGCCTGTTCGTCGCCGTGACCCGCGCGCAAGCCATCTGGCGCATTCCGCTGAACTCCAGCGGCCTCGTCGCGAAGGTCGGCGTATTCGCGCAACTCCACGGTGGCCTCGGCGGCCCGGACGGCATCGCTCTCGATGCCGAGGGCTGCCTCATCGTCGCCCATACTGGGTTCGGGTCGATCTGGCGGCTGTCGCCGGTCGCCGAGCCGCTGCTGCGGGTGAAGTCCCCCGCCGGGATCTCGACCACCAACGTCGCCTATGGCGGCCCTGACGGGGCGACCCTGTTCATCACCGAATCCCAGACCGGCAGCATCCTGACGGCGCGGATGCCGGCCGCTGGCCAAACCCTCTTCTCGCATCACTGAACGGACCGGCCGGATGACGACCTCGATGACCCGCCGCGCGCATCTCGCGGCCTTAATGACCGGCGCCGCGATCGGCGCCGGGCTTCGGACTGCCGCGGCCCAGACCGTACCCTGGTCCTCGGGCACGGAGCGGCCCAAGATCACAGTGCCCCCGGAAGCCACGGACTGTCACCATCACATCTACGACGCGCGCTTCCCCTCCTCGCCCGGCGCGACCCTGCGGCCGCCGGATGCCAGCGTGGCGGACTACAAGCTCCTGATGCAGCGCCTCGGCATCGGCCGCCACGTGGTGGTGCAGCCCTCGACTTACGGGGTCGACAATAGCCTCCTCGTCCAGTCCGTGAAGGAGTTCGGGCCGACTGCCCGGGGTATCGCGATGCTGGACGCCTCGGTGACGCCCGAGGAACTGAAGCGCCTCGACGGGGCCGGCATCCGCGGCGTTCGGTTCGGGACGCGCCTGCCGGGCGGGGCGCCGATCGCCGACATGGTGCCGCTCGCCCGCAAGATCGCCGACCTCGGCTGGCACATCCAGCTCGTCACTGACGGCGACAAGATCGTGGAGCTGGCCGACACCCTGAAGGCCATGCCGGTGCCGGTCGTGTTCGACCATATGGGGCACCTGCCCGAGCCTGCCGGCCCCACCCATCCGGGCTTCAAGCTCATCGCCGACCTGATCGAGAAGCACGGAGCGTGGGTCAAGCTCACCGGCGCCTATCTTCTTTCGAAGGTCGGACCGCCGAGCTATGCGGACCGCAGCCGCCTCGCCCGCGCGTACGTGCAGCTCGCCCCTGAGCGCCTCGTCTGGGGCAGCGACTGGCCGCATCCAACCTCCCCCGCCGAGGCGAAGCCGGACGACGCCGTGCTCCTGGACCTCCTGGCGAACTGGGCCCCAGACGAGGCGGTGCGGAACCGGATCCTCGTGGCCAACCCGGCCAAGCTTTACGGCTTCTGAACACGCGCCCAAGCGGAGGACCCCACGATGGATCTCAGGCCCCCGACACGGCGAAGCATCCTGGGCACGGGCGGTACCCTTACCATCGCCACGGCCGCTGGCCTCTCCGGCCGGCCGGCGGGTGCGATTGAATCCGCCCCATTTTCGGCCGGGACGGAGGCGCCCTCGATCGGCGTGCCGCCAAACGCCTGCGACTGCCATATTCACATCCTTTCGACCCGTTTCCCGGCTTCGCCCCACTGGAAGGGACAGCCGGTGCTGGACAGCGACGTCGCCGCCTACCACCGCATACAGGCCCGCCTTGGCACGAACCGGGTGGTGGTCGTGACCCCCTCAACCTACGGCACCGACAATCGCGCGACCCTCGATGGCGCGGCACAGTTCGGCCCGTCGGCCCGCGCAGTAGTCGTGGTCGATCTCGACATCGCCGATGGCGAACTCCGGGCGATGGCAGCCCAAGGCGCGGTGGGCATCCGGGTCAACTTCGGCACGCCGCAATCCTGGGGGACGACGACTGCCGAGCGCTTGGAGACGGTGGCCCGCAAGGTTGCCCCGCTGGGTTGGCACGTCCAGATCTATGCGACCGGCGATCAGATCGTTGGGCTTGAGCCGGTACTGCGGCGACTGCCGATGCCCCTCGTCATCGATCATTTGGCGCGACTGCTACCGGGCCAGGGCGTGAGTCACCCCGCCCACGCCGTGGTCCGTAGGCTGCTCGACGGCGGTCGGACATGGATGAAGCTATCGGGGGCTTACCTGAACACCACGAGCGGACCTCCCGCCTACGCCGACGCCACGGTCGTCGCGAAGTCCTTCGCGGCGGCGGCACCTGACCGGATGGTCTGGGGCAGCGACTGGCCGCACCGGGGCGAGAAGCACATGCCCGACGATGCCCGGCTGCTCGACCTCCTGGCCGAATGGGTGCCCGACGACCGAGCGCGGGCGCGGGTTTTGGTCGACAATCCGGCCAAGCTCTACGGGTTCGGCTGAACAGGTGAGAAGGGCTGGCTCCGGACGACAGTCTTCGCGATCACGTCAGCTTGCGACGAGCGCCGATGATCGGAATGGGCGCACCTCTGCCAGAGCTCGCGGCGGATCATACGTCTGCTTACGGGAACCGCAGGAATGCGCCTGAACGACTGGGTTGGGTCGATAAAAGGCCGTCCGCTTTCCCGGCACACCTGCTCCGGAGCAGCCATTCCGCTTACGGCCAATTTAGGTCGGGTTGCCGATGCGCTCGAGGAGCAGCGCTTGGCCAGTCGTCTGACACAAATTGAAGCGGTCTCGGGCAGGATTCAACTTCACGCTGCCAGAGCCGGCATGGACCGCACGTCTGCTGCTGAGAACCGGTGCATGATGCGGGCTCCACGGCGTCTACGATGCGTCGGAAGCAGGCTTCCAGCGTGGGGCACCGGGCGTCAGATCTCAACGTCTGGCACTGCCCACCATTATTGGCGCACCTAGCGGTGCTTGAGGGGTGTAGTTGGCCTCCACCTTGGTAGTCCGCCCCAAGCGAAAGAGAGAGATGGAAAGCGTAACCGTTGTTCTGGCCTTGCTGCTGTCCGTTCTGGTGAGTGGTGCCCTCGGTCGCCTGCTTCCTCTGCCGCTCCCCTTGATCCAGATTGTCATCGGCGTGGCGCTCGCCCTCGGGCCGTTGCCGAGCACATCGCTGGATCCAGAAATTTTCTTCCTCGTCTTTCTGCCGCCGCTCCTATTCCTCGACGGATGGCGCATCCCGAAGCGGGACCTGTTCCGCGACGGCAAGGCCGTGCTGGCGCTGGCGCTCGGACTCGTCGTCCTGACGGTACTCGGCATCGGGACGCTGATTCACGGCATGATCCCCGGTATACCGCTCGCCGTGGCGTTCGCGCTGGCAGCGGTCCTGTCGCCGACCGATCCGATCGCCGTCTCATCGGTCGCAGCTCAGGCACCCGTACCGCGGCGCCTGATGCACATCCTTGAGGGCGAGGCGCTTCTGAACGACGCGACCGGCCTCGTCTGCCTGCGCTTCGCCATCGCCGCCGCCCTCACCGGGACCTTCTCGCTCCCGGAGGCCGCGACCACCTTCGTCTGGCTGGCCCTCGGAGGCCTCGGGATCGGTGCCCTGACGACCTTTGTGCTGATGGGGGCTCAGGACCTCCTGCGGCGGCGCACTGGCGAGGATCCGGGCCTGCAGATCCTGTTCAGCCTGCTCACGCCGTTCGGCGCCTATCTCGCCGCCGAGCACGTGCATGCCTCGGGCATTCTGGCCGCGGTCGCCGCGGGCATTGCCATGACCTATGTCGAGATCCAAGGGCGCAGCCTCGGCACCACCCGCGTCCGCCGGACCGCCGTGTGGGACACCGTCGCGCTCGCTGCCAACGGCTCGATCTTCGTCCTATTGGGAGAGCAGCTTCCGGAAGTGTTCGGCCACGCGGTGAAACAGGCCGACGTGCAGGGGGCGGGCTGGCTCATCGCCTGGACTCTGGTCATCACCGCGGGCCTTATGGCGATCCGGTTCGTCTGGGTTTGGGTCTCCCTCCAATTCACGCTCGTGAAGGCGCGCCGGCGCGGCGACAAGCGCGAGGGGCCGACCTGGCGCCTCGTGGCCGCCACGACCTTGGCCGGCGTGAAGGGCGCCATCACCCTGGCGGGTATCCTCACGCTGCCGTTGACCCTCAAGGACGGCATGCCGTTCCCCGCCCGGGATCTTGCGATCCTGCTGGCGATGGGCGTGATCTTGACCTCCCTCGTCCTGGCGAGCACGGTCCTGCCGCCGCTGCTCCGCGGGCTCCATCTGCCACCCGAGCCCAGCCACGATGCCGAGGAGGATGCGGCCCGCGCCGCGGCGCGCGACGATGCCGTCAAGGCCATCGAAGCACTGCAGCATCGCCTCGTGGAAGAGCAGGAGGATGCATCGATCGCCGTCGAGGCCGGCGCCCGAGCCATGGATCGGTACGAGGGTATCGAGGCGCCGACCTCGGAGCGGCGCAAAGATCTCAGCCGCTCCCGGCAGCTCGCGAATACCGAGAAGCGTTTGCGCCTCGCGGGCATTGAGGCTGAGCGCCAAGCGCTCTACCGCCTGCGGCGCTCGCAGGTCATCGATGACGTGCTCCTGCGTCGGCTCGTCCGGGAAATCGACCTGATCGAAGTGCGGCTCGTAATGTAGCCGCCGACCTATAGAAGCGGGATGCGCCAAGTGATGCTGGATTATCCTGGTAGCGCGCCGGATGCTCGTCAGTCTTGGCAGAATTTCTGCTCCAAAGCAGATGGGGTGGATGGCTCCCGCTCCGACTGACGGCATCTCGGTGCCAAGATGTGGTCGCTGTCGAAGCAGCAGCCACGCAGATGCAGGAGCCATCCCCATGGAGATCACCACCGTCGGCATC
>NZ_JBKFAK010000047.1:0-14947 GCF_053345595.1 Methylobacterium sp. D54C
CAGCTGTTCTTGCCGAGGTCGATACCCAGCACGGCGATCGAGCTCTTTGCCATTCCAGATCCCTCCACGTGTCCGTGGCAGAAGAATGCCACGACGGTTCAGTGAGGGGCGGGCCATCCCATAAGCCGCGTGGCCGTTGCCGTCGCCGTCCGGGAGGTCTTCCCGGTGAAGGTCGTGGCCGACGTGCTGGGCGTGGCCCGCTCCAACCTGATTGAGCAGCGACAGAATGCGACGCGCCCTCGCGGCTCCTATCACCGGGCCGACGACGACGTCATCCTGACGGCGATCCGCGCCGTGACGGACGCGCGACCGACCTACGGCTATCGGCGGGTGACGGCGATCCTGAACCGGACGCGCCGCGCCACCGGCGAACCGCTCTTGAACTATAAGAGAGTGTTCCGGCTGATGAAGCAGGGTGGCCTGCTCCTTCAGCGTCACACCGGCGTGCGACCGGTGCGCGCTCATGAGGGCCGCGTCATCGCCTCCGCGTCGAACCAACGCTGGTCCTCGGATGCGCTGGAGATCACCTGCTGGAACGGCGAGGTCGTCCGGGTTGCCTTTGCCATCGACACCCACGACCGTGAGGTGATCGCCTGGGTGGCTTCGACGGGCGGCATCACCGGCCAGATGGTGCGCGATCTGATGCTGGCCTGCGTCGAGGACCGCTTCGGCGGAGTGCGCGTGCCGCACCGCGTGCAATGGCTCGCCGACAACGGCTCCGCATACACGGCAACTGGGGACTGTCAGGAATTCCGTGTGCGGGCGGCGGATTGAACATCAGGCCGCCATGGCCCTGGTGAAGCGCTCACCGAAGATGACGGCGAACTGCGTCTTGGCCATGATCCACTCACGCGGTCCCATCTTCCACGCCTTCTCGGAGCGGTTCAAGACCAGGTAGAGCAGCTTCAACGCGGCCTCGTCGGTTGGGAAGTGACCGCGGGCGCGCACGGCCCGGCGCAGCGTGGCGTTCAGGGCCTCGATAGCGTTCATGGTGTACAGGATCCGGCGAACCTCGCCGGGGAAGGCGTAAAACGGGATCACCTCGCCCCAGGCTCGTCGCCAGCTCTGAGCGATGGCCGGGTAGCGCCGACCCCATTCGCTCGCCTCGAAGGCCGCCAAGGCCGCCTCGCCAGCCGCGGCATCGAGCGCGCGGTAGATGTCCTTCAGCGCCCCCGCCACGAGCTTGCGGTCCTTGTAGGAGACGAAGTCGAGGCTGTGGCGCAGGAGGTGAACGATGCAGGTCTGGACCAGCGCCTCAGGGAACACCGCCCGGATCGCATCGGGGAAGCCCTTCAGGCCATCGACCACGGCAAGCAGCACGTCCTCGACGCCGCGGTTCCTGAGCTCGTTCATGACCCGCAACCAGAACTTGGCGCCCTCGTTCTGCTCCAGCCACAGGCCGAGGATCTCCTTGGAGCCGTCGGCACGCACGCCCAGCGCGATGTGGACGGCCTTGTTGCGGACCACGCCCTCGTCACGCACCTTGATCCGCAGGGCGTCGAAGAACACGATCGGGTAGACCGACTCCAGCGGCCGGGCTTGCCAGGCGGCGACCTCCTCCAGAACCGCGTCGGTCACCGCACTGATCAGGTCGTGTGAGACCTCGATCCCGTAGAGCTCGCGCAGGTGCGCGACGATCTCTCGAGTGCTCATGCCGCGCGCGTACATCGACACAATCTTGTCGTCGAAGCCGGGAAAGCGGCGCTGATAGCGGGCGATCAGCTGCGGATCGAACGTCGCCTGCCGGTCGCGGGGGATCGCAGCTCGATCCGGCCCGTCTCGGTCGTGACCGTCTTGCGGCCATAGCCGTTGCGCGTGTTGCCAGCGTCCTCGCCCGCCAGATGGTGGTCCATCTCGGCGTTGAGCGCCCGCTCGGCCAGAGCCTTCTTCAACTCGTCCAACAGACCGTCGGCCTCGAAGGCCGTCTTCGGATCCGCACCGGCCAGAAGCTGGTCCAGGATCGCATCAGGAATACGGGGTGCTTTGCGTCGTGCCATCGGGAATCTCCTTCGGATCCACTATGGCCGCCCCCACACGAAATTCTTGACGGTCCCCGTTCTCGCGGTTCGACTTCAGTCGGCCATCGTCCGAATGCTCGACCGTGCCCTGGTTGGGCATGTCGGGGTTCTTGCCGTTCTTGCCGCCATTGTCAGTATCCTTGTCGGGATGGCAGCGCGTCGCCGTCAGCATCGCGCTCCTACGATGGTACGCGGAGCTGATGGAGGCCGTCCCACCTCTGCCGGTCCCGTTCACACAGGAGGCACATCGGTTTGACACCCTGGACAACACGCTCGCTTGGCTTGGCGTAACGCGTATCGTGGACGGGGTCCGAGCCCGGGCATGGTTGCGGTCCGGCAAACGACGCGGCAACGATGACGTATGATCCGGTCCGAACTCGTCACCCGTATCGCTGAGCAAAACCCGCACCTGTATGCCAAGGATGTCGAGGCGGTCGTAGACGCCTTGCTCGGGCGCATCGCTGACGCGCTGGCGGATGGCGACCGCGTCGAACTGCGCGACTTCGGCACGTTCAGCGCTCGGGACCACGATGCCCGTCGTGGGCGAAACCCCCGCAATGGCGACGCGGTGAACGTGGTCGCCAAAGCGCGTATACACTTCAAGCCGGGCAAGGCCATGCGCGAGCGGCTCAATCCGGCCGCGAGCGATCCGAAGCGGGTGTCGGATGAGACACCTGACTAGTTTTTTGCCCACACAATCCCGAGCAGGGCGCCAGAGCGGCAAAAGCACAGTTCATCTCGTCGCCGTTCGCGTAGGCGACGATAGAGCGACGCGGTGTTCTTCGGCCATGCGCGACCGAGTGAGCGCCCTGGGTAGGTCTGCTCCTAGGTGGTCGACGAGGCAGAGGCTTATGACGGGGATGGGTGGTTTGCTGACGGTCTACTTACGAGTTGAAAGGCGCTTTAGCGGACATTGCTGCCCCTTCCGCTTGCAACCCTTTGCCGAGCCCCGGACCAAATAATCCGAAATCTTTGGAGTGTCAGAGGTCCGCGGCCGAGTGTCAGTATCTGACCGAAATGTGTAAATGGCCAACGTCTTTGCAGGCAACGCTGGCGCTCTTGGTTGAACCTATCCAGGCTGTACTGGTTCATACGAAAATGTGGGAGGCGGCAATAACCTACTTGGTGCGATGCGCCTTCGCGAGTACATAATTATCAGGCTCTTTTTTATAGTCCTTGTAACGCTGAACAAAGCGATCGTGAAACTTGCAGACCCGAGGAACCATCAATAGATCCGTATACCCCCATTTTCTTTGCAAAATATCTGTCATAAATTGATCGACATCATCAATTTTATTTACCATCGTTGGGTTCGGCGCATAGAATAGGTCATAGATCGTGTGCGTTCGGTTCATTAGCGCCAGAAAATTTCGTGGATCGACGATCTTATATTGCTCCTGCCGGGGATTAAACTCGATCACCAAAGTGCTATCTTGAAGAATTGCGAGATTGTTTGCCACGATAAGTGCATCAATCCCTTCGACGTCGATCTTGATAATTTGATGTGAAGGGCGTTTGTTTTTTTCTAGTATTTCTTTCAAAGTATAGGTGTTTATAATATACGAGTCTACATCGCGGCCAAAACTGTCGACCATAGATAGTCCAGATGAGTCCGAGTGTCCGCGCACTTGATTAAACAGAAGTGGGCCGCCATCGAGGCTAATACCCGCGGGCACAAAATCAACAAGGTCCGCTACATTATTTAGGCGTGCGTTGAACGGTATCAATGACCCGGCAGTTGATGGGTCATAGCATTGGGCGCGGAAGTCGATTTTGGATGCTTTGGCGTAACGCGCCAGACGGATGGCGATGTCTCCAGCCCAAGCACCAATGTCGTATAGAATTATTGTTGAGTAATCGCTTGCCGCTATCTCTATATAGTCCTGAAATACTTTAGCGGGCGTGTTGCTTGGATTGCCGAGTATCACCTCCGGCAAACCGCTGGCAACAACGTCATATTTCTTGTTGCTGTCCGGTATAAAATTTGAATATAGATTGTCCGCTGTTGGAACATACGCGACAATACTATCTAAGATTACGAGATCGACTCCAGATCCGTGCCTTACAGATCGGAGCATTCCAACTTCCGACCGAAGTTGTTGGATTTCTTCCTTTAAGGCATCGAATTTTTCGCTCAGTTCCTGAAAATGCACACGCTCTTGCTCTGACATGCCCCAGTTTCCTCCAGCTCACATTTCAATCGGCGTGTGCTTTTCGTCGATCTATACCGTCGCTTGAGCAAATTCGGTTAACAGCCTACTATATGGTGGCTTTGGTGGATAGCGAGGAAGTCTGGTCCAGAACGGCGTTGGCGGGCTCGCGGTGTCCGCACGGCCTATGTGGTTCGCAGACGGATGTCTTCTTCCAGACAGCAGCCGCCATCCTGCTGACCATCAAGAGCCGAATTTGCGTGTCCGGCGGCGAACGACCGCTTTTGGGAAGCGCTCACTGCCGCCTGTACAGCTGAGTTGGGTCGGTAGCGACAGGACCGCTTGGGGTGGTTTTCCGCCCGTCCGCTTCAAAGCGACAAGCGCATCGAAGCGGACATCGTAATCGGGCCTGCTCACGACCCGTTGCGGCCTCCGGGAAGGTCCGCTTCCAGGCTGCCGATGGAGCAGCGGCCGTCAACCAGATTAGTGGGGCTTCCGTTCCGCTATCAGTGCGGATGCTCGACTTGCCGAACGCCATGATCCGTTAGCCTGATATGGGCTGCGAAACCAATGAGGTCCGGTCTGACCCGCTCTGGACGCAGTTCCATTGATGGGATCGCGTAATCCCCGCCGTTCTGGGAGCGGAACGGGATGGGCGGCGTCTCGAACAGGGTTCGCATCCGAGCCCTCAGTGCGGTTGCAGTTCCGTCGAACGTCGCCTCATCGGTCCGGTCGGCGCGATATAGTACGAATGGCGGCAGTACGTCGTAGCCCGGATAAAACAGTATCCCGTGGTGGATGGGGAAGAGAAGGTCGTCGATCGGCCCGTTGACCCCCCGAGGTCCATAGTGGGACGGCCAGCCTCCGGCTGTCACGATGAGCATCGCCCGCTTACCCGCGAGCGTGCCCTCTCCGTAGCGATCACCCCAGCGCGTCTCGCTGTGTTCGCCGACGCCGTAGGCGAAGCCGAACGCGTAGACGCGATCGATCCACCCCTTCAGGATCGCCGGCATCGAGAACCACCAGAGAGGAAACGCCAGGATGAGCGCGTCCGCCCAGAGCAGATCTTCCTGTGCGGCGACGACATCCTGCGTGAGGCTCCCGGTGACGAAGGCCTCGCCCGACGCGGCGGGCACCCGCAGGCGTGCCGAGGCGGGCAGGGCGGGGAAATCGAGACGGTCGACCTCGGATTTCCAGCTGATCGCGTAGAGGTCGGTCACGCGGACCGCGTGACCATCGGCCCGGAGTTCGGCCGCCGCCACATCGCGCAGGGCGTTCGTCAGCGAGGCCGGGTCGGGGTGGGCGGAGACGATGAGGATCTTCATGCGTTCGGCTCAATGAAGGAAGGAGCCGCGAAGCTATGCGCAGCCCAATCCATCCGGTAGCTGAAGGAAACGGATAGGATCATGCCGTCGCATGGATAGATCGGGCGTCACACTGGAGCGGATGCGCAGCTTCGTGCGCGTCGTGGAACGCGGCAGCCTGACGGCGGTGGCGCGCGAGCAGGGTCTGGGACAATCGACCGTCTCGCGGCATGTGGCGGAACTCGAAGGCGCACTCGGCGTCACGCTCCTCAACCGGACCACTCGGCGCATCACCCTCACCGCCGAGGGCCGCCGTTACCACGCTGAGGCACGCACCATCCTGCGGTTGGTTGATGAAGCGACGGACGCGGCGCGGAGCGCCAGCGGCGGCCTGACTGGGACGATCCGCATCTCCTGTACCGCGGCTCTAGGGGTCCGCCACGTCTGCCGGATGCTCTTCTCCATCCAAGATCGCCATCCGGAGATCGTGGTGGATCTTGGCCTGTCCGATGCGCGCATCGATCTCGTGCGGGAGGCGGTCGACGTCGCGATCCGGCTCGGCCCCCTTGCCGACAGCACCATGCAGTGCCGGACCATCGGCCGGTCTCGCCGCGTCTTGGCGGCATCACGCACCTATCTCGCGGAGCGGGGGCGGCCTGAGACGCCCGATGACTTGGCTGGCCACACCTCGATCCGCATGAGCAACGTCGCCGGAAGCGTGATGCTTTCTCTGCGCGGACGGGACGGTTCAGCGATCCTCACTCCCTTCGACGGTCGCCTATGGGTCGATCACGGGTTGGCAGCCCGCGAGGCCCTAGCCCAAGGACGCGGGATCGCTGCGGCGCATATCTGGCTCATCGACGATCTGCTGGCAGATGGGATAGTCGAGCAGATCCTGCCAGATTTTACGCCCGAGCCCGTGCCCCTATCCCTGCTCGTCGTGCCCGGTCGGACGCGCATCAAGCGCGTCCGGATGCTGGTGGATGCGCTCGCCGCTTCGCTCGCGACGCTGCCCGGCCTCATCCGGGATTGAAATCTCCTAACGGTGATGTGCGAGCGCCGGATCCACGGCTATTCCAGGCCGAAGCGGAGCGTCCGGTTTCGGCCGCGGTATCAATGCCTGCGTCCCACCCCGAGCCGAAGTTGCCAGACGGCCGACGAATGTCTCCTTCCGGGGTGCGCCGACGGCGATCCGAGCGACTGGGTTGGGTCCAGGCCGTGTCAAAACGCCGGGAAAGGGCGCTGCGCTTGGGCGACGCTCCGATCTTGCGGGAGTGGGCGTTCCATCGCTTGGGGCGACCTTTTGTGGTCGAGGTACGGTCCGTTTGAGTTGAAGGCGCTGCTGGACCGCTCTTCAGTCCCCCGGTGAGCGATTCAAGGCCCTTGCTCAGGCGGGGATCGCTGCCAAGAGCTTCCGGCTTCCCATGATGTTGAGAACCCGCGTCAGATTGTAGGCCAGGACCTGGAGTGCCATCTCGGTCGAGACGCGCGGCAAGGTCTTGGTCAAGAAGTGCGTTGCCCCCATCCGCGCCTTCAGCGTGCCGAAGGGGTGCTCGACCGTCTCGCGCCGGACCCGCATGGCCAGCGGATCGCCGTCCAATCGGCGCTGCACGGCCTCCAGCACGGCCTCGTGCTCCCACCGGGTCACCCGGCGCTCCTTGCCCGTCGTGCAGGCTCCCTTCATCGCGCAAGTCGAACAGACATTCGTCCAGTACCGATGCAGGGTCAGGCCATTCTCCACCGAGGTGTACCGATGGGACAGCGTCTGACCCGCCGGACACAGGTAGGTGTTGTCCTGACGACGGTAGAGGAAATCATCTTTGCCGAAGCGCCCGACGGCCTTCGCGCCCGAGGTCATCGGCCGGGGCAGCGTCACGGCGATGCCGGTGCGTTCGCAGGCCAGGATCTGTTCACTGGAATAGTAACCCCGGTCAGCCACCGCATCGAGCGTGTCCGCTTCCATAGCCTCTTTGGCCCGCGTGGCCATGCCGCTGAGCTGCGCCCGGTCCGAGCCGGCATTGGTGACCGCGTGCGCGACGATCAGGTGATGCTCGGTCTCGACCGCCACCTGGACGTTGTAACCCACCAAGCCCGAGCCACGCCCGCTGGTTGCCATGGATCGCGCATCGGGATCGGTCAGCGAGACCTGCCGGTCGGGCGCAGCCTTCATCTGCTCCTCCAACCCCGCCAGCCGCTCCATCTCCTGTCCGAGGCGGGCGATCTTCTCTTTCAGCCGCTCCACCTTGGCTGCCAGTTCCGGCGTGGGATCCTGACGATCGGCCGTGTCGAGCTGCGAGAGGTAGCGTGACACGCTCTCCTCGATCTGCTGGCGGCGCCGGTCGAGCTTGCCTTGCGTAAAGTTGCGGTCGCGATTGTTGACCGCCTTGAACTTCGAGCCATCGATCGCGACGCACGTCCCCGTCAGAAGGCCCATCGTGCGGCACAGAGCGACAAAGCGGGTACAGACTCGCCCGATGGCGGGGCCGTTCTGCCGGCGGAACTCGGCAATGGTCTTATGATCGGGCTACAGCTGGCCGGTCAGCCACATGACCTCGACGTTGCGGCCCGCCTCGCGCTCCAGGCGTCGGCTCGACGGGACCCGATTGAGATAGCCGTAGACGTACAGCTTCAACAGGGCGGCCGGATGATAGCCCGGTCGACCCGTCCGTGCCGCATCGACGCCTGCAAAGCCAAGCGCGCCGAGGTCCAGGGCTTCCACGAAGGCATCGACGACGCGGACAGGGTTATCCTCGGCGATCCAGTCTTCCAGGCAAGGCGGAAACAGCGTCGTCTGATCGCGCTCGGCACCGACCACAAACCGTCCCATGCCGCCCTCCGGTCGTGCAGAGGAAAGCTACCACCATCGGGGTTTTGACACAGCCAGGGTCGAGTGCGGAATGACCGCTCGGGGTGGTTTTCCGCCGGTCTGCTTTGCGGCGACTAAGTCGAGAAGCCGACATCCGTTTACAGTTTTGTCCAAGGAGTCCACAATCGCTTCTGGGTGCAAATCGATCACTCTAGCAACTGACAGAGTATCCCAGAAGGGCGATCCTACCGGTTTGATCGCACCTCAACGCCGTAGCATAATCAGTGCGTCATTCGATGCCGCCTGACATCCAATAGTAATAGTAATTTTCCTGCACTTGAATTATTTCGGCCAATAGCCTGCGTCCGTAACGGTGCATGTAAGTGTCTGATCGATGCCATATGGTTGTACTGCGCGCTCCCATTTCGCCGATTGATTGCAATAGAAGGGTATTCAAAAAAGGAGGTTGCCGGTATCTAATTGTTAAATATCTTATGTTAATCCACTGAAATCTCCTGAAAGTTGGTGCCGATGTTCAGCCTGAAATCCCGCCGCACGCCAAATAACTTGGAACTCCTTACATCCAGTCCGGCGGTGGATCATGAGAGGGCCTGGCTGTTGGCGGCGGTGGAGCAACTTGCGCACTGCCAGGATCTCGATCTCGACGATCTTCCGGACGGTATTGTCGGTCAGGCGTTGAGCAAGATTCAACTGGCGAGAGAGGCACAGCTGAAAAAGGGACGCCTGCAGCTTGCAGCGGTCGCCAAAGAGGCGTCCGAGGCCGCAATCAATATCGGTTGGACGACCTACGACGTTGGGGACATTGCTCAATCAACCGGAACGGCCGCAAGCGCTATTGAGGAAATGGCTGCTTCAATAAACGAAGTCGCGCAAAGTTCGCAGTCCGCGGGCCGCAGCGCGGACTCCGCCCAGGCTTCGATGCAGGCCTGTACGAATGACGTTCGGCAGGCGCGCGATGCGATGCAGGCGATCGAAACGCGGACTCATCAGATCGACGAGCGACTTGCAGTCCTGCAGGCGGCCGTATCCGAGATCGGCAGCATGGCCGGGACGATCGCCGCCATTTCGGGTCAGACGAACCTTCTTGCCTTGAACGCTACGATCGAAGCTGCGCGAGCGGGCGAGGCCGGCAAGGGCTTCGCGGTGGTGGCCACCGAGGTGAAGGCCCTTTCGGGTCAGACCGCGAAGTCGACGGAACAGATCCGGGCAGGTCTGATGACGCTGCAGGCCGAGATGGGACATATCGCTAAGGCCGTCGCGGAGAGCCGTGCGGCCGTCGAACGAGGCGGTGTCGTCGTCGCGTCCCTGGGTGCGCAGGTCGAGGACGCCGGTTCGCAGATTGTTCGATCGAACGAGATGGGCCAAGCGCTGGCTGCAGCCCTTGAGCAGCAGCGTACTGCGACGGCTGAGATCTCCAAAAGCGTCAACGGCATTGCCGAGAAGGCTGCCAAGACCCGTACCGAAATCGACGCAATCACCAAACGCCTTCTGAAGGCGGAAGCGATGGCCCAGGAGGGGTTGAGCGAAGAAGAGGGAAATACCGCCGCGACTGAACTGTCCCGTCTGGCTGCCGACCTTGGCGTCTGGAAGCGGACGTTGGCCTCGGTTCTCCTCGGTGCGACGACGCCCGAGCGGTCGTTGGCGATCTCACGGGAGCATGCGGCTCGGAGAGCTGTCGAAGAACTGCGGCACGATCCCAAAGCCGACCAGAGCGCGGTCCAGCGCTTCCTCGATGCTGAAGCGAAGGCACGGGCTGAGGCCGAGCGGATGATTGATGCGCTGGCGGCGCAGAATTGGGATGTCGGTACTCCGGCCTATCGGGCTGCAGGAGCAGCTATGAAAGAGATGATTTCTGCTGCCGGAGACCTGCTACAATAGCCGAATGTTACTTCCGTTTATTCGAAAGCCCAATTTCGATTAGGTAAGGCTGCCCAATACGCTCCATAGCACGCGTTGTGCGAACGGCTGCTTTGGAGAAACTCGAACTATGATCTGAACGGCAGAGTTGGGTCGTCAGCAAACGGTGGTCGGATTGGCAGCTCTAAGAGTCTCAAGGCCCCCAACGTAATCCCAGCACTCTCGAGCCCCGTCCCGCGGTAGGAGATCACATTCCATGAATCATTCGTCTTCACACGCAATCGTGACTTGATGCATCGACAGCTGAGCAGTACCAGCTTTAAATTGTAGACAATTAAATTGTTCGCAATATGAACGATTCACGTCCCGTTCTTGACCGCCTTGCTGCTACCCTCAACGTACCGATTGAGGCATTCTGGGGCTTCTTCCGCTCGTCGCACAGCGACCATGGACGCTTACATGAATGTGTCGAGCTAATAGAAGGCTTTCAGCAGCTTCAAGACCACGAGGCTCGACGCCGCTGCCTTCGCTTCGTTCAGGCCGAGGTGGACCAGATCAATCAGGCGGCGCAGCTTGATATTCGTGCGAGCTGACATCTTGGCCGTCCTTGGACGATAGGCGACCTATGGCCGCTTTTGGGGGAGAGACGTTGTTCATTGGTACGGCTGCGTTGGGTCGCAACCAGTACGTCTGCTTCGGCATCAACCCGTTCCAGAACGCCTGGCGGCCTTCGGCGATCGTGATTCGCCATGGAAAGGGTACGTACGGAATGGCGCCTTCAGGCGACCGCTCCGAGGACAGCCGCACGCTTTGTCGACGGTCGTCGGACCTCCCGGGGTTTGGATCGGTACCCATGCCTCTGCCGAGGCGGCTTCCGCGACGAGCGTCGCGGACGCATCCCCGTAGTGATCACCGCCGACGCGATGGCATCGGCGGCGATGCGGGTCGTCGCGCTATGCCGACCGGCGGCGCAGGTCCGCGATCCGGGCGTTCAGTACGGCGCGCAGCTCCTGCACCTCGACAAAAGCGGCCTCCGCCTTCTCGAAGGCGGCCAAGCCGTCTCTTTGGATTTCCTGGGTCAGCGCCTCGATGCGCCGGACCGCAGTGAGGAAGCTCGGCGTCTCGGATGAGCGGGGCTTGGTCATGGTCAATCTCCTGGTTGTAGATCAGTTGTAGGTGACGAAGGTCGGCACGACCCGGACCAAGATCGTCGCGTCGCGGAAGTGCAGGAACAGCGACATGTTGGACTTGAGCTCGCGATAGCGCTCGATGACGAGGCCGGTGTCGGCCGCGGTCACCAGCGCCCACCCCGGTTCCCAGGGCAGATCGTCGCCGTCATCCCCGTCGCCGAAGTCGAGCACCTCGACGCGCTGACCTTCGTCGTCAGCCACTTCCTGCCGCACCTGAACCGGGATGCGGTCTACCGTATCCTCAAAGCCGAGGGCCTCAATCGGCTGCCGCCGGGCGAGAAGGCCCGCAAGCCGCACGGCAGCTTCAAGGAATACGAGGTCGGGTTCATCCACGTCGACGTGAAGCACCTGCCCAAGCTGCAGGACCGCGACCGCGTCGCGCGCAAACGCTACCTGTACGTCGCCATCGATCGCGCATCTCGTTACGTGCACCTCGCCGTCAAGGACGACGAGACCACAGCCTCGGCGGTGGCCTTTCTCACGGACGCGCTCGGCGCCTTTCCGTTCCGGGTCACGTACGTGCTCACCGACCGCGGCTCGTGCTTCACGGCCGATGCGTTCGAGGCCGCCTGCGCGCGGCACGGTGTGCAGCATCGCAAGACGCGTCCTTACACGCCAAAAACCAATGGCATGGTCGAGCGCTTCAACGGCCGCGTCCAGCGGGAGGTGCTCGGCATCACGCTCTATAGCCACGCCAACCTAGAGATCGTGCTGCGCGGCTTCAACGCCGCCTACAACGGCCGCCGGCAGCGCGTACTCAACGGGCTCTCGCCCGAAATGGTGCTGCGTCAGCGTCTGGAAGCCGATCCCGCATTGGCCAACCCAACCTACAGACCACCCAGTCCCCATCTCATCAAACAAGCCCTCCGCATCGTTGAAGATGCCAAGGAGGTCTCACATCCAGACAGCTAGGGGTGGGTGATCGGTGGAATGCTGTGAACTGCCGGTCGGATGTTCCGTTTCGGGCTAAGAAGCTGGGTGGCCTCGAGCCCGGATAGGAGGATGCGAGGCTGCTTCTGACCGGAAGCGACCTCGCACGCGTTTGGCTGGTCTTCCCTTTCGCGTTAGCGCATGAAGGGCTCGCATAGTGGAAGGTGGGGCTCCTCGGGGCGTCGAACTGTTCCGCCACCGCTCTGGCGGGTCCAGGCCGGCATCGACGCGCTCGGCGAGGACGTCGGTTTCCTCATCGTCTATTACGGCTCCGACAAGTATGGCGGCTGGCAGTCGCTGGACCTGCTTCAGCGCAACATCTCAATGCTGGGCCAATTCGGTCTGGGGCAGTGGAAGGACGGTTTTCCCACCTCGCGAATGCTGCAGGTGTCGGAGTTCGTCAGTGCCCTGGGCTTGACCGCGCGCAAGCCGGCACGCGGACCGAATGTCCCGTTCAAGGTTACCGCCGAATGCAACCGCTGGGATTAAGTTAGAATACTGGGAAACGGGGTCATCGCACCGGTCTCAGGTAGCTTCGTCCGTGCATTAACCCGCGAAGCAATTCTCCGGATCGACGCACTCGTGTCCCTCGCAGCCTGATGTGACCATCAGCTCTTTCGAGGGTTTATCCGTGCGCAATAACTGCGCAGGGCAACATTCTTTACGGCGGGCAGGCAGCCATAGCCTCTGCGGATGCTTCCAAGCGGTGGGCAGCTTCACCTTCGGGAATGGGCCCGCCGTCAGATCGGAGAACCAGACCGGCGCTTTGCAAATCATTCTTGAGTACCGCAGGATTTTTCAGCATCGTGTTACGCCCTGGCCACCGACAAGCCGACAGAAGCTGCGGGGCTGGCAACGTTGGAACCTCAGCGACGCACACATGAAGCACAGCGTCGTGCGCCCGCACCTGGGGAGGACAGGCTTGGTGAGGCGACATCGAGTTGGCTCACAAGCATCGTCACTTTTGCCGCGTGTAGGCTACGCCCGGGGCTTCAATTCAATTTACACAGCGCTACCGAGCACGAGCGCGCACAGTCTGGATCTCCCTGATCGGGCTTCCGTCGAGGGGAGGCAGCTTCACCTTTGCGATGGCCTTACGTGCGCTCCGCATCACAGGCCCTTCGCTGTAGACGTCGAGCGTGATCGAGTCGTTCTTATGTCCGACGATCGCGGCGATCATCGCGTCGTTCACGCCTGCCTGCTCGGCACGCGAGGTGAACCACCGCCGGAAGCTGTGGAAGTTGATCCGGGCTCTCCGCTTGCCGTCGACCACGTCGTCGACCCCGACGTCGCGCCGGTACTCGGTGAAATGGTTGGAGGTCTTGAACGATCGCTCCCGCATCGAGCCGACCTTTTTAACCGGCGGCCATTCGGGGAACAGGTCGTCATCGAGCCCCTTGCCGAGGCAGCGCCGAGCGATAACCAATACCAGGTCCGGATGGATCGGAACGTAGCGCGCGTGGGTCTCTTTCTTGCACGGACGGAACAGGATCACGCCGTTCCGGGTGTCGCAGACCTTCAGGTCGACGATCACGTCAAGGCGCGCACCGGTGAGCGCGCCGATGTACATGAGGTCGAGCATGTGCGGCGATGCAGGTCCCGTTAGCAGCTTGGCGATTTCCGTGTCCGTGAACGGACGCTCCTCCTCACCAGATTTTGGTCCGGTCTTCCTGTGGCCCACCCTGTCCCAGGGGTTCGAGGCGGCGACCTCGGTGACTGTGGCTAGGTAGGCCCAGAACGAGGAGAGGCGCGACAGGTACTTGTTGCACGTCACCGGCTCGACGCCGGCCAATTGGGGGAGCTTCCTTGAGAAGGCGTGGGCGCGCAGGGGTGTGATCCGCTCGATCTCTGGATCGATGTCCTCGGTCCTCAGCCATTCCAGCAGAAAACGGATCGCCCTGGCGTCATCCGCCTTCGTCCGCTTTTCCACCTGGGATCCAGCCATGTACGCCTCGTGGAACTCAACAAAAGGAGTTCCTGCCCCGCGGGCGATGCGTCCGAAGCGCCGCGCCTCGACTGCCGACGCGGGATTGTAGCGCCATCCCGAATCCGGCCCCTCGCCGTCCGCCGCCGGCACCTCCACTTCTTCCGCGTCCCGCGAGAAGATCTCCGCGGTCCTGCTCACGATGATGGCGTGGTACTCGTCCCACTCCGCCTGGGAGGTCGGACGGTCCTGAGCCTCCCGCGCCCATTTCGCGAGCTCTATGGCCTCCCGGGTTGTCGATTGCTTCTCACGCCCGACCTTGGTTAGTGCCTCAGCGATCTGGGCCTTGAAGCGCTTGACGTAAGGCCCCTTAAGCAGGGCGGCGGTCCGAAGTGAGTCGGTGCCAAGGTCGTGCCGCAGCTTCGGCCGACCGATGAGTTCCCGCACCGCCGCTGGCACATTCACCGAGACGCGCCAGTTATTGCCGTGCTTCTCAAGGTAGGCCTGTTCGGGCGAAACACGGCGGGGCATGTATCCCTCTGAAGGGTGACATCAAAAATTAGACCCTCGTTAGACCCATGGCCCATGGCGTCCGCGGACTCAATTGCGGTAGGCTGCTTAGCTCGACTTTGGCCATTCATGCGGCGTGGCAGAGCGCATAGGCCCAGGGCGCTGGCAAACGGAAGCGGGGTTTTGTTCGGGCGCGTCGGCGCCGTGATGTTGCCAAAGTCCGCTCGCGCCAGATCG
>NZ_JBKFAK010000048.1:0-14492 GCF_053345595.1 Methylobacterium sp. D54C
ATCACCGCCCATTGCTCATCCGAGAGCCAGAACAGGTCCGCCATCACCGCCTCCAGGCCAGAAAACGGCCGCCTGGAATCATAAAACGACAGACCCTGCAACGGATTGGTTCGGTTCACACCCTAGGGATCGTCGCGGCGGTCATCATCGGCCTGATCGCCGTCATCGGCAACCTGTTACGCCTATGGCTCGTCCCCGGCGATGTCTTCGATGCTTTCACCTACTGGCGGACCTTCGCGGCGGTGCTTGGCTTCGGGATCGGGATTGGTGCCGTCGCGTATGCGATCAACTACACCAAGTTCACACGGCATGGCGGCGTGCCCTGGCTGAAGACGCTACACACCACCGGCTGGCGGATGGATTTCTATGACACCGAGTTGAACCGGCATGTTCAGCACGCTCGCCATGCCCTGGCGATCGACGAGAACCGCAAGGATTTCGATAGGGTGCCCTGGACGCTTCCCAAGGACGAAGCGCCCCCAACGGCCGATCCCATTGAGGCTGACAAGGGCGTGCCGGCGACGGTCGAGCTTCAGGAGAATGGCAGGGTTTGGCTCAAGCAGGTGTGGTTTGCGGGTGTGCATTCGGACATTGGCGGCAGCTACGCGGAGACTGAGGCGCGCTTATCTGATATCTCCCTGAAATGGATGGTTGACGAAGCGATTAATCTGCCCGAACCATTGAAGATTGATAGTTCTGTGCTGCATTTCTGGCCATCAGCAGCGGGGCCCCAGCCCGATGAGCGGAAGAGCACAGTAGCAGGCTGGCCTAGCTCGGTGGTCTGGCTGCTCACCTGGATCTGGAAGCGAGAGGACTTGGGTTGGGAACCGTGGCTACGGAAGATCCCCCGCAATGCACCGCTGCATCCGACGGTATTGGAGCGCTTCCGAGCGCCTGATCCCGGTGTGCTGCATTACGATGTGACTAGGGTGTCTCTGCAAAGTCATTTGAGCCAGAGCATGGTCATGCCGAGCGTGACCATGGCGAGGTAGTTCGCGGCTCGCTTCTCGTAGCGGGTGGCGATGCGGCGATACTGCTTGAGCCGGCCGATCAACCGCTCGACCTTGTTGCGCTCGCGGTAGGCGGCTTTGTCGAAATCGATCTGGCGAGGCTGATCCTTGCGGGTGGGGATCACCGGCTCGATCCGGCGTTGTCGGAGGCGGCGACGGACCGGCGGACTGGAGTAGCCGCGGTCGCCTGCTGTCCGACGGGGACGCAGGCGCGGGCGGCCTCGCCCTTTGCGTGGCACCACGCCCTTGTCCATGAGAGCATCCAACGCAAACTGCTCGTGGCGTTCGCCCGCCGTCAGCACCGCCGTGATCGGCTTACCCCCGCCCTCGGCACGCAGATGCAGCTTGGTCGAGAAGCCACCCTGGCTGCGCCCGAGCGCTTCGCCCATGCCCTCGACGGTCGCCTCACCCCCCAATGGCGCCGGACCGGCGTGCCCCGGCGGCGTGCTGGTGGGCGCGCACCACCGTGGCGTCCACGAAGTGCAGGTCCCAGTCGAGGTCGCCGCGCGCGTCCGCCTGCGCCTGCAGCCGCCGCAGCACCCGGTCGAACACGCCGGCCTTGCGCCACCGGTAGAACCGGCTCGACACCGTTCCCACAGCCCCGTAGCGCGCCGGTAGATCCTCCCAGGGTGCGCCCGTGCGCAGGATCCAGAGCATGCCGTTGAGGACTTGCCGGTGATCCTCCGCAGGCCGGCCCGTGCGCGGCTTCTGCGGAGGCAGCAGCAGGGCGATCTGCTCCCACTGCGCGTCGGTCAGTTCAAAGCGTCGCATCAAGCCCACATGGGCCTGACCTCTCAGCCTGTGAACCCCTTTGCAGAGACGCCCTAGTCGAGGTGCCAGCCGCCGTACTCGTGGCCGCGGAGGTCGTGATCCTGTTCGCGGGCATCGTGGCGCGTGCGCTCGGCCACCCGATCATCTGGAGCGACGAACTCGCTTCGATCCTGTTCCTCTGGCTCGCGATGCTCGGCAGCGTCGTAGCCATCCAGCGGGGCGAGCACATGCGCCTCACCTTCGTCGTGAGCACGCTCTCGCCCCGCGCCCGCGCGTGGTGCGAGACGCTGGCGATTGGCGCCATCTTCGCCTTTCTCGCCCTCCTCATGCACGCGGCCTACGACTACACGGAGGATCAGTCCTTCGTGGAGACCCCGGCGCTCGGCTGGTCCGGCACCGTGCGCGCGCTCGCGGTCCCCGTCGGCTTCGTCCTCGCCCTGCTGAGCTGCTTGCTCCGGCTCGCCCGCCACGGGCTCGTCAACCTCCTCACCGTCGCCGCCGCGCTGGCCGGGATCGTGGCGCTGCTCGCGATCGGCGCGCCGGCGCTCACCGGCATGGGGAACTGGGCGCTCCTCGTGTTCTTCGTCGGCCTGCTCGGCGTCGGCATCATCGCGGGCGTCCCGATCGCCTTCTCCTTCGCGCTCGCCACCTCCGCCTACCTGTGCACCGTGACCTCGACGCCCCTCACCATTGTCGTTGGACGCATGGACGAGGGCATGAGCGGTCTCATCCTGCTCGCGATCCCGCTCTTCGTTCTGCTCGGGCAACTCGTCGAGGCCACGGGGATGGCCCGCGTGATGGTGGCGTTCCTGGCCTCGCTCCTCGGGCACGTGAAGGCCGGCATGTCCTACGTGCTGCTCGGGGCGATGCTGCTGGTCTCGGGCATATCGGGCTCGAAGACGGCCGACATGGCCGCCGTAGCCCCTGTGCTGTTCCCAGAGATGCGTCGGCGCGGGATGAAGGACGGCGAGTTGCTCTCTCTCCTTGCTGCATCCGGGGCCATGAGCGAGACGATCCCGCCCTCGATCGTCCTCATCGCCATCGCCTCGGTGACGGGCGTCTCGATCGCTGCACTGTTCACAGCGGGCATCCTGCCCGCCCTCGTGCTCGCCATCGTGCTCGGCCTCGTCGCGCGCTACCGCGCCGGCACTCAGGAGGACTCCATCGTGGTGCCCCGGGCCCCGGCCTCCGTGGTGGGCCGCACGCTCCTCGTCGCGCTCCCCGCGCTGCTCCTGCCCTTCCTCATCCGCACCGCGGTTGTGGAGGGGTTCGCCACCGCCACCGAGGTCTCGACCATCGGCATCGCCTACTCGCTCGTGCTCGGTCTTCTGATCTACCGGGGCGGCCTCAAGGCGCGATCCGTGCTACCGATGCTGGCGCGCACGGCCTCACTCTCGGGGGCGATCCTGTTCATCGTGGGGGCCGCGAGCGCGATGGCCTGGGCGCTCACCCAGTCAGGCTTCTCCCACGACCTCGCGCGCGCCATGGCGGCCGTGCCGGGCGGTCAGATCGGCTTCCTGCTGATCTCGGTAGTCGCCTTCATGGTGCTGGGAAGCCTGCTCGAGGGCATCCCAGCAATCGTACTCTTCGGACCACTGCTCTTCCCCATCGCCCATCAGTTCGGGGTGCACGAGGTGCACTACAGCATGATCGTGATCCTCGCGATGGGACTCGGTCTATTCGCGCCCCCGTTCGGCCTCTGCTACTATGCCGCATGTATCATTGGCGATGTTTCGCCTGAGTCAGGGATGCGCCGAATTTGGATCTACCTCGGATCGCTGTTCCTCGGCCTGCTCGGCATAACATTTATTCCATGGTTCTCGATTGGCTTCCTGTGACAAAATATTTTCGCATAATATCAAAATACAATACATGTATATTACAGGATGAAAAGTAGATTAGATTTGTTAAAGTTTCATACGGGTGCGGTCTGCCCGGAGATTGGGTTGTGGAAGGTGGTCGGTATGCCGACCACCACACAGTTGCAGCACCTTCCAAGAGAGCCCGCTTCGGCGGTCTTTCCCATTTCTGGCGGTCTGTAAGATGGTCGAGTAGCCCGTGGGGCTGTTCCTGAGCTGTCGGTCGCCGAGCCCGGGCATCGTCCCGATCCAGCTCAGCCCCCCACCCGCTACCTACCGGACCGGCTACAACTCCAGGCTCGGCCCGCCGCGCTCCAGCCCGCGCCGCTGCGCCAGCTCCAGCCGGTCGGCGATCACCGCCTGCTCGACATCGACCGCCCGGATCGCCCGCAGCGTCTCCCCCAGCGCCGCGCCCCGCGTCCGGTCCATCCCGGGGATCTCCAGGAATGCGTCCGGCGCGGCGTCCAGCGGCGTTGCCCGCCCGAACTCCGCCAGCACCTCTCGGCCCTCCGCACGCCCCAGCGCCTGGGTAATCAGCGCCTGGGTAATCAGCCCGCGCCCGCCTCGCGACCCGCCCCCCGGGTGGGCCACCAGGAACGCCTCCGCCGCCGACGACAGCCCTGGGATCTCCACCCCCGCCCACACCCGCCGCTCCTCCTCCTGCCGCACCGTGCGCTCGTAGGTCCCCCACCAGTCGTTCAGCAGCACCGTCGCCCACCGCGCCACCTCCGGAAGCGCGGCCCGCGCCGCCTGCCGCTCGCGGTCGTCCCCGAACAGAACCCGCCGCCGCCCGCGCAGGTCCCCGAACGCCTCCGGCCGCCGCGCCAGGAGGCGCCCGATCACCTCCGGGTCGCGCTCGGGATCGCCGAGCGTCGCCTCCACCGCCGCCGGGTCCGCGAACACCGCCGCCAGATTGAACCCGTGCCTGCCCGGCCCGGTCTGCCGGTGCAGCCACGCGTCCGCCGCCGCCCGGCCCACCGTCTCCACCGTCTCCCGGAACTTGACCCGTGGTCGCAGCAGCGGCAGGGGCAGCAGTGGCGGTCCCTCCCGGTGCTGGAGTTCCACCCGCTCCGGCGCCTCGCCAAGATGGTCCAGCACCGACGCCTTCAGCCGGCCCCGCTCCAGCCGCGCCAGCCAGCGCCTCGAAGTCCGGGAACGCGTCCTGGCCGCCATACAGGGAGTCACTGCAAGAAAGTGACGTCTGCGTACGCTAACCACAGAGACGCGCCGGTATCTAATGATCTGCGCCGGCACACCTAAATATACGCGGATGTGACGCGAGGGCTTCTAAGCCAAAATTATTGTTCGTCAAGTACGTGACATGCAGAATATATTATAATTGATAAACAAGTATAATTTACGATTTATATAATCAAAAATCTTACACAAGAAACGGACAAACAAGGCTATATGCTAGTTAGTAGCGATTTCATAAAAGTTGTTCTTACTGTATACAGGTGCGCCTTACACTTTTCTTCAACAAGTCGCAAATCGCATGTTCGTAAGGCGGCGATATAATCAAGATGCTCCCTCAGGGCCACGATATTGCGTTCCTTTTCATCGATTTTATTCCACTGGTAATGATAATGAAATATTAGGGCGATCACATCATAAAAATCTTGGATAAAACGATTTTGGGACGCATCGTTAATCAGGCGATGGAATCGCTCGTCAAGCTGCGAGAAATCGCCTGATCGCTCATCGATCTCGGCCAGCAGTTTTCGGTGCTCATCCTCGATCGTCATCAGCTTTGCCCAGGCTGGTGCCTCAGGCGGAAGTTCGATGAAACGACGAGCCGAACGTAACTCGAACATCTCGCGGATCTCGTAGAGTTCGTTGGCGAATTCTGGCGTCACGCCCATGAAGATCCAGCCGCTGTTCTCCCGTCGCTGCAGGAGACCGTAATGGCTGAACCGGGTCAGATATTCTCGCACCGCCGTCGTCGAGGTGCTGAACTGTCGCGCCAGTTCCGAGGCGTTCACAACATCGCCGGGGCGGCGATCGCTCTGCAGCACCCATTGGAGGAACTGTCGCTCCACCGCCTGAGCAACGGTCTCCGTCTCCACCTCGGGAAAGTAGTCAGGCCCGGTGGGGACACGGCGCACAACGCGGCGCGAGCCTTCCATGGTAAGAATCTGTGCTTTGGCAAGCGCTCCGAGAACCGCGCGCACGGTGGTGCGGCTGACCTCCAGCATCTCGCCAATCTCCGCCTCGGAGCACGCCCACTCCCCGAGTGGCCGTGCCGCGAGGATCGCGAGGCACTGGTTGTAGGCCCGCTTGTAGACTGCGTTCGCCTTCATCCCGACCCTGACTCCCCGACACCCATTTGAAGGCACCGCCGTCGAGCCGTCCATCACATTCCGCACTTTGTACATAAAATACCGATTGACAGCATGATCCGGCCGGTTTTTTATGCACGATAAGACAAGACAATTGTCGTGGAGTGAAACGCTGTGGGCCAACTCGCTGCCCCGCCCCTCGGGTGGGATGCCGCCACATGAGCAGGCACATCATCCAGTTCGGCACTAGCCGGTTCCTGCAGGCTCATGTCGACCTGTTCGTGCATGAGGCACGGGTCGCCGGTCAGGAGGCCGGTCCGATCACGGTCATCCAGACTTCGGGGGCGGTCGACAGGGCCGGGCGCGTCGCGGCCTTCGGTGCTCCCGGGGGCTATCCCGTGATCATTCGTGGGCTCGAAGGCGGCACTCCGATCGACCGGACCGTCACCGTCACCAGTACCGATCGCGGCCTCTCAGCCGTGGCCGATTGGGCGAAGGTGGTCGACCTCGTCGCGCAAGAGGCCGCCTACCTCGTCTCCAACACGGGCGATACGGGTTACGCCATCGCGGAGGCGGATCGCGGTCCCGGTCTCCTCGCTCTCACGCCCCCCACGTCCTTTCCCGGCAAGCTCACCGTTCTCCTTCATGCGCGCTGGCTCGCGGGCGGGCGTCCGCTGACGGTGCTCCCCTGCGAACTGGTGAACCGGAACGGACGGGTGCTCCAGCGGAGCGTCCTCGACCTCGCGACGGAGGCCGGACTACCCGACTCGTTCCGGGCTTGGCTGCGCGACGGGGTGATCTGGACCGACACCCTGGTCGACCGCATCGTCTCGGAGCCCCTGGAGCCGGTCGGCGCTGTAGCGGAACCCTACGCCCTCTGGGCGATCGAGCGCCGACCGGGCCTCGTGCTCCCCTGCACCCATCCCTGCATCGTGCTGGCCGACGACCTCGAGCCCTTCGAGCGGCTGAAGCTGCACATCCTCAACCTCGGCCACACCGTGCTCGCCGACCTGTGGCGCTGGAAGGGCCGGCAGGCTGGCGAGACCGTCCGGGAGATTCTGGCCGACCCGGCGGTCGCGGCTCAGCTCGACGCCTTGTACCGCGATGAGGTCGTGCCGGGCTTTGCCGCCCACGGCATGGAGGCGCAGGCCCGTGATTACGCAGCCGCGACCCTCGACCGGTTCCGCAATCCCTTCCTCGATCACCGCATCGCCGACATCGCCCAGAACCACGCGACGAAGGTCGATCGGCGGCTGGCCGCCTTCCTCGAATGGGCGGAGGCGGGAGGAGCTTCGCTGCCTGCCCCGACTCTGCGGGCCGTGGTGGCGGGGAACCGGCCGTGAGCTACCAGTTCGACTTCGCGGCCCTCCTGCCGTTCTGGCGCGATTTCGCGGAAGGGGTCTGGCTGACGCTGCAGCTCTCCGCCGTCTCGACGGTCCTGGGTTTCTGCCTCGGCGCGCTCTGCGCCATCGCGCGGGCGGATGGGCCGCCCTGGCTGAAGCGGGTCGTCGGCGCCTATGTCGAGGTGATCCGCAACACGCCGCTGTTGGTGCAGATCTTCCTCGTCTATTTCGGGATCGCAGTGCTGGGGGTGCGGGTCGATGCCAACCTCGCCGCCGTGCTCGCCCTGGTCGTCAACGTCACCGCCTATACCTGTGAGATCATGCGCGCCGGTATCGAGAGCGTGCACCGGGCCCAGATCGAGGCGGGGGAATGCCTCGGGTTGAGCCGCCGCCAGATCTACTGGCACATCATCCTGCGCCCGGCAGTGGAGCGGGTCTACCCGGCCCTGGTGAGCCAGTACGTCCTCCTGATGCTCGCCTCATCGATCTGCTCGCAGATCTCGGCGGAAGAACTGACGGCGGTCGCCAACCGGATCCAGTCCGACACCTTCCGCAGCTTCGAGACCTACATCGCGGTGGGCCTCGTCTACCTCGCCCTATCCTTCGTCGTGCGTGCGGCGTTCTGGGGCTTCGGTCTCCTCGTCTTCACCCGCCGGCGCAAGCTCGGCACGCCGCTGTAGGAGACGCGCGATGCCGACCTTCGGACCCCAGCATCTCTGGTTCCTTCTCATCGCCGCGGGGTGGACGCTCGCCCTCTCGGCCATCGCCTTCGTCGGCGGCGGCCTCCTCGGCTTCGCCGTCGCCATGGCCCGGATCTCGGACAACCGGATCCTGCGGGGCGCGGCCATCGTCTATGTGCAGGTGGTGCAGGGGACGCCCCTGCTGATCCTGCTGTTCATGATCTATTTCGGCCTCGCTATCGCCGGGTTCGACGGCCTGCCGGCCATCGCCGCAGCGGGGGCCGGCCTCACGATCTACGCCTCCGGCTTCCTCGGCGAGATCTGGCGGGGCTGCGTCGAATCCGTGCCGAAGACGCAATGGGAGGCGGCGGAATGCCTGGCCCTGTCTCGGTGGCAGCGGATGCGGCGGGTGATCCTGCCCCAGGCCATGCGGATCGCCACGGCCCCGACGGTCGGCTTCATGGTGCAGATCGTCAAGAACACCTCTCTTGCCTCGGTCGTCGGCTTCGTCGAATTGTCCCAGGCCGGCAAGCTCATCAACAATTCGGTGTTCCAGCCCTTCGTCGTCTTCATCGTGGTCGCGGGATTCTACTTCGCGATTTGCTACCCGCTCTCGGCTTTGAGCCGCAGCCTGGAGAGGAAGCTCAATGTCAGCCGTCGTTAAACTCACCAACGTTCACAAGAGCTTCGGCGCTCTGCAGGTGCTAAACGGTGTCTCCTTCGTGGTCGGACGCGGCGAGGTCGTGGCGATCATCGGCCAGTCGGGCTCCGGCAAGTCCACGGCGCTACGCTGCATCAACGCCCTGGAGACGATCCAGAGCGGGTCCATCGAGGTCTGCAACCACGCCATCCACGAGCCCACGCTCGACAAGCGGGCGCTCCGGCAAGCGGTCGGCATTGTGTTCCAGGGCTACAACCTGTTCCCGCATCTCACGGCGCTGGAGAACGTCACCCTCGCGCCAACCTGCGTGAAGGGCGTCAAGGCCCGCGAGGCGAAGGACCTCGCGATGGCGTGCCTCGCCCAAGTCGGCCTCGCGGAGAAGGCAGACCACTACCCCGAGCAACTCTCAGGCGGGCAGCAGCAGCGCGTGGCCATCGCCCGGTCGCTGGCCATGCAGCCACAGGTGATGCTGTTCGACGAGGTGACCTCGGCTCTGGATCCGCAGCTGACCGGCGAGGTGTTGAAGGTGATGGAGGATCTCGCCCGCGGCGGCATGACGATGATCCTCGTGACCCACGAAATGGGCTTTGCCCGCAAGGTCGCCAACACCGTCATCTACATGCGCCAGGGCCGGGTCTGGGAGACCCTGCCGGGACGCCATCTCGCCGACGCCAAGACCCCCGAACTGCGCGACTTCGTCGCCAGCGAATTGTGAACCCCCGATGGCGCAAGGAGACACACCGATGAAGCGCAGGACCTTCCTCGCGGGCGGAGCCTCCGCCCTCGCCGCGGCCCTGGCCACCGCGGCCCTGGCCGACGCCCTCGACACGATCCGCTCCCGCAAGGTGCTGAAGGTCGCCCTCGACCTCGGCTCACCGCCCTTCGGCATGACGGACGCCGCCATGCAGCCGACCGGCTCGGACGTGGAGACCGCACGCCTCCTCGCCGCCGACTGGGGAACCACCCTCGACATCGTCCAGGTGACGAGCCCGAACCGGGTGCCGTTCCTGCTCACCGGCAAGGCCGACATGGTCATCGCCAGCTTCAGCGTGAACGAGGAGCGCCAGAAGGTGATCGACTTCTCCGATCCCTACGGCGTGATCCGGTCGATCATCGCCGGGCCCGAAGGCGTCGCGATCAAGGATTACCCGGATCTCCTCGGCAAGCGGATCGGCACCACGCGGGGCAGCACCAACGACAAGGAGGCGACCCTCAAGGCCCAGGGTGCGCAGATGGTGCGCTACGACGACGACGCGACGCTCATCACCGCGATGGTCTCCGGTCAGGTCGATCTCGTGGCGACCTCGCCGCAGGTGATGAACACGGCCAACGATCGCAAGCCGCCCAAGCCCTTCGAGACCAAGATCGTCATGCGCACGTTCCCCTACGCGATCGGGCTGCGCAAGGGCGAGCCGAAGCTCAAAGCCGCGCTCAACGAGTGGGTTCGCACGAACCTGCGCAACGGCAGGCTCAACGCGATCTACAAAAAGTATCACGGCGTCGATCTGCCACCCGAGATGCTGACCTGAGCCGGCCGCTCTTCCGCCCAAGCCACCGCAAGACTCTTCACGAAGGATCGACATCATGAAGTCGCTGGTCTGCGACGAGCCCGGCCTGCTGCGGGTCATCGAACGGCCCGAGCCCGTGGCGGCCGAGGGGGAGGCGATCGTCAGGATCCGCCGGGTCGGCATCTGCGGCACCGACTATCACATCTTCCAGGGCAAGCATCCGTTCCTCGAATACCCGCGGGTGATGGGGCACGAACTGTCCGGGACGGTGGATTCGGCCCCCGAGGGCAGCGGCCTCGCGCCGAGCCAGACGGTCTACGTGGTGCCCTACCTGTCCTGCGGGCATTGCGTCGCCTGTCGCAAGGGCGTGACCAATGCCTGCCAGAACATCCGCGTGCTCGGCGTGCATTGCGACGGCGGCATGGCCGAGAAGATCGCCGTGCCGGTCGCTAATATCGTGCCGGTGGACGGCATCGATCTCGACGACGCGGCGATGATCGAGTTTCTGGCCATCGGCGCCCACGGCGTGAAGCGGGGCGCTGTCGCCGCCTCGGACCGGGTGCTGGTGGTCGGCTCCGGGCCGATCGGCATGGCCGCGGTGATCTTCGCCAAGGCCCAGGGCGCCCACGTGACGGTGATGGACCTGCGCGAGGATCGCCTCGCCTTCACCCGCGATGCGCTCGGGGCCGACGCGATTTTGCGGGCTGATGATGGCGCTGAGGCCGCCGCCGCCGCCGCGACGGATGGCGAATTCTACGACTGCGTGATCGACTGCACGGGCAACCGCGCGGCCATGCAGCGGGGCTTCGCCTTCGTCGGCCACGGCGGCCGCTATGTGCTGGTAAGCGTGGTGCGCGACGACATCACCTTCTCGGACCCGGAATTCCACAAGCGCGAGACGACGCTGCTCGGCAGCCGCAACGCGCAGCCGGACGATTTTGCGGAAGTCGTGCGACAGATGCGGGCGGGGCGCGTCCCCACCGCCGCCCTGCGCACCCACCGGGGATCGCTGGCCGACGGCCCCGCCCTGTTCCAGGACTGGCTCCGGCCGGAGGCGGGCGTGATCAAGGCCATCCTGGAGGTGTGATGCCGATGTCCCCCCGCATCCTCAGCCTGAATGAGGCCGACACCGTCGCGGTCGCCCTCGACCCGATCCCTGCCGGGACGGTCCTATCATCCGGCCTCGTGGCGGCGCAGCGGGTGCCCAAGGGACACAAGATCGCGCTCCGGGGCGTCCCGGCGGGCGAGCCGATCCTCAAGTTCGGCCAAGCGATCGGCGTCGCCACCTGCGCGATCCCGCCGGGCTCGTGGGTGCACGAACACAACGTGGCGGTGACGGCCTTCACCCGCGAGCACGCCTTCGCCGCCGAGCCTCGGACCGGGGACGGCCTCGCCCCCGGCGAAGTGCCGGCGCATTTCGCGGGCTTCCGGCGTCCGGGGGGACGGGTCGGCACCCGCAACTACATCGGCATCCTGAGCTCGGTGAACTGCTCCGCGACGGTGATCGACTTCATCGCCGACGAAATCAATCGTTCCGGGATCCTGGCGGACTACCCCCATATCGACGGCGTCGTGCCCTTCACCCACGGCACCGGCTGCGGCATGGCGGCGAAGGGCGAGGAATACGAGATCCTGGCCCGCACGCAGTGGGGCTATGCCAGCCACCCAAACTTCGCGGCGGCGCTGGTCGTGGGCCTCGGCTGCGAAGTCTTCCAGATCGGCCGCCTGAAGGACTCCTACGGGATCGCCGAGGGCGAGCATTTCCGCAGCCTGACGATCCAGGAGACGGGCGGCACCCGCAAGGCCATCGAGGCGGGCGTCGCCCGGATCCGGGAGATGCTTCCCGCCGCCGACCGGTGCCGCCGGGAACCGGTCCCCGCCTCGGAACTGACGCTGGCGCTCCAATGCGGGGGGTCGGACGGCTATTCCGGCATGACCGCGAACCCGGCGCTCGGCGCGGCCGCCGACATCCTGGTCCGGCAGGGCGGGACTGCGATCCTGTCCGAAACGCCGGAGATCTATGGAGCCGAGCATCTGCTCACGCGGCGCGCGGAAAGCGCCGAGGTCGGACAGAAGCTCGTCGATCTCATCGACTGGTGGAAGGGCTACGCCGCCCGGTCCGGGGGCGAGCTGAACAACAACCCCTCACCCGGCAACAAGGCCGGAGGGCTGACGACGATCCTGGAGAAATCCCTCGGGGCGGCCGCGAAGGGCGGCACCACCACCCTGCGCGGAGTCTATCGCTACGCGGAGCAGATCGCCACGAAGGGCCTCGTCTTCATGGACACGCCCGGCTACGACCCCGTCGCCGCAACCGGGCAGGTCGCTGGCGGCGCCAATATCCTGTGCTTCACCACCGGTCGCGGCTCAGCCTACGGCTGCAAGCCGACACCGTCGATGAAGCTCGCCACCAACTCCGATTTGTACCGTCGCATGCCCGACGACATGGACATCGATTGCGGCGACATCCTCGAGGGCGTGAGCATCGCGGAGAAAGGCCAGGAGATCTTCGAGGCGATCCTGCGGGTCGCCTGTGGCGAGCGCACGAAGTCGGAACAGCTCGGTTACGGGCGCAACGAATTCGTCCCCTGGCAGATCGGATCGACGATGTGAGCATGAGCGAGGGTTCGAGGGTCGCCTGCCTCGGCGAATGCATGGTCGAGTTGCACACCCGGCCCGACGGGCTGCTGTCGCGAGCCTTCGGCGGAGACACGCTCAACACGGCCGTCTACCTCGCGAGGCTGGGCGTCCGCACCGACTACGTCACTGCGCTCGGCGACGACGATTTCAGCACCGGCATGATCGACGCCTGGGAGGCGGAGGGGATTGGAACCGGGCATGTCCTGCGCCTGCCCGGCAGCCTGCCGGGCCTCTACATCATCGAGACGGACGAGGCCGGGGAGCGACGCTTCCTGCACTGGCGCGATAGTGCGCCGGTCCGCCGGATCTTCGATCCGCCCCATGTCGAGGCGGTGGAGGCTGCACTGCTCTCGGCCGACGTGCTTTATCTCTCCGGGATCACGCTCTCGCTGTTCCGGGGCGGGGCCCGTGAGCGGCTGATCGCGACCCTGACCCGCGCCCGCGACGCCGGGATCCGCGTCGTCTTCGACACGAACTTCCGGGCTCGGGGCTGGCCGGATCGCCGCGAGGCCGCGCAGGTCTACGCGCGCATCCTGCCGCTTTGCCACACGGTGCTCGCCGGCGTCGACGATTTCCGCCAGATCGACGGGGAGACCTCGGCTGAGGATCTCGCGGCGCGGCTTGCTCGCCTCGGCGTGGCCGAGGCCGTAGTGAAGCGGGCGGAACCAGGCTGCCTAGTGAGCGTCGGCGGCGTTGCCGAGTCAGTGCCCATTCCCGCCCCAATCGTCCCCGTGGACACCACCGCCGCCGGTGATAGCTTCGCGGCCGGCTACCTCGCCGGGCGCCTCTCCGGCGACAGCCCCGCCTCCTCGGCGCGCGCGGGCCATGAGGTGGCGTCCTGCGTGATCATGCACACTGGCGCCATCGTCCCGCGCGAGGCGATGCCGCCGGCCCAGACGCTGCGACGCTCCGCCCGAACCGCCCCTTGGAGACCATCCCGATGACCATCGATGCGCTGATGCGCAGCAATCCCGTGATCCCGGTGCTCGTCCTCGACGATCCCCATGAGGCCGAGCCCATCGCCCGGGCCTTCGTCGCGGGGGGCCTGACTTCGCTGGAAGTAACGTTGCGGACGCCTGCCGCCCTGGAGGTCATCCGCATCATGGCGGGCGTGGAGGGCGCAGTCGTGGGCGCGGGGACGGTGCTCAATCCCCAAGACCTCGAGGCGGCCCTCGAGGCCGGCGCGCGCTTCGCCGTCAGTCCCGGCCTGACCGAGCCCCTGGCGAGAGAGGCGATCGCCAGCGGGGTCCCGTTCCTGCCCGGTGTGGCCACGAGCGCCGACATCATGCGCGGGCTGGATCTGGGCCTCGATCGCTTCAAGTTTTTTCCTGCAGAGGCCTCGGGCGGCCTGAAGGCCCTCAAGGCACTGTCTGCCGTCTTTCAGTCCGTCCGCTTCTGCCCGACCGGTGGGATCACCTCGCAGACCGCTCGCGATTGGCTTGCCGAACCGGCCGTGCTGTGCGTCGGAGGAAGCTGGCTCATCAGCTCCGGGCCGCTCGACCTCTCAACGATCGCGCAGGCGGCTCGAGACGCCGCACACCTCCGGAACGATTGATCTGAGGGCGTCGAGGGCCGGATCCAGCCGCTGGAGGGCCTACGGTGACCTGACCGGTATTTGTACCGAGCCAATTGAGCGACTGTCTTGGCGGTCAAGCGGTTTGCCATGGCGCTCCGTCCCTCAGGATGGCGTTGAGGATGGTGATCAGCTTCCGAGCAGTGGCAATCAGAGCAACGAGCTTGG
>NZ_JBKFAK010000049.1:0-12874 GCF_053345595.1 Methylobacterium sp. D54C
GCATGATCAGCGGGCGCTTGGCCTTCAGGATCATGTCCGCGGCGCGCGCGATCGCGGTCGGGTGCGCGACCGGGATGTCGATCGGGTGCGAGGGGACGAGGTCGGCCTCGGCCTCCTCGGAGGCGATATCCTCGGGCAGCTCCAGCAGCACCGGGCCGGGCCGCTCCTCGGTGGCGACCCGGAAGGCGTCGCGCACGATGGTGGGGATCGAGGAGGCCGAGACGATCTGCCGGGCCATCTTGGTGATCGGCTTCATCGACGAGATCACGTCGACGATCTGGAACTTGGCCTGCCGCGAAGACAGGATGCCCTTCTGGCCGGTGATGATGATCATCGGCATGGCGCCGAGATGGGCGTAGGCCGCGCCGGTGGAGAAGTTCAGCGCGCCCGGTCCGAGCGTCGAGAGGCAGACGCCGGGGCGGCCGGTGAGCCGGCCGTGGGTGGCGGCCATGAAGCTCGCCGCCTGCTCGTGGCGGGTGAGGACGAGCTCGATCTTGGAGGTGCGCAGGGACTCGACGACGTCGAGGTTCTCCTCCCCGGGAATCCCGAAGATGCGGTCGACGCCCTCGTTCTCGAGGGCTGCGACGAGGAGGTCTGAACCCTTTGACATGGGGATGGCCAATTCATTCTCAATGGATCGAGGGCAGGGAATGCGGAGGTCGGGGGCGACGCGTGCAGGGGCCGGCGGCGGGCCGTCGATGGGATCGGACCATCGCCGCATGACGCTCGCCGATGCCGCGCTCGCTTCGCCGGTCCCGGCCGCTTTGGGTCGGGACCGTTCTTGCCGGGACCGTCCGGGTCCCCGGGACCAATGCGCCGGTCGTCAGTCCTTCATCCGGCCGTTGCCGTCGAGGTAGCCGTACTTGCGGGTGTCGGGCATCCACAGCGATGCCAGGAAGGCGACGGAGGCCATGGAGGCGACGTAGTAGAAGAACAGGCTCTCGTTGCCGTAGGACTTGAACGACAGGGCGACGTACTCCGCGGTCCCGCCGAACAGGGCGTTGGCGATGGCGTAGGGCAGGCCGACGCCGAGCGCCCGCACCTCCGCCGGGAAGAGTTCGGCTTTCACCACGCCGCTGATCGACGTGTAGAAGGTCGCGATGACGAGGCCCGCCAGGATCAGGCCGAAGGCCGCGTAGGGGCTCGACACCAGCGACAGCGACGACAGCAGCGGGACCGCGCCGAGGGTCGCGAGCCCGCTGAACAGGATCATGTTGTTGCGGCGGCCGATACGGTCGGAAAGGGCGCCGAACAACGGCTGCAGCAGCATGAACACGATGAGCGCCAGCGTCATCACGGTGGAAACCGACTTGAGGTCGAGCTTCACCGTGTTGACGAGGAACTTCTGCATGTAGGTCGTCATCGTGTAGAAGTAGAGCGAGCCGCCCATGGTGAAGGCGAGCGTGATCAGCACCGCCCGCTTGTGCTGCATGAGGGTCCGCAGCGAGCCGGCGTCCTTGCTCTTCATCGTTTCGTGGGAGATCGACTCCTTCAGCGAGCCGCGCAGCATCATCGCGACGACGGCGGCGGCGGCGCCGATCAGGAACGGCACACGCCAGCCCCAGGCGCGCATCTCCTCACCGGTCAGGGCGTGCTGGAGGGCGAACACGACCAGCACCGCGAGAAGCTGGCCGCCGATCAGGGTCACGTACTGGAACGAGGACAGGAAGCCGCGGCGTCCCTTGCCGGCGACCTCGCTCATGTAGGTCGCGGCCGTGCCGTACTCGCCGCCGACCGAAAGCCCCTGCGCGAGGCGCGCGACGAGGAGCAGGACCGGCGCGAGCACGCCGATCGACTCGTAGGTCGGCAGCAGGCCGATCATGAGGGAGCCGGCGCACATCAGGAGCACGGAGAAGACCATCGACGACTTGCGGCCGCGCCGGTCGGCGATGCGGCCAAAGATCCAGCCGCCCAGCGGTCGCATGAAGAAGCCGACGGCGAAGATGCCGGCCGTCGCCAGGAGCTGACCGGTCGGGCTGCTGCTCGGGAAAAACGCCGAAGCAAAGTAGATCGACGTGAAGGCGTAGGTGTAGAAATCGTACCATTCAACGAGGTTGCCCGACGAGGCAGCGACGATGGCCTTGATCTTCTGACGGTCGGAAGTTTCGGCGGTCGGTATCACTCCCGTCACCGCGGGGACAGCCGTATTCATGTGCGTTCTCCCATCTTCTTGGCTACGGCCCCACAACTTCGGCGGGGCGGGATCGACGCGCTTCCGCTCCCCTGGGCCTTCGGCCTCTTTGGGCAGCATCATCGGGACGCGTGCTACTGCATTGGCAACGGCGATGCCAAATCGAAGAATTCGAGAAATGCGACTGAAATCAGTGGCTTGGTGCCGAGCATCCTACCGCTGCTCGGCAAGTTTCCGCCGCTTGGCTTTCGGCCTTCGGCGGGATTCCGCCGATCGCTGTCGCCTGCAGGTTTGAGGGGGCTGTTTGCGGACCCTAAGGCCTAGCAAAAGGTTTTAAAGCACCCTTCGCTGGCAAACGGACACCTCCGCCTCCCCCCTCGACAAGCTTCCCTCCGAACTCTGCTCTTGATCGGCTGAAAGCAGTTTTTTGGTCTTCGGCCAATTATCTCTAATCGCGAAGCGTCCGCTTTTACTTGTTCTGCGCCCGAAAGCGGACCTACGACATTTCATCTGTGGACGCCCCCTGGAACGCAAGTGGCTTTTGATGGGTAGGCACGATGTCGGTTGCTGCCATCTGTCCGGCCTCTGCTGCAGCCGTGAGCTGCGGGCCCGTATGGGAGTTCGCAGACCGGAACCAAGTCACCCAAGGCGTGCTCGCTGGCACGGTAGAAAGCACCGGTTCTTCCGGCCCCGTCTCGCCGACTGTTGTGCCATACTCTCCTTCGACCGACCTCGCGTCCCCGACAGCCTCTGACGCCGACCCCGGCTCTACGCCGCGGCCACCGCCCGAGCTCGTTAGCTTCCGCCCTTCGCTAGGTGTTTGATCCCGCGATGTGGTGGTACGGTTGACCACCATGCGGCGAGGGATGCGCTATAGGCCGAATTCTCCACGGCAGCGCCCGCACGACGGAGCGGCTGTGACGAAGGTCAAGTGGTCAGTGGCTGCCAGGGTGTGCGGTCGCGAACGATCGCGTTAAGCGTCACCAGAAGCTTTCGCATCACCGCCACGAGGGCAACCTTCCTTGGTCGGCCACGCTGGGTGAGCCGCTCATAGAAGGGCCGGAAAGAAGTGCCTCGTCGGATCGCGGTCAAGGCAGCCATGTACAGCACACCTCGCACAGAGGTTCGTCCGCCCGCGATAGACCTGCGGCGCCGCATCAGGCCCGAGTCGCGGTTGATCGGGGCGATGCCGACGAGAGCCGCGAGCTGGTGGCGCCCAATCGTGCCGAGTTCAGGCAGCTGAGCCAGAAGCGTGCGCGCGGTGACGTCGCCTACTCCGGGGACTGACTTGAGCAACGCCTCGATTTCGCACCAGACCGGAGAGGCCTTGATGGCTTGGCCGATATCGCCGTCGAGCTCCGCCAGCTCCTTCTCCAAGAAGGCGATGTGCCGCCTGAGCCTTCGGATCAGCTGCCCATCGACAGCTTGATCGCGGCAGTTGGTCTCCATGTTGATCATCCCGAGGATCTGCCGCCGCCGGCTCACGAGCTCGGCGAAGTGGCTTCTCTCCGGTTCCGGCAGGGGTCTAGCCGGCGGTCTCATGCGCTCGGCAAAGAGGGCAAACACCTCAGCGTCGAGCGTGTCGGTCTTGGCCAGGCGGCCCATGGCTCTGGCGAAGTCGCGGATCTGGCGCGGGTTGACGATGCAGAGCGGCAGTCCGCCCGCGGCGAGCGCGGCAGCGACGCTCGCCTCGAAGCCGCCAGTGGCTTCCATGACGACGAGGGCAACCGGGCGGTTACTGAAGCGGCGCATGAGGGCCTCGAACCCCTTCACATCCCGAGGGACATGGAAGGCCTCGTCCGAGGGTCTGAGGTGAACGTCGAGACGGTCCTTGGACACGTTGAAACCGACGAAGAGGGTGTGAACTGATGCGGTGGATGCCCCCCATCGACCGGCATCTCGTATGCCTGACGGTTGTAGTGGAACCGATCATAGGGGTCATCGATGACGACGATCAGCATGTTGGCAGTCGATCTGTCGAAGGGCAGCTTTCAAGTCTGCGCCGTAGGTCCGGACGGGACGGTTCTCTATAACCGCGCGCTGTCGCGCTCTCGATTTGCCGCACTCCTTGCTGATCAACCGGCCTGCGTCGTGGCGATGGAAGCTTGTGCGACGTCGCATCACTGGGGTCGTGTGGCCCAGGCGAGCGGTCACGAGGTCCGGCTGGTGCCGGCGGTCTACGTGAAGCCGTTCGTCAAACGCCAGAAGAACGATCGTGCCGACGCGGAGGCGATCCCGCTACGTGCATCTCGCTGGCAAGGACGACGAGACCACCGCCTCGGCCGTGGCCTGCCTCACGGATGCCCTCGGGGCCTTTCCGTTCAAGGTCACGCACGTGCTGACTGACCGCGGCTCCTGCTTCACGGCCGATGCGTTCGAGGCCGCCTGCGAGCGGCACGGTGTGCAGCATCGCAAGACCCGCCCCTACACACCCAAAACAAACGGCATGGTCGAGCGCTTCAACGGCCGCGTCCAGCGGGAGGTGCTGGGGATCACGCTCTACAGCCACGCTGAGCTGGAGATTGTGCTGCGCGGCTTCAACGCGGCCTACAACGGCCGCCGCCAGCGCGTACTCAGTGGGCTCTCGCCCGAAATGTTGCTGCGTCAGCGCCTCGAAACTGATCCCGCATTGGCCAACCCAACCTACAGACCACCCAGTCCTAATCTCATCAAACGCGCCCTCCGCATCGTTGAAGACGCCAAGGAGGTCTCACATCCAGACAACTAAGCCACCATGGCTCGCGATGCCTCGCGTACGTGCCGCGTCGAGGCATCGATGTCCTGCGTTGAGTTAGCGATCGCGCTGACGTTGCGGCTAATCTCCCCCACGGCCTGGGTCATTGCCTGCATGTTGGCCGACATCTCCTGCGCGACGGCAGCCTGCTGCTCGACGGCTGTCGCGATGGCCGAGGAAATCTCGTTGACCTCGCCGATCGTTTGTCCGATGCCGGAGATGGCGGTGGCGGCCTGGTTCGCCGCGGCCTGAGTTTGCGCGATCTGGCTGCTGATGCTCTCGGTCGCCTTGGCGGTCTGCGTTGCGAGGAACTTCACCTCGGAGGCCACCACCGCGAAGCCCTTGCCGGCTTCGCCGGCCCTGGCAGCCTCGATGGTCGCGTTGAGTGCCAGCAGGTTGGTCTGACCGGCGATCGTCTTGATCATCTCGACCACCTCCCCGATGCGCTGCGCCGTGGAGGCGAGTCCGGCGACAACTGTAGAGGTTGCGACCGCCTGCTCGACCGCCCGACCTGTGACCTGCAACGCGCGAGTTACCTGAGCGCTGATCTCGCCAACTGATGCGGCCAGCTCCTCGGATCCGGCTGCCACGCTCTGGGTGTTTCCGGAGGCCTCTTCAGCGGCGCTCGCCGCGCCGACCGCCTGCTGCGACGCTTGGGAGAGGGCGATAGCAATGCCGTCCAAGTCGCGATCGACGCCCCGGTGCAGTTCAGCCCGCCGCAGCCGCTCAGAGACAGCCTCGGTGATGTCGGTAGCGAACTTCACCACCTTTACGAGGCGGCCCGCAGCATCGCGAACCGGATTGTAGGTTGCCTGGATCCAGACCTCTCTACCACCCTTGCCAAACCGTTTGTACTCGGCCTGTTGGAATTCGCCGCGTTTCAGTGTTTCCCAGAAAATGCGGTAGGCTGCATCCTCGCGCTTTGCCGCATCGATGAATATTGCGTGGTGCTTACCCTTGACCTCGTCGAGCTCGTAGCCGATCAAAGCAAGGAAATTGGCGTTGGCCGTAATGACCGTGCCATCGAGATTGAATTCGATAATGCCCTGAGAGCGGTCAAGGGCATTCAGTTTACCCTCGAAGTCTGCGTTACGCAGTGTCTGAGCAGTGACGTCCGTGGCGCATTTAAACACACCGTACGGCTTGCCGTTACGTCCGATGAGCGGACTGTAGCTTCCCTGGATCCAAACCTCGCGACCGCCTTTGCCAACCCGCTTGTACTCAGCGACCTGATGCTCACCTCGGCGCAACGCCGCCCAGAATTCCTTGTAGGCTGGACTTTCGCGCTCCGCCGGATCAACGAAGATGGAGTGATGCTTTCCACGTATCTCGTCGAGCTCATAGCCGAGGAGCGCCAGGAAAACGGGGTTGGCAGTGATGACTGTGCCTTCGAGGCTGAACTCAATCAGTGCGTGCGCACTGTTGAGTGCATTCAGCTTGGCCTGACAATCCGAGCGTGCCGGAAACATTGAGATGCGTATCCCATGATTGAAAGATTGGATCGAATCTGCCATGGAATAGTTTAGATTTTGTTAATTCATACTGACAAAACTGACAATCCGCTGGTTTAAAACCTGGGTTAAACCTTAATACGACTGTCGTGGGCATTGAATGCATAATTCAATAGGTTTTGTGAAAACTGGCTGCTTTAGCAATCCCGAGCCTATCGACCACAGGAACCAGCCCTCTCAGTCTAGATTCAACGTCAGCCTGCTATGCTTACCTGCGCCTACGTCCGGTTTCAGGCTTCACAAAACTGGGAGCGCGGGCTTGAGTGGGGCGCAAGGGGACCCAGACCGCGTGCCTCGCGTATGCACTAGGCTATCACGGCTCTGTCGGATGAGCCGCCATGATGGCGACGGCTAGTGCGTTGCGGAACGTCTTTTCCTGCGGGCCAAGCTCAGTACCGCTCAAGGCAGGCGTCGCCTTCACAATGGATGAGATGTCGAGGCTGTGACCACTCGGGAACCGGTAAACACCCGCTGCCGGGTCCCGCATGTAGGCATCAATCGCCGCAACGATCTCTCGGCTGTTGATGACGGCAGCCTTGCGCAGGTCTGCGAGGGTCGAAGGCTTAGTCGGCATGGTCGCTTTGATCGTTACTAGTGCTGACGGAAACGCTTACCCTAATCGAGCTAACTGCTAATGCCGATCGTCGCTCATGGCATTTGGGTTCTACTCATCTTCGACGCGGAACGACTTCGGCCAGCCGAGTAGCAGTTTGACCATCAATCAGCGAAGCCGCGAATGCCTCGACCAGGGCCGTCTCCAGTCGGTCCGGCGTCATGCGCCTCAGGATCGCGATCGCCTCGGGCTGCGTCATGGCTGGGCGATAAGGCCGGTGCTCGATCAGCGCAGCATAGATGTCACAGACGGTCAGGAGCCGGACCGGATCGGAGATCGCTGCGCCGCTCAATCCATCGGGGTAGCCTGAGCCATCCAGCATCTCGTGATGGTGGCGCGTGACAGTCAGGGCGAGCGCGTCCGTCATCCCCGCGGTCATCAACATTTCATGCCCGAGCGCGGCGTGCGTCCGCATCACCTGCAACTCATCGGCGTCGAGCGTGCCCGGCTTGCGCAGGATCGCCAGCGGGATCTTCGCCTTTCCAACGTCGTGCACCAGAGCCCCGCGGACTAGCGAGGTCCGATCGTCGATCGACAGGCCAAGATGGAGCGCGAAGTGGGCCGCGAGCCCCGCTACCAAGAGGCAGTGCCGGACAGTCATGTCATCATGTGCATGAACGAGCTTGAGCCACGGCCTGAGTCCTCCCATGTTCACTGCGCTGAGAATGGGATCGATCTCGCCGTCGACCGCTTCCAAATCGACGCCCCCGTGGCGAGTGGCCTCAAGCATGTCCGTGAACAGCAAGTCCGCTCGATCGAAGCTGTGCTCAACCAAGAGGTCGGTCATGGCCTTGCCAGGCGCGATCTGACGGAAAAGGCCGGTTATAAGTGCACGTGGGACGGTCTGCGGCGGAAAGCACGCAGTCGCGCCGAGCCGTTCAGCCTGCCTGAGTTCCTCGCCGCGCATCGTCTGCATCACGAAGACCATCGGCAATGGGCGGCCGCCGAGCCGGTTGGAGAGCTTGCCGAGGCAGCGCCTCGCGTCGACGTGTTCCAACGAGACGTCTGCGATCACGCCACGGACGTGATCGAGATCGGTCCAGTCGTCGGCGAGTCCGGCCACCCGGCAATGGGTGACGGGTCGAGCGGCATCCGCGAGAGCACGGCCGCGATCCGGTCTATCGGTCAGCATGACAACGCTGCGAATCGGCATCGCTCACGCTGCCTTAAATCCAAATTGGGTTTCTCTGGCGATGCGAGAACGAAGCTTGGCGTAGCCGGGCGACACCATCGGGTAGTCGCTCGGCAGACCATACCGGCTGCGGTATTCGCCGGGCGTCATCCCATGAGCCGTCAGATGGCGTTTTAGGGATTTGTACGCCTTACCATCAATGAAGCTGACAAGACGGTCGTGCCTGATCGAGGCTGCGATCGCAGATCTGGTCGGTGGGTCTGAAGCAGGGGCTCGAGCGGCGTTGTTCTGCAACGCCGACAACGCCGCATGGATTTCCCTGATAGCCCGCGGCAGATCTGCGGTCGGGACAGCATTGCGCGAGACGTAGGCGGCCAAAAGGGCAGCGGTCTGCTCCACCATAAAGGCAGCGCTTGCATCGGATCGCGTATTGTATGGTTTGATGCTGTACTTCAGTATGTTCATACCTGGACTCACAAAACCGTGCGCTCGGTTTATGTGCCTTGGCCGTTCCATTGAAGGCGGGTAAATCAGACGGTCAGGTCAATTGAGGCGCAAGCCACCGGCTTACGGCCCAGCGAACTTATTCTAGTATATCCGGCGCGCTCGCTATTGATTTGCCTCCGGACGCAGAAAGTCGTGTCCAGACGCGAAGACGAATCAGGAAAGCGGCTCTGAGATGCGGCAGCTGTTAACGACTTCTCAATTGCACCCGAGAGATAGTTTCCAGTTTTGGCAGAGCGCGATCTTCGAGCAGATCGTACCTGTCGAGTTGAAAAAGATCGGCAAGAAGCCATTCGAGGGACGGCTCGAGGGTGCAAATTTCGGCCCGGTGTCGATGACACGCGTCACGCAGAGCGCGATCCGCACCGAGGCGACGCCCGGAACGATCCGACGGCACGACAAGTCCGAGACGGTCTCCGTGGTCGTGATGCTCTCCGGCACGCTGGCCTGTGCGCAGGGAGGACGCGAGTCGATGCAGCGGCCCGGTGAGTTCGTGGTGCTGGATCGGAAGCCGACCGTCATGATGACCAAGGAGCACACCCGTTCGCTGGTCCTGGAGGTTCCTCGCGAACGCCTGGAGCGAATGCTGGGCCCAGTCGCACTGTATTCCGGGCTGACAGTCGGCACCGAGCAGGCGACCACGCCTCTCGTGACGAACTTCGTCGACGAATTGACCCGGATCCAGGGGCGGTTGAGCCCGGATCTCGCCGAACGCCTATCCTCGATTGGGATCGATCTGCTCGTGGCTGGCCTATCGGAGCGCCTAGCTCGAGAGACGCCGAGACCACTGGCGGGCACGCTCCTGACTCAGCGGGCCAAGGCCTATGTCGATGCCCACCTGGGCGATCCGACCCTCGACGCGTCGCAACTCGCAATCGCCATGGGGGTCTCGCTCAGGTGGTTGCAACAGTTGTTTCGAGAGAACGGCGAGAACATCGCCGACTGGATCTGGCAGCGCCGGCTTGAGGCGGCCGCCTCACGGTTGTCCGACCCTGGTAGCATCGGCCTCTCGCTTGGCGCACTGGCATACACCTGTGGCTTCATCAGCCAGTCGCACTTTTCCCGGCGGTTCAAGGATCGCTATGGCATGCCGCCAAGCGAATACCGGGCGAGCGCAATGAAAATGCGATAGAAACGGCGCTCGGGCGAACACGGTGCCAGTGTCTGCTTTCCAACACGGGAAGATACGCCCTGAGTGACGAGGTAGGATTGAATGCGGAACGGCTGAATTTTCAATTTTTATCTACACTGCACTTCATTTGATTGAATTTCCCTCAAATTTCGAGTTGCATCATTAATTTCTTGTAAATGAATCGGTTCAGCGGACGTGTGGCAGTCCGATTGTGTCGCAATTCGCTGATATGATCGATCGGAGTTCACCCGCTCTCAAGGACCACGCGGCATGGTGATCTCCCGAAATCATCGGCGATAGGCCGATTGCGGATTCGCGCTCAAGCTGCCCGGATCTACCCATCGCGAGTCGATCAATGCCGCTTCACTTGGGATCGGTCGTTCCGTGGCGGGGACTGTTTGCGGTCGGGTATCGCGCTCTGCGAAGCCAACGATCAATCGCCGCTCTGGCCTCGCTGCTCGTTTTCGGCCTCGTCCTAGCCGCTTGCCTGCTCGCGAAGGACCTGCGCGACGGTACGATCGAGAACACGGAGCGCGATCTCCGAGGCCTCACGACGCTTCTGGCGGAGCAGGCTGATCGGACCCTCATAGCCGTAGAGGTGGCCGAGGATGACCTGGGACAACGTCTCGCCGATACGGGTGTCGGAACCAGTAGCTCGGACGGAGCAGACGCATGGGCCACGACCATCATTGTTCGCGAGCGCCTCGATGCGGTCGCGTCCGCGCTCCCCCAGATTGTCGCTCTGGCGATCGTCGACCGGCAGGGCGTGATCCTGAACGCGTCCCAAAGTTGGCCGACCACAGACCGGGACGTGTCTGAACGTCCGTTCTTCCGCCGATTGGCCGCGACCTCAGCCACTCGGACAACGATCGTCGAGCCAACGACAGCCGGCGACGGCGTGGCGATGACCCTTCATGTCGCGCGCAGAATTTCTGCCCTCGACGGCTCGACACAGGGCTACATTCTGGCCGCCGTCGACATGCGATACTTCGAGCGCATCTACGCAGACGTATCGCCAATGGAGGCGGACGTGATCTCGATGGTGTCCGACGATCGCACCATGCTGGCTCGCTATCCTTCGCCGTCTGGTGCTATCGGCCGCGTCGTTCCACCCGTCCCGAATCTTCGGCGCTCGATGGGAGATCCCGAGGGCTCCGGTGTCGCTCGGATGGTTACGCCAATTGATGGGCGCGACCGCTACATTGCAATCCGTCCGTTGGACCACTTCCCACTTATCGTCGGCGCGAGTCGCACCGTCGAGGTCGCCCTCACCGCGTGGCGGAGGCAGACATTGGCTCTCGGTGTCACCGTCATCATGCTGGTTGGCGCACTCGTTCTGCTTTTAGGGACAAACGCGCGCCAGATCCGCGACCGAAATCTCCTGGCCAACTCCGAAGCCGCGCGGAAAGCAGCGGAAGCGGAGGCGGTAGCCGATCGTCGGCTCAAAGATGAATATGCCCGTTTCGGAAGCGCACTCGACGGCATGGGTCAGGGGCTATGCGTTTTCGATACCACGGGGCGGGTGCTTTTCCTCAATGCGCGCATGGCCACGCTTTTTGAGCTGCCGGAGGCATTCCGGCGTGCTGGAGCGAATTTGGACGGTCTCCTGACCCATATCCGCGACTGTGCGAGTTATCGGCAGGCCGCCAACTTCGTGTCGGAATTCGGCGCGGTGGCGCAAGCGCGCATGCCCGCGAAGCTGACCTGCCCGATGGCGGACGGGCGCATTCTAGGCGTAACGGTCGAACCTGTTGGTGCCGGCGATCTCGTATGCACTTTTGACGACGAAACCGAGCGACGGCGAGCCGAGGCGCTAATCTCGCACATGGCGCACCACGACAGCCTGACCGGGCTGCCGAACCGAGTACTCTTCAACAAAGCTCTTCAGCAGCTGCTTGTCTCCACAGAGCAGGACCGGCATGGAGTTCTGCTCCTGCTCGATCTCGACGGTTTCAAGCAGATCAATGACATCTACGGGCATCCCTTCGGCGACGCTTTGCTGAGCGCGGTGTCTGACCGCTTGCGCGGTGTGGTCGACGAAGGATGTCTGCTGGCTCGCCTCGGCGGAGACGAGTTCGCCGTAGTCTGCAACGGAGGCGTGCCGGCCGTCCCGGGATTGCAGCCTCTCAAGGCAATTGCCCTCGCCGGACGGATTGTAGCAGCGTTGAAGGAGGCCTTCCAAATCGACGGCGTCGCCGTATCGATCGGTACGAGCATCGGGATCGCTTGCGTCGACGGTGCGGGCCAAACCGTCGAGCGGCTGCTGCGGAATGCGGATGTAGCGCTCTACCGCTCGAAGAGCATGGGACGATCGACATGGTGCCTGTTCGAGCCACAGCTCAATAAGTCTGCCCAAGTGTGTTCTGATATATCTCCCAAGCTTTCCGATCGTGCCGCCTAGCTCGACTTCGTAAAATCGTCGGGAAGTCTGCTTTTGAGGTCAGTGAATCTGTCTTTCCACAGCTTAGATGGATGGTTTGCGGTCTGTCTGCTTCCAAGAGCGAAGGCCTGATTGCAGACGTGCAAAATTGATTGAAAGCGTACTCAGCGTGCGGTTTAGGCGACCCCGACTTCAAGATTGGCCAAGTCTGCGAGCAGCCCTTGCTTGGTCGGTTGCCAACCCAGGCGTTCTCGCGTTTTCTTGAATCGCGCCGAGTTTCCCGGAGGCCGTTTGGTTTGGGTCAGGCTGCCAAGGCTCTTACCTCGGCCCGAGCAAAGTAGCGCGCCTCAGCCTCGGCGGGAGGCACGTTGCCGATGGGTTCGAGCAAGCGGCGGGTGTTGAACCAATCGACCCATTCGAGAGTGGCGAACTCGACGGCCTCGAAGGATCGCCACGGCCCACGGCGATGGATCACCTCGGCTTTGAACAGACCGTTGATCGTCTCGGCCAGGGCGTTGTCGTAGCTGTCCCCGACGCTGCCAACCGAGGGCTCGACCCCCGCCTCCGCCAGCCGCTCCGTGTAGCGCAGGGCGAGGTATTGCGAGCCCCTGACGCCCTTCTGTGTGTCAAGCCGCGATGCGGGTCTGGTTGATCGCCTGCCGCCTCCGGGTAATGAGCGTGAACACCTCACGGGCGATGTAGCGCTTCAGGCAACGGATCGCTTCCAGCTTGGAGTG
>NZ_JBKFAK010000005.1:0-287755 GCF_053345595.1 Methylobacterium sp. D54C
CGATCTCGTGCGCCGGGTCGGGGCAGACTGCGCGGTCAGCGTCGACGGCAACGCCTATTCGGTGCCGTGGCGGCTGATCGGCGAGCGGGTTCGCGTCACCGTGAGCGGAGCGGTGGTGCGCGTCCACCACGGCGGACGCGAGGTCGCCGTGCACGCCGCGTTGAAGGGGCGCCACGGCCGTGTCGTCGACGATGCCCATCTGGCCGGGCTTGTGGGTAGCCGAGAGCGACCGGCTCACCGGCTCGACCCGTCGCCCATCATGCCGCCGGCCCTGTTGCGGCCGCTGGCCGAGTACGAGGCGGTCGCCGGGGGAGGCTTCTGATGGACCATGACCACCTCACCCTGCTGCTCGACCGCCTGAAGCTGACGGCCATGCGCGATCAGCTCGATAGCCTGATCGACGAGGCTGGCCGGGGCGAGCTGACGATCCGTGAGGCGCTGACCCTGTTCTGCGAGCGCGAGGTCGCTCGGCGTGACCAGCGCCGCATCGACATGGCCTTCGGTCTGGCTCGCTTCCCCTTCGTGCGGGACCTGACCGGCTTCGACTTCGGCGCCCAACCCTCGCTGGACAAGGCGCAGATCCGTGAACTTGCCACCGGCCGCTTCATCGCCAATGGCGAGGCGGTGCTGTTCCTCGGGCCGCCCGGCGTGGGCAAGACGCACTTGGCGGTGGCGATCGGGCGCGCGGCGATCGTGGCCGGCTATGGCGTGCTGTTCACCCCGGCCACGACGCTCGTGGCGCAGCTGGCCAAGGCGCATGCTGAGGGCCGGTTGGAGGAGCGGCTGACGCACTACGCCAAGCCGAAACTGCTGATCATCGACGAGCTCGGCTATCTGCCGTTCGAGCCGGATGCCGCGCATCTGTTCTTCCAGCTCGTCAGCCGCCGCTACGAGCGGGGCGCGATGCTGGTGACCTCGAACCGGGCCGTGGGCGAGTGGGGAAGCGTGTTCGGCGATGCGGTGGTGGCCACCGCGATCCTCGATCGGCTGCTGCACCACAGCCACGTCGTCACCATCCGCGGCGACAGCTACCGGCTTCGTGAGAAGCGTCGCAGCGGCCTCCTGCAAAAGGCGGCTGCGGTCCCCCAACCCACACCCGTCTAGGCGTGGGAAATTAGCATGGGGGTCAGATCCTCATGACGCGAAGAGGTCAGTTCCGGATGTCGCTTGATACGCCCCAGCCCGTCGCCGCGCCGGCGACCGTCAATCGGACGGTCTCGTCCCTCGGCCGGCCGATCGTCCAGGCCGCCGTCGAGGCGAGCCGCTGAGCCGGCTGCCGGAGACGGAGCGCCCCGGGCGGCTCCGTCTCCGGCCGACGCTCAGACGATGTGCAATTCCTGCGCGGCCACCGACGGTTCCACGCCGCGACGGATCAGGCGCCGCGTCCGCGCCCGCTGATCGCGCGCGGTACTGAGGGCAGTCCCCGCCGCGCGGTACCCCTCGAACCACAGATCCGCCCACGCATACTGCGCCGCCATCGCGAGCAGGACGGCGTTCTCGGCCTGTCTCAGGCCCAGCCGCAGGCTCTCATCCACCAGGCGGCCAACCTCCCCGTACATCATCTCCAACTCCGCGTCCGAACACGGCCGGCAGCGCCGCGAAGGGCCGCCGGCCACCCGCCCAGAGGCCGCTCGGCTCTCCCGCTCAGTGCGACGCCGCCCCGGCAGCGTCGCGAGCCGCGGCCGCCGCTTCCCGGGCCGCAACCTGCCCTCGCACCACTTTCGTGCGGACCGTGTCGGAGGCGCGGCGCGCCGCTCCGACGACGCTTCCAAAGGCCGTCCGGGCCTGCGCGAGACCGGTCCCGGCGACGTCGCGGATCTGGGTCGGGACCTCGTGGCCCGACGACTGTGCTATGCACTGCGCCATGCGCGGTCTCCTGTCGGCCGCCATCCGGGTGCGGCCGGCCCGTTTGTGCATCGCACATGGACCGGCGTCCAGGGATCGCCCGCGCGTCGGCGCGACCGGTCAGATCTCCGTCTCGCGCCGGACGATTGCCTCTTCCCCGCTGCCCTTCTGTGCGAGGCCGACCTCGGGATCCTCGGTCGGGATCGTGGCCGGCGCCGCCTTGACGCGCTCCGCCGGAGGCTCGTCCGCCTCGCGCGCGTCCGGTCCGCGGCTCGTCGGGTCTGCGGTCTCGCGCGTCATGCGGTCTCTCCCTGCCTGCAGCCAACGCGACGGGGCGTGTGCGGGTCCCGGGGCTCCGTCACGATGGCGGGAGGCGCGACGCGGATCGCGCCTCTATATGGGAGGTGCGAGCAGGGAGAGTGGTGTGTTCACCGTCAAGGGGATTGATCCGTCCGGGCGCGTCATGACGTTCGCCTGCGGGACGGACGAGCAGGCGATGGAGAAGACCTGGGAGCTGGCCCGGCGCGGCTTCCGCGAGATCACGGTCGCCGATCCGAAGGGCAAGGAACTCTCCGCGGCCGCCTTCGAGCGCTCGCTCAACATCGACTGGGAGTGACACGCGTCGGCGCGCGCCGGGAGCCCCGCCGCCCCCGACCCTGCCGACGACACTCTGGCCGCGCCGAGCGCCGGTCGACCCGAGGCAGGCGCCTGTCAGGTCGCCTCGAGTTCGCGCCAGAGGTTCGCGCGGCCCGACCGCGCCGTCTCGGGGATGTCGGTCGTGGCGCCGATCTCCTCCGCCTTGCGCCAGATGGCGCGGCAGACGAGGATCTCGCTGCTCGCATCGATGCTGAGGATGAAGCTGTCCGGAACGATCTCGGCATCCGGGAGCGCGACCCGCACGCCGCCGGCCGACCGGTCGTAGACGATGCACGGCAAGCTTCGATGCTCGTCGACCGAGATGCTGCCGGTCTCGTTGAGAAGCGTGCGTGGAGCGCTGCGTCGTTCGAACATCACCGCCTCGAGAACCTCTGCCCGACAGGATCGGTCACCCGGGTTCAAGGGCGGTTTGCGAAATGCCTCGAATTGTCGGGAAGCTGCCGTCCCTGTGAATTCTGCGCTCTTCATGCGCGCTCGGCCGGAGGCCGGATGCGCGGAGCACCGCCGCCCGCCGAGCGACCGGGGCGACGGAGCCGCAGGGACGGAGACGGCCTCGGTCGGACCGCTCGGCGCGTGTGACGGGCCTCAGGATCGACCTACTCGGTCACGACCTCGACGAGGGTGGTGAGAAAGCCCAGCGCGACGGCCCCGATGCCGCCCATGAAGGCCGCATCCCACCCGGCGAACTCCCTCGACTGGGGCGCGCGCAGGAAGGCGAACAGCGTCACGGCGGCCCCGCAGACGACGAGAGCGAGGGCCAGCAGGATTGATCGAGACATGGCGTTTCCCTATGCGCCGGTCTCGCGGCCCTTGAGGGCTCTTGTAAACGGACGAGTGCGACCGGCTTGATCTGTTCAGTCTCGTCCGTCGTCGAAACATGACAGACGAGAGCGCGGTGAACAAGGTGTTCATCTGTTCTGCACTGCGGAACAGCGGCCGGAATGACGCTCTCATCTGATCCGCACAGGACTGAAGTCGCGCGCGGCCAGGGCTGCCCTTCACGAGGGGCATCGACCGGCCGGCCGCGGGGAGTGCCCCGCCGGGACGGGATCCGGCGCGGTCAGTCGATGAAGACGCGGACGCCGTCCGTGTTGAGCAGGTCGCGCTGGTCGGCGCACCATTGCTCCGGTCCGACCGCGGCGATCTCGTCCGCGACCCGCCGGCCCTCCTCGGCGATGGCGTTCCGGGCACGCTGGTGGCCGAGGCCGGCGTCGAGGGCTCGGCGGACCGTGCGGGACAGGCCCTCGGACACCGTGTCGTCGATGGAGTAGAGCTTGCGGCAGTGCAGGACGATGCCGGCCTGCGCGCCGACGATCCGCACGAGACCCCGGATCGTCTCCGCGCGCTTGGTGTCGTCTGCCTCCTCGGCAGCCCGGGCGGTGCCCGGCACGACCGCCGTTCCCAGGAGGGCGGCGAACAGCAGGGCGCGAGTCATCCGGGGCATTCCTTCTGGCCGATGCCGGAGCCGTCTCCGGAACGCCGCACCGGGCGGGCCGCGCCCGCCCCGTCAGATTCGGCCGGTCACTTCCGGGCGGCCATCAGGTCGTGGGTCAGGACGGTCAGCTTGCCGATCAGGTTGCTGATATCGGAGCCCTTGCACGACCATTGCGTGCCGACCGCCTCGCCATCGGCCGAGACGGAGACGACCGCCACCGAGCGCAGGCGACCCTCGCGGGCCAGGGCCAGCTGATCCTGCAGCACGGCGATGATCGACGCGGTGTCCTCGTCCACGACCGCGGGCGCGATATGCGCCGGGAACGGCACGACCGAACTCGTCATCGTCTGCTCTCGCTTCATCTCGCCGACCCCTTCGGTAGCATCCTCGGGCCCCGGCGTGCGCATCAGCTTTGTGCAGAGTGTGGCAGCTTGTCCGTGTCCCGCGATGTCCTGGACGTGTGTGGCGACGATGCAACGGTCTCGGCGCGGCTCCGGGCCGCGCGGCGGAACGAGGCGCCGGGCTCCGCGGCGCTTCGTTACGAGGGGGCCCCGCCGAGCGGGGCGCCCCCGGAGGCCGTCATCCTCAGGCGGCCTTGCGGCCCTTGCGCTCGCGCTCGGCCATGGCGCCGGGCTGGCCCAGGCCGATCGCCTTGGCGAGGGCGGAGCGCTGCTCGGCGTAGCTCGGCGCGACCATCGGATAGTCCGCCGGCAGGCCGTAGCGGTCGCGGTAGCTGCGCGGATCCAGGCCGTGGCTGGTCAGGTGGCGCTTCAGCGTCTTGTATGTCTTGCCGTCGATGAAGCTGACGATCCCGTCGTGCCGGACCGACTTGCGGATCTGGGCCGCGCTCGGCTTCTCGACCTCGGCCTGCGGGACCGCCCCGATCTCCGCCGTCAGAGTCCCGGTGACGAGCCCGCTGATCGCGCCGTGCACGCGCGCGATCAGGGCCGGCAGCTCCGCGGCCGGCACCGGATTGTTCGACACGTAGGCGGCGACGATATCGCCCGCCAGCTCGATGAAGTTGGAGTTGGGCCCTGTGGTTTCTTCTGACACTGTAAGATTCCTGGTGTGCCCCTCGCCCGGGATCTGCTACTTTTGAGCACTGAATGCAAGTTACAAAACCGTTGGCGGGCCGCTTCCGGTGCATGATCGGGGTGCCCGCCGCGGAGATCGGCCGACCATTTCTGGCGATTTCCGGCGGAGTATTTCAGGGCGCCGTCCGAGTCGGCCTATCGACTGCGGTAGAGTTTCCGCTCTGCAGAACGACCAGAACGTGCATCTGGCGGACTTGAAGTCGGCCCGGGCCGGCCCGTGGGACGTTCCGCCGTCATCCGCGGTGACGCGGCGCCCCGGTCGTGGCATGGCGCGGCCATGCTGATGCTCGCCCTCCTCATCGCCCTGCTGGCCGTCGTGGTCGCCATGTTCGTGCTGCGGCGGTGGACCGGGCGGCTGGCCTCGCTCGCGACGCTCCTGGCCGGAGCGATCATGGTCCTGTGGCTCGCCGAGGTCGGACTGCTTCCCGGAACGCAGGGCCCGTTGACGGCGTACCGCCCCCTCGTGCCCGGGCTCGACCGGTAACGGTTCGGTAAGCGTACCGGCGGAGCATGGGGTATGCCCACGCTCTCCGCCCCGCGCCTGCTCACGTTCCTGGTGTCGGCCGTGCTGATCGGCCTCGCCGTCGCCAGCCTCTACACGCGCATCCCGATGGTCGGAAAAACCGTCGTGGCGCACCGGCAATGGTTCTTCATCGGCGCCTACGCCCTCCTCGCCCTCGGGGTGACCACCCGCAGCCTGTAGTGGACCGCGCCGCGGTCCGTTCGCCACCGCGCGCCGCGCCGCGGAGGCCGGAATGGCCCTGAAGACCACCTACCTCGTGCAGCCGTTCGAGCTGCACCGGAACCGCCTGCGGCCGGCCCGCCAGGAGCCCGCGCAGAGCGAGTTCGGCGCCCTCAAGAAGGCAGAGGCGCTGGCCGCCCGCATGCCCGGCGCGGCGGCCCTCAGGGTCGTGGCCGACGACGAGACCGGGGAACTCGAGGGCGTCACGATCCTCGGCCAGTTCGGGACCGTTCCGGACGATTTCGCCGAGAGCCTGCTGGGGGGCTGATGCCGTCCGCGGACGCCGACTTACATCCGGCCGCGTCTGGGGGTGCGACACGGGCGACCTCCGATTGCGGCCCTCCGGAAACTACGTAGAAACAGCGGAGACTGATCCTTGCGAGCTCCGGCGCTCGCCGAGCTCGCATCCGTGCCCCGCTATTTCATCGACCTCCACGACGGCGCCAACTTGGTTCGCGACCGCGACGGCTTCGATCTTCCGGATCTCGCCGCGGCGCGGGCGCAGGCGGTGCGCATCCTGACGCGGCTCGCGCAGGGCTTGACCGATCCGATGGAGCGGCAGGATTACGTGCTCGCCGTGCGCGACGAGCAGGGCGCGGTCCGCCTGCGCCTGCGGCTCTCCTACGATGTCGAGGGCGGCTGACGGCCCGGCCGCGCGCGGGTCGGGAAAGCGGGAGATCGCATGCGACGCTCAACAGGTCTGACCGGCCCGCTCGCGGCGGCGCTCGTGCTGCTCGTCGCCGCCGGACCGGCAGGGGCGCAGACCGCGCCGCCCCCGCCCACGGGATCCGCCGCGGCGACGGCCGACAACGCCGTGCTGCTGACGGTCTTCCTGCGCCACGACCAGTCCCGACCGCTGGCGGAGCTGAACGCGCAGCTCGCCAAGCAGGGCTTCTACAAGGCCTTCCCGCCGCCGGGCATCGAGGTCGTCTCGTGGAACGTCGTCATGGGGATCGGGCAGATCATCGTCCTGCGGCTGCCGGCCTCCCGCCTGCGCGAGGTCAACCGCGTCCTGGAGGATACCGCCTGGGGCGCGTACCGGACCGAGTTCTTCCCGACCTACGATTACAGGGCCGTGGGCCTCGCGGAGCACGAGAAGGCGCGCTGAGACCGTCCCGGCCGCCTCAGGCCGGAACCGCGCCGCCCGGACCGACCGGCCCGAGATCCAGCGCGTCGTCCCACAGGTAGGGGTGGCCGAGGCGCTTGGCCGCGTACATCGCCGCGTCCGCCCGCTCCACCAGGGCCTCAGCCCGGGTGGCGTGCAGGGGCGCGCAGGCCACGCCGATCGCCGCGCCGATGCGGATCGGCGATCCGGTCCCGAGATCGTACGGCTCGGCGAGGCGCGCCTGGAGGCGCAGGGCGAAGCCGAGGGCCGGCGCCGGCGCCGCGTCGCCGAGCAGGATGGTGAACTCGTCGCCCCCGAGCCGCGCGGCGCAATCCCCCGCGCCGAGCGCCGCCCGCAGGCGCTCGGCCAGGTGTCGCAGGAGCGCGTCGCCCACCGCGTGCCCGTGGCGGTCGTTCACCGGCTTGAAGCCGTCGAGGTCGAGGCACAGCAGCGCGCAGGGCGCGCCGTCGCGGTCGGCCAGGGTCCGGTCGAGCCGGGCCGCGAACAGGTGGCGGTTCGGCAGGCCGGTCAGCGGGTCGTGGTGGGCCATGTAGCGCAGGAGCGATTCCGCCCGGCGGCGCTCGGTCACGTCCTCCCACAGGGCGGTCCAGCCGCCGCCGGCCTGCGGGTGCAGCGTGATCGCGACCTGGCGCCCGTCCGCGAGCGTCTGGACCACGGCGTCGGTCGCGCCCCGGGCGAGGAGCCGCCGCCGCGCCGCCCAGAGGCCGCAGGGATCCCGGTCGGCCGGGACCGCCCCCGCGGCGCTCGCCGCGCCCACCGCCCGGGCATGCATGCCGGGCCGGATCCGGTTCGCGGGCGGGCCGAACAGGCGCCGGAACCCGTCGCTCACGAACAGCAGCCGGTCGGCGGAATCGAACAGGCACAGGCCGTGCGGCAGCGAGTCCAGCGCCTGGACGATGCCGGGTCCGAGCTTGCGCCCGCGGCCGAGCCCGTCCTGGCGCCGGGCGCAGGCCGCCTGCCGGTGGCGCCGCGCCAGCCTCGTCGCCGCCCTGCCCGCCTCCGCCGCCATGGCCGGTCCCCCGAAACGCCCGACAGCGTCGTCGGGCGATCGCCGGAACGTGCCGGCTCGGAAATTAGTCTCCGGTCTTCATAGAATGGGATTCCTTTCGCCAACCTTGACGAAAGTCGTGCGCGTTGAGCGATCTTCGCGGAGATTGACCATCCGCAAGTTGAGGTGGTGATCGCGGCGCGCGAACTCTGTCGGTCGACGGGTCTGCGCGGTCGGGCCGCGCCGCCGTCCCGGGTGCCGCCGCACGGTCCCGGGACGACGTCTATCGGCGGCGCGTCAGGGCGCGTCGAGCGGGCCGTGATGGCCGTCGAGCACCGTGTCGCTGGTCGGGACCGTCGCGGCGACGGCCTCGGCGCGGCGGATGTCGGGCGCGGTCGCCTCCTCCACGAAGGCCGCCACGGCCTCGCTCAGCGGCAGCGTGCGGGTCTGCTGGCTGCCGAGCCGCCGGATCGAGACCGTGCGCTCCTCCGCCTCGCGGCGGCCGAGCGCCAGCAGCACCGGCACCTTGGCGAGCGAGTGCTCGCGGACCTTGTAGTTGATCTTCTCGTTGCGCAGATCCGCCTCGACCCGCAGGCCCGCGCGCTCCAGGGTGCGGATGACGTCGCGGGCGTAGGGATCGGCCTCGCCGGTGATCGTCGCCACCACCACCTGGACCGGCGCCAGCCACAGCGGGAAGTGCCCGGCGAAGTGCTCGATCAGGATGCCGGTGAAGCGCTCCATCGAGCCGCAGATCGCCCGGTGGACCATCACGGGCGGCTTCCGGGCGCCGTCGGCGTCGATGTAGAAGGCGCCGAACCGCTCGGGCAGGTTGAAGTCCACCTGCGTGGTCCCGCACTGCCAGTCGCGGCCGATGGCGTCGCGGAGCACGTACTCGAATTTGGGCCCGTAGAACGCGCCCTCCCCCGGGTTGACCGCCGTCTTGATCCGGCCGGCCGACTGCTCCTCGATCTGCGCCAGCACGCGGGTCATCACGTCCTCGGCGTGGTCCCAGAGGGCGTCGGAGCCGACGCGCTTCTCGGGCCGGGTCGAGAGCTTCACGACGATCTGGTCGAAGCCGAAATCCGCGTAGGTCGAGAGGATCAGGTCGTTGATCTTCAGGCACTCGTCGGCGAGCTGGTCCTCGGTGCAGAAGACGTGGGCGTCGTCCTGCGTGAAGCCGCGCACGCGCATCAGCCCGTGCATGGCGCCGGACGGCTCGTAGCGGTGGACGATCCCGAACTCGGCCATGCGCAGGGGCAGGTCGCGGTAGGATTTCAAGCCGTGCTTGAAGATCTGCACGTGGCCCGGGCAGTTCATCGGCTTGAGGGCGAACCAGCGCTTGTCCTCGGCCTCCTCGCCCGCGGACTGCGCGGCGAACATGTTCTCCCGGTACCAGCCCCAGTGGCCGGAGGTCTCCCACAGGGCCTTGTCGAGGATCTGCGGGGCGTTCACCTCGGCGTAGTCGCCGCGCAGGCGCCGGCGCATGTAGGCGATCAGCTCCTGGAAGATCGTCCAGCCCTTGGCGTGCCAGAAGACGACGCCCGGCCCCTCCTCCTGGAAGTGGAACAGGTCCATCTCGCGGCCGAGCCGTCGGTGGTCGCGGCGCTCGGCCTCCTCCAGCCGGTGCAGGTAATCGTCGAGATCGGCCTGGTTCGCCCAGGCCGTTCCGTAGATGCGGGTCAGCATCGGGTTGTTCGAGTCGCCGCGCCAGTAGGCCCCCGCGACCTTCATCAGCTTGAAGGCGGTGCCGACCTTGGCCGTCGAGGTCATGTGCGGGCCGCGGCAGAGGTCGAACCAGTCGCCCTGGCGGTAGATCTTCAGGTCCTCGCCCGGCGGGATCGCGTCGACCAGCTCGACCTTGAAGCCCTCGCCCTTGCCGGCGAACAGCGCCCGCACGTCCTCGCGCGTCCAGACTTCCTTCGTGAAGGGCGCGTCGCGCGCGATGATCTCGCGCATCTTCGCCTCGATCTTCGGGAAGTCCTCGGGCGTGAACGGGGTCTCGCGATGGAAGTCGTAGTAGAAGCCGTTCTCGATCACCGGGCCGATCGTGACCTGCGTCTCCGGCCAGAGCGCCTGCACGGCCTCGGCGAGCACGTGCGCGCAGTCGTGCCGGATCAGCTCCAGGCTGCGCGGGTCGGTGCGGTCCAGGAACTCGATGCGGGCATCGCGGTCGATCGGGTCGTCGAGGTCGGCGACCGTGCCGTCGAGCGCCATGGCGACGGTGCGCTTGGCCAGCGACTTGGCGATGCCCTCGACCACGGCCCGGCCGGTCGTGCCGGCGGCGATCTCCCGCGTGTTGCCGTCAGGGAAGGTGAGAATCGGCATGGTACGAGCGTCTCCGGGCTCAGTCCTGCATACGGGGCAGGTAAGCGGTTTCGAGGGAGCGGCCGTGTAGACCGATTTCTCGGGCGAGGGAACAACGGTGCGGCGCAACTTCACGCATCCCTGCCCTTCGTCCGCCGTTCGGGTGCGCGTGATCGTCCCCGCGCGCGTGTGGCGCCGGGGGCATGGCCCGGGAGGCGAGCACGAGGGACGCGGGACGCCGCGGGAACCCAGGTGTCGGCCAAGTACGCGTGGGATCCGATCCCCGCGGCGCCCCGCGGCATCGACCGGGCATGGTCCCCGGCCGGTGCCGTCTTTCTCGTCGCGGCGTCTCCGACGTCCCGGTCCTGCGACTCCCCGTTAGCGGTCTCGGGCGAGGTGCAGGCACGCCGTACTCGCACGCCGTGCCCGCACCTCCGGAACCCGCATCGGCGCCGTGGCCTTCCAGCCGTCCCCCGCCTCGTAGTGGGCGGGTCCGCAGGTCGCTCAGGGTCGGCCCAGAGGCGGGTCGGCGCGGGGGCATTTCCTCACCCCGCCGGGCACAGTGCCGCCCGGTCTCACGCCCGCGTCCGAGGCACGCCCCGCACCGGTCCGCCGCCCGGGGCGATGGCGGCTGAGAGCCACCGACGCGGGCGCCGCCCCGTCCCCGGACCCGCACGGTCAGCCACCGGGCGGGCCCCCGAAGGACGGCCCGGGATCGCTCCCGGGACGCCGCGGACAGGTGCGGTCAGGAAGCACAAAATAGGAACATTGTCAAGGCAATTCGAGCCACGCCCCGCTGTCGACGCGCCTCTCGTCATCGCGAGCGCAGCGAAGCGACCCAGGGTGGCGCACCATCGGCAAGGTCGCGCTGCTGGCTCGCTCCGCTCCGCTCGCAAGGACGTCGGTGCCGAGAAGCCATCGGCCGCAATTCCAGGGGCGGGGCTGGAAGACGGCCCCGTCCGGCGACATGCTGGCGCGGCGCCTCCCCCGCACGGACAGGGGGCGCCCGGACACTCGGAACAGGGACACCCGCATGGCCGCGCGCCTCGCCCTCCTCGGCCTCGGCGCGATGGGGCACCCCATCGCCCGCAACCTCGCGGCCAAGCGGGGCTCCGACGCCGAGACGCTCGTCGCGATCGACACCGACCAGGCGCGCCTCGCCGGCCTCGCCGCGCCGGGCCTCGTCGCCACCACCGATCCCGGGCAGGCCGCCGGCGCCGACGTGCTGTTCCTGTGCCTGCCGAACGGCGACGCCGTCGAGGCGGCGCTCCTCGGGGACGGCGCCCTGGCGGAGCGCCTCGCCCCGGGGGCGGTCGTGGTCGACCTCAGCACCATCGCGCACGCCAAGGCCCTCACGGTCGGCCGCGCCGTGGCGGCGACCGGGCGCGCCTTCGTCGACGCGCCCGTCTCCGGCGCGCCGGCCGGCGCCGAGGCCGGGACGCTCACCGTGATGTGCGGCGGCGCGGCCGGGGCGGTCGCGCGGGTGCGCCCGCTCCTGGAGCGGATCGGCACGACAATCCTGCACATGGGCCCGGCCGGATCCGGCCAGCTCACCAAGACGATCAACAACGTGCTTTACGACATCAACATCGCGGCGCTGGCCGAGGTGCTGCCGATGGCCGTCGCCATGGGGCTCGACCCGGATCAGGTCGCCCAGGTGGTCACGACGGGCACGAGCCGGAGCTACGCGGCGCAGTACTTCGTGCCGCGGATCCTCCGGGGCCAGTTCGACGAGGGCTACCCGATGGGGGCGGCCTACAAGGACCTCGTCGCCGCCGCGGCGGTCGCGGCGGAGAACGGCTTCCCGATGCCGGTCACGGCGGCCGCCACCGCCACCTACCAGACCGCCCTGCGCCAGGGCCACGGCGACCGGGACAAGGGCGCCATGGTGCTGCCGTTCGAGGACCTGCTCGGGGTCCGTGTGCGGTCGCGGCCGTAGGGGCCGGCCGTAGCGGCCATCGGGCGGTCGATCCCGACCGACCCGCCCGCGCCCTGGATCTTACGGCAGCTCGAGCACGTCCCTCAGCGGCACGACCGCCAGGACCTGCCCCGACGCGTCGGCGATCTCGAAGACCTGCCCGGCCAGCACCGCGCCGTCGACCCGCTGGATCTCCAAGAGCGCCCGGGCGGAGCGCTCGGCCTCGGTGCGGGCGGCGTCGAGGTCGGGCAGGTCGGCGCCGTCGAGATCCTCGACCAGCCACTGACCGTCCCGGATGTGCAGGTAGAAGTGCGGCATAACCGCAGAACCGCGCTTACCGCCTCCGGTTGCGTCCCGGCCGCGTTGCGCGGACCGCGTGTGGCCTTTCGGTCACTCCGCGGCCTCGGTCTCCGGCACGGCGGCGTGGCCCGTCCGGGGCGGGAGCACCGGCGCGTCGGCGCGCTGGAGCACCTCCAGGGCGGCGTCGGCCTCCCGCTGGCGGTCCCAGAGCGCCGCGTAGACGCCCCCGGCCTCCAGCAACGCGGCGTGGGTGCCGCGCTCGACGATGCGGCCGTGGTCGAGGACCAGGATCGCGTCGGCGTTGACCACCGTCGACAGCCGGTGGGCGATCACCAGGGTGGTCCGGCCGCGGCTGACCCGGTCGAGCGCCGCCTGGATCTCGGCCTCCGTGAAGGAGTCGAGCGCCGAGGTCGCCTCGTCGAGGACCAGGATCGGCGGCGCCTTGAGGATCGTGCGGGCGATGGCGACCCGCTGCTTCTCGCCGCCTGAGAGCTTCAGGCCGCGCTCGCCCACCGGGGTGTCGTAGCCCTCCGGCAGCCCCGAGACGAAGCGGTCGATCTGGGCGAGGCGGGCCGCCTCCCGCAGCTCCGCGTCGGTGGCGTCGGCCCGGCCGTAGCGGATGTTGTAGCCGATCGTGTCGTTGAACAGCACCGTGTCCTGCGGGACCATGCCGATCGCCGCCCGGAGCGAGGCCTGCGTCACCGCGGCGATGTCCTGCCCGTCGACGCTGATCCGGCCCCCTTGGGGCTCGTAGAACCGGAACAGCAGGCGCGAGAGCGTCGACTTGCCGGCGCCCGAGGGCCCGACCACCGCCACGGTCTGGCCCGCCGGGATCTCGAAGGTGACGCCGCGCAGGATCGGCCGCTCGGGATTGTAGGCGAAGCGCACGTCCTCGAACCGCACCGTGCCGCCCGCCACGGCCAGCGGGGCGGCGCCCGGCCGGTCGGCGATCTCGGGGTTCTGCCCGAGGATGCGGAACATGTCGTCGATGTCGATCAGCGCCTGTTTGATCTCGCGGTAGATCATGCCCATGAAGTTGAGCGGCATCGCGAGCTGCACCAGCATGGTGTTGGCGAGCACGAAGCCGCCGATCGTGGTGCGCCCGGCCAGGATGTCGCGCGCCGCGAGCCACATCACCACGGTCATGCCGAGCGTGAAGATCACCGCCTGCCCTGCATTGAGCACCGCCAGCGACACGTAGGTCTGCGTCGAGGCCTTCTCGTACTTGGCCATCGACTCGTCGTAGCGGCCGGCCTCCCGGGCTTCCGCGCCGAAATACTTCACCGTCTCGTAGTTGAGCAGCGAGTCGACCGCCTTGGTGTTGGCGTCGGTGTCGGAGGCGTTCATCCGGCGGCGGATCGCGATCCGCCACTCGGTCGCCTTGTAGGTGAAGGCCAGGTAGGCCGCGACCGTCAGGAACGCAATCAGCGCGTAGGTCCAGTTGAACTCGTAGGCCAGCACGCCGAGCACCAGCACGAACTCGACGATGGTCGGCACCAGGGTCAGCACCATCAGGCGCGACAGCTCCTCGATGCCGGCGCGGCCGCGCTCCAGCACCCGGGTCAGGCCGCCGGTCTTGCGCTCCAGGTGGAAGCGCAGGGACAGGCGGTGCATGTGCTCGAAGGTCTGGAGCGCCAGCCGCCGCACCGCGTGCATCGCCACCTTGGCGAACAGCCCGTCGCGCACCTGCGTCAGCGCCGACATGGCGATCCGCGAGAGGCCGTAGAGGGCGATCAGCAGCATCGGCGCGGCGAGGAGGCCGGTGGGCACGGCCTCGTCCTTGCCGCCGACCGCCGCGACCAGCGCGTCGGTGATCCACTTGAAGGTGAACGGCGTCACCATGGTCACCAGCTTGGCGGCGAGCAGCAGGCCGAAGGCCAGGAAGACCCGGCGCTGCAGGTCGGGCCGGCCGTGGGGCCAGAGATGCGGCCAGAGCCGCCGGTAGGTGGCGATCAGGCCGGGGCGCTCGGCCGGGATCGGCGTCCCGGCCGCGGGCGCGGTGTTGTCGGTCATGAAGGGTTCTGCGGGGCGGGATGTCCTGGCCCCGCATATAGGCCCGCTGCCGCGCCGGAGCACCCGCGCTGCGTGCAGGCCCCCGCCTCACGCTCGCCAGAACGGCTTCGCGACCTCGGCGCGCAGGTCCCAGGGCTCGAGGCCGGCATCCCGGGCCTGGTCGGGGTGGAGCGCCGCCAGGGCGCGGCGGGTGCGGATCCGCTGCAGCCACGTGCGGAGCAGGGACGGGCGCGCGGCCGGATGGGTGACGGCGGGCGAGGAGGACAGGGTGACGGCTTGCATCGCAGACGATCCGGTGGCGGGAAGGCAGTCCGGCCGGGATTGCTGGCGGAGCATTGATCCGATACAAAGCTCGGATCAATCGAAACATTGACCTCGGAGCAATTATGCGCCCCGCGGATTACCGCACCGTCGCCGACGCGATCGCGGCCGACATCGCGGCGGGCCGGCTGCGCCCCGGCGCGCGGCTGCCGCCGCAGCGCGACTTCGCCTACGCGCGGGGCATCGCGGTCTCGACGGCGAGCCGCGTCTACGCCGAGCTGGCCCGCCGGGGGCTGGTGACCGGCGAGGTCGGGCGCGGGACCTACGTCCGCAGCGAGCCGGGGCGCGCCGGGTTGCTCCGCCCGGAGCCGCCCCCGGCCGCCCTCGACCTGCAGCGGACCCACTCGCGCCTGCCCGAGCAGGAGGTGGTCCTGGCCGAGACCCTGGCGGCGCTCGCCCGCGACGACGGCCAGATCGGCTTCACCCAGTACGGGCCCGCGGGCACGCCCTCGGCGCAGGCGATCGCCGCCGGGTTCCTGGCGCGGGCGGGCTACGCTCCCGATCCCGCCGACATCCTGTTCACCGGCAACGGCCGGCAGGCGCTGGCCGCCGCCCTGGCGGCCCTGGCGGCGCCCGGCGAGCGGATCGGCTGCGAGCCCCTGACCTATCCCGGGGTGAAGGGCATCGCGGCGCGGCTCGGGATCACGCTGATCCCGCTCGCCATGGACGCGGAGGGCGTCTGCCCCGAGGCGCTCCTCCAGGCCCACCGCGCGACCCCGCTGAGCGGCGTCTATCTCCAGCCGACCCTGCACAACCCCCTCGGCGCCACGATGGGGCCGGCGCGCCGGGCCGCCCTGGCAGAGGTGCTGGAGCGGACCGGGCTCACCGCCGTCGAGGACGCGGTCTACAGCTTCCTGGCCGAGGCGCCGCCGCTCGCCGGCCTCGCGCCGGACCGGGTGATCTTCGTGGACAGCCTGTCGAAGCGGGTGATGCCGGCGCTGACCGTCGGCCTGATCGCCGCGCCGCCTGCCCTCACCGACCGGCTCGCCGCCTCCGTCCGCCAGGGCGCCTGGACGGTGCTCGGCCTGTCGCTCGCGGCCGGCATGCACTGGATGGCGGGGGGCTCGGCCGCGGCGCTGGCCGAGGCCAAGCGCCGGGACGCCGCGGCCCGGCAAGCCCTCGCCCGGGCCGCGCTCGCCGACCTGCGGGTCGTGGGCGATCCGCAGGCCTACCACCTCTGGCTGGAACTGCCCGAGACGTGGCGGGCCGAGGCCTACGCGGCCGCGGCCCTGCGCCAGGGCATCGCCCTCCTGCCGGCCTCATCCTTCGCGGTCCATCCCGGCCACGCGCCGAACGCGGTGCGCCTCGCCCTGGCCTCGCCGTCGCGGGAGGAGCTCGACCGGGCGCTGCGCGGCCTGCGCCGGCTGGCCTTCGCGGGCGACGACCAGGTGGTGGAGTAGGCGCCGCCGCTCAGCCGCGCTTGTCGGTGGGGAGCACGAAGATCTGGCCCGGGTAGATCAGGTCCGGATCGCGGATCTGGTTCTGGTTGGCGTCGTAGATCACCGTGTAGCGCTCGCCCCGGCCGTAGGTGCGCTGGCTGATCCGCCAGAGGTTGTCGCCGCGGGTGATCCGGGCGGTGCTGATCTCCGGCACGAACACCGCGCCGACCCGGTCCGGCTCCGCCATGTCGGCCACCTGGGGGTTCGAGACGGCGGCCGGCGGCGAGGCCGCGGCCGGCCGGTCCCGGTCGGCACCGTCGCGCGCGGCCTGATCGGGGCCGGCACGATCCCGCGCGCCGCTCTGGGCGGGCGACGGTCCGGACTCGGCGGTCTCCCGGGCGGCGACCTGCGTCGGCTCCGGCACCGACAGGGGGACCGCGGCGCGGCTGGCGACCTTGCCGGTGGCCGGATCGACCTGGTCGATCCGCACCTGGTACTGCCCGGGCTTGATCCCGCGCCCGATCGTGAAGGTCGCCCGGCCGTCCGGCCCGATGCTGCCCGGGGCGATCATCGTGTCGTTGAGGTAGAGCTGGATCCGCGCCCCCGGCGTGCCGGTGGCCGTCACGAACAGGCGGCCGTTCCCCTGCACGTCCACGCTGGCGATCCGGGTCGGTCCCGGCCCGGACGCCGCGGCCTCGCGGGTCTCCCCGCTCCCGGCCGGACGGCCGGCCCGCGCCGCGTCGGCGTCCCGGGTACCCGGCTCGGAAGCCGGACCGGAGGATCTGGCGCCGCCCTTCGCGTCGGCCGTCGCGCCCGGCGCGCCGGGCTGCGACAGCACGACGGTCGCGGCGTCCGGGGCGGTCAGGGCCACGAGGGGCTGGCGGTCCCGGCCGGGGGCCACGTCCACCGCGACGCTCTGCTGCGACTCGGTCGCGCGCCCGTCCGCGCCGGTCATGCGCAGGCGGAGCGTGCTGGCGCCCGTCGGCAGGGCCGGCGGCACGATCGCGAACTGACCGTTGGAATCGGCCTTCGCCCGGGCCACGGGCTTGCCGTCGACCAGCATCTCGATCGCGGCGTCCGGCGCGCCGCGGCCGGCCACCACGGCGTCGCCGTTCGGCTCGACGCGGACGATGTCGAAGCGCGGCGCCTCGGCCGCATCCGGCAGGCGCGCGTCCTGGCCCGGACCGGCCTGCTGCGACCCGGCTGTGCCGGCCTGCGGCGCCCCGGGGGTGCCGGCGCGGGGGGGCTGCGGGAGCGCCGCCACGGGGCCCTCCCCCGGCGCCGGGCTCGCCCGGCCCGGCTTGTCGTCGCGGAAGTCGATCGTCGGGTCGGTGCGGCCGGCCAGGGCGCCCGGATCGGCGAGGCTGCGCAGGCTGCCGCTCGGCGCCGACGACGCGGACGGCTCGGGACCGCCGCGGCCGGTGAGCCGCCGCAGGGAGTCGCCGCCGAACAGCGCCAGCACGAGTCCCAGTCCGCCGAGAAGGCCGGCCAGCGCCAGGGCGAGACTGCGCCGCACCTGTCTCGACATCGCCACGAAGGCCTCCCCTTATCCTGCCGCCGCCCGGCGGGCGGCCGTCCGCCCGCGCGAAAAGCCGTCGACGGCGCCGCCCATAATACCGTACATGGTCCCCACACCAAGCCGTCCTGCCGCCCAGGCGGGTGAATCCCACGCGAATTCAGCAGTTTGGCACGTGGAGTGCTGGGCGCGGGGCGCGATCTGGACGGCTCGCAACGGACGCGCGAGGAGGACGCCGGATGGCTCCGGTGAGGACAGTCTGTGTCTATTGCGGCTCCGGCTTCGGCCGCGACCCGGCCTTCCGCGAGGCCGCCGAGACCCTCGGGACCGCGGTCGCGCAGGCCGGGATGGGCCTCGTCTACGGCGGCGGCGACGTCGGGCTGATGGGCACGGTGGCGCGGGCGGCGCTCGCCGCCGGCGGCCACGTCACCGGCATCATCCCGGATTTCCTCCAGGCGCGCGAGCACATGCTGGCGGACATCCAGGAGACCGTGGTGGTCTCCGACATGCACACCCGCAAGCGCCTGATGTTCGAGCGCTCGGACGCGTTCGTGACCCTGCCGGGCGGCATCGGCACCCTGGAGGAGCTGGTCGAGCAGCTGACCTGGGCGCAGCTCGGGCGCCACCGGAAGCCGGTGGTGCTGGTCTCGGTGGCGGAGTTCTGGGCGCCGCTGCTGGCCCTGTTCGAGCACATGCGCGGCCACGGCTTCATCCGCGAGGGCCTCGACCTGAGCTACCTCGTCGCGCGCGAGGCGGCCGAGGTGGTGCCGATGCTCCGCGCGGCCGGCCACGAGCCGGACCCCCAGGCCGAGAGCATCGTCCAGCAGCGCATGTAGGTGCGCGCGCCGCGCGGCGATGAGGATCACGAGGATGCGTGCGTCGATGCGTGCTTCACTGCTCGCGGCCCTGCCGCTCGCCGGCCTCGCCTCCGCGGCGGCGGCCGGCCCGTCGCCGGTCCTGCAGACCCTGGACTACGCCAACACCCGCTACTCGGCCCTCGACCAGATCGACGCCGGCAATGTCGGGCGCCTGAAGGTCGCCTGGACCTTCTCCACCGGCGTCCTGCGCGGCCACGAGGGCGCGCCGATCGTGGTCGGACACCTGATGTTCGTGCACACGCCGTTCCCCAACGTGGTCTACGCCCTCGACCTCGACCAGGGCGGGAAGATCCTGTGGCGCTACGCACCGCGGCAGGACGCGAGCGTCATCGCCGTGATGTGCTGCGACACGGTCTCCCGGGGGCTCGCCTACGCGGACGGGCGGTTGTTCCTCCAGCAGGCCGACACCACCGTGGTGGCGCTCGACCCCGGGACCGGCCGGGTGCTGTGGTCGGTGAGGAACGGCGACCCGGGCCGGGGCGAGACCAACACCGCCACGGTCCTGCCGGTGCGCGGCAAGCTCATCGTCGGGCTCGCGGGCGGCGAGTACGGGGCGCGCTGCCACGTCACGGCCTACGATCAAGCGACGGGCCGGCGGCTCTGGCGCGCCTACGCCACCGGGCCGGACGCCGACATGCTGGTCGATCCGGAGACGACGACCGAGCTCGGGCGCCCGGTCGGCCGCGATTCCTCGCTCAAGAGCTGGGAGGGCGACCAGTGGCGGACCGGCGGCGCCTGCAGCTGGGGCTGGTTCTCCTACGATCCGGACCTGAACCTCGTCTATTACGGCACCGGCAATCCCTCGACCTGGAACCCGAACCAGCGCCCGGGCGACAACCGATGGGCGCAGGCGATCATCGCCCGCGACGCCGATACGGGCATCGCCCGCTGGGTCTACCAGATGACCCCCCACGACCAGTGGGACTACGACGGCGTCAACGAGATGATCCTCACCGAGCAGGTGATCGACGGTCGCGCCCGGAAGGTGCTGACCCATTTCGACCGCAACGGCTTCGGCTACACGCTGGACCGGGCCACCGGCGCGCTGCTGGTGGCGGAGAAGTTCGACCCCACGGTGAACTGGGCCAGCCGGATCAGCGTGGATCCCGCCGCGCCCGATTACGGAAAGCCGGTGGTCGACAAGCGCTACGCTCCCGGCGAGGCCGACGAGGACGAAGCAACCAAAAATATCTGTCCCGGGGCGCTCGGAGCCAAGAACCAGCAGCCGGCCGCCTACTCGGCCAAGACGCGGCTGTTCTACGTGCCGACCAACCACATGTGCATGGATTACGAGGCGTTCCGGGTCACCTACACGCCCGGCCAGCCCTATGTCGGCGCGACGCTCACCCTGCACCCGCCCGAGGGCTCGGACCGGACCGGGGCGTTCATCGCCTGGGACGGCGCGAAGGGCCGGATCGCCTGGACGATCCCGGAGCCGTTCTCGGTCTGGTCGGGGGCGCTCGCCACGGCGGGCAACGTGGTCTTCTACGGCACGCTGGAGGGCTACCTGAAGGCGGTCGACGCCCGGGACGGGCACGAGCTGTACCGGTTCAAGACCCCGTCCGGGATCGTCGGCAACGTCACCACCTACCTGCACGGCGGCAAGCAGTACGTCGCGGTGCTGTCCGGGGTCGGCGGCTGGGCCGGGATCGGCCTAGCGGCCGGGCTGACCGACCCCGCGGACGGTTCGGGGGCGGTGGGGGGCTACGCGGCCCTGTCGCAGTACACGGCGCCGGGCGGGCAGCTCACGGTGTTCGAACTGCCGCAGTGAGCCGCCCCGGCGGCGTCCGCACGCGCCGCCGGGCGATTCGCACGGCATCTCCCTGACCTTCCGAGGCGCTCCCGCGCCGGGTCTGGCTGGACGCATCCCGGGCCGCCTCTCCTGTCCCGCATGACCCCGCCACCGGCGCCGGTGGCCGGTCTCGGGCGGGCCTATCCAGACGCGGCCGCGCCGCTCACGGCGATCGATGACCGGTCAGAAGTGATGGCCGGGCAAATTCAGAAGTAAAAATTCCAATTTCTCAAATATAGCTATAAGAAATAAGCCGCCTCACAGAGTGTTGCTCAGAGGATACGAATCGAAAATGCGTCCGATTTTGAACGAACTATGACGATCTGACCTCGATGATCTTGGATATGGGGCGCGCGACCGGCCGGACGGGGCGGTGTCGGGGAGCGCGTCATGACACGAGGATATGGGGTCTCACTCGCCGCGCTGGCGGTCGTGCTGCTCGGTCCGGGCGCCCAGGCGCAGACAGCCGGCAACGGCGTCGACATCCTGTCGGGTTTCCGGCGGATCTGGATCCCCGGACGGACATACGACACCGGATCGCCCACGGCGCTCGGGGCGCCCCTCCTGCTGCGCAACATCCAGATCGTCGCCGAGCGGGCGCGGGAGCGGACCGGCGCGCAGGAGATCGCCGCCTATTACGACGACCGCCGCAACCAGAGCTACAGCGTCATCGACGGCCTCGGGCCGCTGACGCGGGCCTATCTGGCGGGATCGGGGGCGACCACCACGATCCCGGCCTTCGACGCGACCACGTCGCGCGTGCAGTACGTCGACCAGGGGACCGGTGCCGGCGTGACGACGTCGCCCCTCGGGAAGGTCGTGCAGCTGGTCAACGTGTTCCGGACCAACGCCTCCACCGGCCCGGCCAAGGACGCCTACAGCTATCCGCGCCCCTGGCGGCAGAGCCTGGACGGCCAGGGCCTCGGCCTCGTCGTGCCGCCCTCCCTTGGACCGGAGAAGAGCCCGACCCCCGCGACGGACGGCGGCTTCCCGAGCGGCCACACCAACGCCGCCTACCTGTCGGCCCTGGCCCTGGCCTACGCGGTCCCGCAGCGGTTCCAGGAACTGCTCACCCGCGCGAGCGAGCTCGGCGACAACCGGATCGAGGCGGGCATGCACTCGCCCACCGACGTGATCGGCGGCCGCGTGCTGGCGACCTACTTCGCCATCCGGGCGCTCAACGACCCGGCGAATGCGGCCCTGCTGGGCGAGGCCTTCGCGCAGGCGCAGAGCTACCTGAGCCAGGCCTGCGGCGGCCCGCTGGAGCGGTGCGCCCACGCGCCCGTGGATCCGGCCACCGACCGGTTCTCCGATTACGCGCGCAACAAGGCCGCCTACACGGCGCGCCTGACCTACGGCCTGCCACCGGTCGGGCCCACGGACCGTCCGCCGGTGGTCCCGGCGGGTGCCGAGGCGCTGCTCGCGACCCGCTTTCCCTACCTCACGGCGGCGCAGCGCCGCGACGTGATCGCGACCACGGAGCTGCCCTCCGGCGGCTTCCTCGACAACGGGCTGGGCTACGACCGCATCAACCTGTTCGCCGCCGCCGACGGCTACGGCGCCTTCAACGGCACGGTCACCGTCACGATGGACGCGGCCCGGGGCGGGTTCTCGGCCTACGACGTCTGGCGCAACGACATCGGCGGCGCGGGCGGCCTCGCGAAGCTCGGCAGCGGGACGCTGGTCCTGACCGGCGCCAACACCTACGCGGGCGGCACGACGATCGGCGGCGGGACGCTCGTCGGCCATGCCGGCGCCTTCGGCACGGGCGCCATCGTCGACGACGCGGCGCTCGTCGTGGATCAATCGACCGACGGGACGCTGGCCAACGCCGTCTCGGGCTCCGGGACCCTCACCAAGACCGGGGCGGGCACCCTCACGCTCACCGGGCTCAGCACGCTGACGGGCGCCACCGCGGTGCAGGCCGGTCGGCTCGTCGTGAACGGCGGCCTCGCCCACTCGGTCGTGTCGGTGCTGCCGGGGGCCGAGCTCGGCGGCTCGGGCACGCTGGGCGGGATCGTCGCGCTCGCGGGCGCCACGGTGGCGCCGGGCAATTCCATCGGCACGCTCACGGTCGCCGGCAACGTCGGCTTGGCGCCGGGGTCGACCTACCGGGTCGAGGCCGACGCCGCCGGCCGGGCCGACCGGATCGCCGCCACCGGCACCGCCACCCTGTCGGGCGGCACCGTCCAGGTGCGCGCCGCCTCCGGCGCCTACAACCCGCGCACCACCTACACGATCCTCTCCGCCGCCGGCGGCGTCTCCGGCCGGTTCGCCGGCGTGACCGCGAACCTCGCCTTCCTCACCCCGGGCCTGCGCTACCGGACCGACGCGGTCGACCTGACGCTCACCCGCAACGACGTGCCCTTCGCCGCCAGCGCTACCTCGCGCAACGGCGCGGCCGCCGCCAACGCGATCCAGGCGATCGGCGCCGGCCGGCTCTACGACGCGGCGGTCGCCTTCACGGCCAACGAGGCCGGCAGCGGCTTCCGGGCGCTGGCCGGCGACATCCACGCCGGCACCGTGTCCACCGCCTACGAGACCGCCTTCTTCGTGCGCGAGGCGGTGCTCGACCGCCTGCGCTGGGGCGATCCCGGTGCCGGGCTCGACGCCGGCGCCCTGCCGGCCGCCGACGCGGCCGACCTGCCCGGCCGGGCTGCGGTGGTGGCGACCGTGCCGGTGCGCACCCTCGACCCGCAGGTGTTCGGGCTCTGGGGCCAGGGCTTCGGCGCCTTCGGCACGGCCGATGGCGGCGGCAACGCGTTCGGCCTCGACCGGCAGATCGCCGGCTTCGCGGCCGGCGCGGACGTGCGGCTCCCCGGCGGGCTGCGCTTCGGCGCGGTCGGGGGCTACACGGAGGCCTTCCTCGACAGCGCCGGCCGGGCGGGCGGCGCGAGCCGGGCGGAGAGCGCGACGCTCAGGAGCGGGTTCGGCGGCCTGTACGGCGGCTACGAGCTCGGCCCGCTGTCGCTGCGGCTCGGCGCGCTCTACGCCGACACGGACGCGCGCACCCGCCGGGCGGTGCTGTACGGCCTGTCCGACACGCTGAGCGGCCACGGCGGCGGCTCCACGGTGCAGAGCTTCGGCGAGATCGGCTGGAGGATCGCGCTGGGTGAAGCGGCGGCGCGCTTCGTCGAGCCGTTCGCGGGCGGGGCCTATGTCGGCATCCGGCGCGGCGCCTTCGCGGAGGCCGGGGGCGCGGCGGCGCTGGCGAGCTTCGCGCGCGACTACGACCTCGGCGCGGCGACGGTGGGCGTGCGGGCGCAGGCGCGCCTGGACCTGGGTCTCGGCCTGCCGGTGACGCTGCGGGGTCTCGTCGGCTACCGGCGCGCGTTCGGCGACGTCGTGCCGACGGCTCTGCTGGCCTTCGGAGCGGGCGGCCCGGCCTTCCTGAGCGCGGGCGTGCCGATCGCCCGGGACGCGCTGGTGGCGCAGGTGGGCCTGGACCTGGCGGTGGCGCCGGACGCGAGCCTGGGCGTGGCCTACACGGGCCAGACCGGAGCCCGCGCCCAGGACCAGGCCGTGACGGGCCGCTTCACCCTGCGGTTCTAGCGCGCGACGCCTGCGCGCCGACGAAGTCCACGAAGGCGCGCAGCGGCGCCGGCAGGTGCCGCCGGCCGGGATAGTAGAGGAACGGGCCGGAGAAGACCTGCCACCAGGGCTCCAGCACCGGGACCAGGGCCCCGCTCGCGAGCTGCGGCCGCAGCCAGTCCTCGAACAGGTGGACGATCCCGGTGCCGGCGATCGCGGCCTCGACCGCGAGGTCGCTGGCGGCGACCCGCACGATCAGCGGGCCGGACGGGTCCACCCGGACGATGGTGCCGTCGCGCTCGAACTCCCACGGCGCCGTCAGCGCGCCGCTGGGGAAGCGGCCGAGCAGGCAGGCGTGACCCAGGAGATCCCGCGGGTGCTCCGGCCGGCCGCGCTTCTCGAGATAGGCCGGCGCCGCCGCGGTGGCGAAGCGCTGCCGCCGCGGGCCGATCGGCACGGCGATCATGTCCTGCTCCAGCCGCTCGTCGTAGCGGATGCCGGCATCGCAGCCCGCCGCCAGCACGTCCACGAACCCGTCCTCGACCACCACCTCCAGGCGGATCTCCGGGTAGGCCGCCAGGAAGGGCGGCACGAGCGCCGGCAGCACCAGCCGGGCGGCGCTCAGCGGCACGTTGAGCCGGAGCGTGCCCGCGGGACGGTCGCGGAACCCGTTCACCACGTCGAGGGCGGATTCCACCTCGGCGAGCGCCGGCCCGAGCCGCTCCAGCAGGCGGGCCCCCGCCTCGGTCGGCGCGACGCTGCGGGTGGTGCGGTTCAGGAGGCGCACCCCCAGGCCCGCCTCCAGCCGGCGCACCGCCTCGCTGAGGCTCGACGCGCTGCCGCCGCCGGCGCGGGCGCCTTCGCGGAAACCGCCGGCCCGCGCCACGGTCACGAAGGCGGCGAGGTCCGTGAGATCCTGGGTCATCGTTCGAGAATCCGCACGGCCCGTGCCGATTGTCACGGCTTATCGGCGCAAAGCGTGGCGTCTACATCCGGAGCGCCAACAGGAGATCCGTCATGACCGCCATCACCGCCGACATCGCGCAGGCCGGGACCTTCCCCCTCGGCGGCCGGAAAGTGAAGCGGCTCGGCTACGGGGCCATGCAGCTCGCCGGGCCCGGCGTGTTCGGACCGCCGAAGGACCGCGCGGCGGCGGTCGCGGTGCTGCGCGCGGCCGTGGCGGCGGGGGTCGACCACATCGACACGAGCGACTTCTACGGGCCGCACGTCACCAACCAGATCATCCGCGAGGCGCTGCACCCCTATCCGGACGACCTCGTGATCGTCACCAAGGTCGGCGCCACGCGCGGGGCCGACGCCTCGTGGGACCCGGCCTTCTCGGCCGCGGACCTCACCCGGGCGGTCCACGACAACCTGCGCAACCTCGGCGTCGACGCCCTCGACGTGGTCAACCTGCGCCTGATGTTCGACGTCCACGGCCCCGCGGAGGGCTCGATCGAGGCGCCGCTGACGGTGCTGGCGGATCTCCAGCGCCAGGGGCTGATCCGCCGGATCGGCCTGAGCAACGCGACGCCCCGGCAGGTCGCGGACGGGCGGCGGATCACCGACATCGTCTGCGTGCAGAACCAGTACAATCTCGCCCATCGGGGCGACGACGCCTTCGTCGACGATCTGGCGGCGGCCGGGATCGCCTACGTGCCGTTCTTCCCCCTGGGCGGGTTCAGCCCGCTGCAGTCGGACACCCTGTCGGCGGTGGCGGCCGGGCTGGGCGCGACGCCCATGCAGGTGGCGCTGGCGTGGCTGCTGCGCCGGTCGCCCAACATCCTGCTGATCCCGGGGACGTCGTCCCTCGGCCACCTGCGCGAGAACCTCGCGGCGGCCGAACTCGCGCTCCCGGACGACGCCGTGGCGGCGCTGGATCGGATCGGGGCGGCGTGAACGGTTATCGTTCGGACGCTTCGGTTGGGGGCTCCCTCACCGTCACCACGAGCGCAGCGACGTGACCCAGGGCAGCGCGACGACGGTCGGCGTCGCGCCGTCTGGTTCGCTTCGCTCCGCTCGCAAGGACGGCGGTGCGGAAAGGAGCGACCCGAGGCCTACTTCGCCGTCATGCCGGCCACCATCGGGCAGCCGCCCTCGCTCATCGGGCGGAAGGCCTGCTCGGCCGGGATCGTCTCCAGCACCTTGTAGAGATCCCATTCGCCCTTCGACTCGGAGGGCGCCTTGGCCTCGAACAGGTACATCGGGTGGATCTTGCGCCCGTCCGGCCGGATCGTGCCCTTGCCGAACAGCGGGTCGTCGGTCGGCATCTCCTTCATCTTGGCGACCACGGCGGCGCCGTCCTTGGCCGAGCGCAGGGCCGCCACCGCCTTCAGGTAGTGCAGCGTGCTGGCGTAGACGCCCGCCTGGTAAGAGGTCGGCTTCTTGCCGGGCATGCGCTTCTCGAACCGCTCCGCGAAGGCCCGGGTGCCGTCGTTGAGGTCCCAGTAGAACGAGGCGGTGAAGGCGAGGCCCTGCGCCACGTCCAGGCCCAGCGAGTGGATGTCGGTGATGGCGATCAGCAGGGCGGCGAGCGTCTGGCCGCCCTGGCGGATGCCGAACTCGTGCGCCTGCTTGATGGCGTTGGCGGCGTCGAGCCCGGCATCGGCGAGCCCGATCACCTGCGCGCCCGAGGCCTGGGCCTGGAGCAGGAACGAGGAGAAGTCCGGGTTCGGGAACGGCGTGCGCACGCCGCCGACGACGGTGCCGCCGTTCTTCTCCACCACCGCCTTGGTGTCGCGCTCCAGGGCGAGGCCGAAGGCGTAGTCGGCGGTGATGAAGTACCAGGACTTGCCGCCGCGCTTGAGGATGGCCTTGCCGGTGCCGTTGGCCAGCGCCGCGGTGTCGTAGGTCCAGTGCACGGTGTTGGGCGTGCAGGCCGGGCCGGTGAGGTCGGCGGTGCCGCCGCCCGAGTTGATGAAGGCCTTGTTCTTCTCCTTGGTGATCTGCGCGATGGCGAGCGCCACCGAGGAGGTCGGCACGTCGAACACCGCGTCGACGCCGTCGCGGTCGTACCATTGCCGGGTGATGGAGGCGCCGACATCGGGCTTGTTCTGGTGGTCGGCGGCGACGACCTCGACCTTCAGGCCGTGCGCCTCCGGCTTGAAATCCTCGACCGCCATGCGGGCGGCGACCACCGAGCCCTCGCCGGTGGAGTCGAAGTAGACGCCGGAGCGGTCGTTCAGCACGCCGATCTTCACCGGCACGAGGTCGGCCGCGAGCGCCGCGCCGGCGCCGAACGCGCACAAGCTCCCGAGCAGCGCCGCGGCGCGGTGGCGGAGCGTCATGTCTCTCTCCCTGTCGTGTCCACCCGGCGGCGTTGATCGCCGCTCGGAATGTTTCCGAAGGCAGAGTATCCGTGGCGGTCCGCGGCTGGAACGGGTGCGCGTGAGGATGCCGGCGATCCGTCAGGGGCAGCCTTCGAGGTGCTGCCCCCGTCTTTGCGAGCGGAGCGAAGCAATCCAGCAGCACCACGCTCGCCGAGGTCGCGCTGCCCTGGGTCGCTTCGCTGCGCGCGCGATGACGGGTGAGCGGCGGCGATCGGCCTCTCAACCGCCCCGCGGCGTCAGTCCAAAAATCGCCCGCGCCTGATCGGGCGTGGCCGGCTCGCGGTCGATGTGGGCCAGCAGGCTCACCGCCTTCTCCACCAGGGCGGCGTTGCTCGGCGCGAGCGTGCCCCGGGACAGGTACAGGTTGTCCTCCAGCCCGACGCGGACGTTGCCGCCCATGCCGGCGGCGACCGCGAGGATCGGGAACTCCTCCCGGCCGATGCCGAAGGCCGACCAGACCGCGTCCTCCGGCAGTCGGGCGCGCATCGCCACGAGGGCCTCCGGCGTCGCGGGCGCCCCCCAGGGGATGCCGAGGCAGATCTGGAACAGCGGCGGGCGCGCCAGATGCCCCTCGGCGATCAGGTGCCGGGCCAGCTCGATCTGGCCGAGATCGAACACCTCGATCTCGGGCTTCACGCCCGCGTCGCGGATGTGGCCCGCCATCGCCCGCAGGTGGCCGGGGGTGTTGAGGAACAGGTGCTCGCCGAAATTCATCGTGGCGATGTCGAGGGTGCAGATCTCCGGCCGCAGCGCCCCGACATGCCGGGTGCGGGCCTCCGGTCCCACGAAGGTCGTGCCCGGGCCGGCGACCGACGGGTCGGGGTCGCCCGGCACGAACCGGCCTCCCGCCCCCGTGGTCAGGTTGAGGATCACGGCGTCGTTCTTCTCGCGGATCCGCTCTACCACCTCGCGGTAATGGGCGAGCTCCATGCTCGGCGCGGCCGTCTCGGGGTCGCGGACGTGGATGTGGACCACGGCCGCCCCGGCGGCGGCGGCCTCGAGGGCTGACTGCGCGATGGCCTCCGGGCTCACCGGCACGGCCGGGTTCTTCCGCGGCGTGTCGAAGGAGCCCGTGAGGGCGCAGGTGATGACGGTCGTGCTCGCCATGTGTGTGCTCCCCGAGCGTCAGATCGCTCCGCCGTCGACCGTGATGGTCTCGCCCGTGATGTAGGCCGCGCCCGCGCCCAGGAAGAAGATCGTCTCGGCGATGTCCTCCGGGCGGGCCATGCGGCCGAGCATCGTGCGCCCCACGGTCGAGGCCTTGCGCTCCTCCGACCAGGGCTCGGTCCAGGGCGTGGCGACGAGGCCGGGCGCCACCGCGTTGACGCGCACGTCCGGCGCCAGCGCCCGGGCGAGGCTCCGGGTCAGGTTGATCAGTCCGGCCTTGCTCGCCGAGTAGGCGACCGACGAGCCGCGCCGCCCGAGGCCGGCCACCGACGCGGTGTTGACGATGGCGCCGCGGCTCGCCTTGAGGGTCGCGGCCGCGGCCTTCGCGCAGCGGAACGGCCCGAGCAGGTTGGTCGCCAGGATCGTGGCCCAGAAATCCTCGGTCATCGCGTCGAGGTCCTCGAAGGCGATGGGCGTGGTCGTGCCCGACGTGCCGGCATTGTTGACGAGCACGTCGAGGCCACCGAGCCGGTCGATACCGGCCGAAACCATCGCCTCGGCCTCGCCCGCCCGCGACACGTCGCCGGGCAGCGCGATCACCGAGAATCCGGCTCCGGCGAGCCGGGCGGCCTCTTCGGGGCCGCGGGGATCGTCCGGCAGGTGGTTCAGCGCCACGGTGGCGCCGTTGCGGGCGAAGATCGCGACGGTCGCGAGCCCGATCCCCGACGAGGCTCCGGTGACGAGGACGCGCCGTCCGGACAGGTCCGCTCCGATCATGATCCCTCCATCCGGCCGATCCCGGCCATCGCCGCCTTGAGCGCCAGGAGCTTGCGGTCGCGCTCGCGGAACAGCTCTTCCGGCGGCCGCCCGCCCCAGTCGAAATAGCCCTTGCCGGCCATCACCCCGGTCCGGCCGGCGGCGCAGAGGGCGTCGAGGGTCTCGGAGCGGGTGCGGGGCGGCGGCGGCGCGTAGCTGCCGTTGGCGAGCGCCCGCTGCGTCAGCTCCAGGCCGGTGAAGTCCGCCTTGGCGAGGTGGCCGAGGATCGGGATGCGCAGGGCGAGCCCGTGGACGATCGCGTCGTCGATGTCCCGCGGCGCGGCGACGTCCTCGTCGAGGAGCCGGAACACCTCGGCGCTGATCGCCTGCTGGATGCGGTTGGCAATGTAGCCGGGGATGAACCGCTTCAGCACGATCGGGACCTGGCCCAGGCCGCGCACGAGGTCGGCCATGGCGGCGACGACCGCCGGGTCCGTGCCGGGCCCCGGCACCACGTCGACGAGGTCGACGATGTAGGGCGGCGTGTACCAGTGCAGGATCAGCGCCCGCGCCTGCCGGGCTTCCGGGATCAGCGGGAAGACGTCGAGGTAGCTGGTGTTGCTGGCGAGGATCGCGTCGGCCGGGCAGAGCCGGTCCAGCTCGGAGAAGAGCGCGCGCTTGGCCTCCGGGTTCTCGGTGATCGCCTCGATCACGAGGCCGGCGCCCGAGATCGCCGCGTCGAGCGCCGCCTCGACCCGGACGGCCCGGGCCAGCCGCGCGGCATCCCAGCCCTCCAGGGCGGCGCCGGCCTCCCGCAGGGTCGCGAGGGCGGATTCCATCAGGCCGGGGATCCGCGCCCGGGTCTCGGGCCGCGTGTCGGTGATCCGCACGCCGTGGCCGGCGAGCGCCAGCACCAGGGCGATGCCGTGCCCCATCACGCCGCCGCCGACGATCGCGATCTCGCCCATGCCGCACGCTCCTGTCCCTGCCCCGGGCTCCTCTCGCGGGAATCCTCGGGTCGTCCGTCCGGCCTCAGCCGCCGCGCTGGTCCCGGCGCATCATGAAGGCCAGCTTCTCGAACAGGCTGACATCCTGCTCGTTCTTCAGCAGCGCCCCGTGCAGCGGCGGGATCAGCTTGCGGCCGTCCTGCTCGCGCAGGGTCTCGGGGGCGATGTCCTCGGAGACGAGGAGCTTCAGCCAGTCGAGCAGCTCCGAGGTCGAGGGCTTCTTCTTGAGGCCCGGGACCTCGCGCATCGCCAGGAAGGTCCGCAGGGCCTCCTCGACGAGGCGGTGCTTGATGCCCGGATAGTGGACGTCGACGATGCGCTGCAGCGTCTCGGCGTCGGGGAACTTGATGTAGTGGAAGAAGCAGCGGCGCAGGAACGCGTCCGGCAGCTCCTTCTCGTTGTTCGACGTGATGATCACGATCGGCCGGCGCACGGCCTTCACGGTCTCGCCGGTCTCGTAGACGTGGAACTCCATCCGGTCGAGTTCGGTCAGCAGGTCGTTGGGGAACTCGATATCGGCCTTGTCGATCTCGTCGATGAGCAGGACCGGGCGCTCGGGCGCGGTGAACGCCTCCCAGAGCTTGCCGCGCCGGATGTAGTTGGAGATGTCCGAGACCCGAGGGTCGCCGAGCTGGGAGTCGCGCAGGCGCGAGACCGCGTCGTACTCGTAGAGCCCCTGCTGCGCCTTGGTGGTCGACTTGATGTTCCAGACGATCAGCGGCGCGCCCAAGCCCTTGGCGATCTCCTCGGCCAGCACGGTCTTGCCGGTCCCGGGCTCGCCCTTCACGAGGAGCGGCCGCTCCAGGACCACGGCGGCGTTGACCGCCGCGGTGAGGTCGGGGGTCGCGACGTAGGTCTCGGTTCCGGAAAAGCGCATCGCGGTCTCGGAGAGAGGGGCTCGGGCCAAGGGGTAGCGCGCCGCGCCGCCGGGCCGCAAGCGCCGAGCCCTCCCGGCCGTCCCAGTCGGTGCCGGCCGATGCGCCCGCCGAACGGTCCACGCCGTCATCACTTCGCTTCGCTCGCAAGGACGGTGGCGCCGCGAGCGATCTCAACCCTTCTCGTGCCAGACGCAGTTCCGGGCGAGGATCTCGAGGTTGACGTCCGACTTCTGCGGCTGCGGCAGGGTCTTGCCGTCCATGGCGAGGTCGATCTTGATCTCGACCTGGCCCTTCGCCTCGTTGGAGCGGCGGGAGAAGTAGCAGTACTGCTGGTAGGGCTGCTCGGCGCTGTCCTTGAAGTTCCAGCCGGTCACGATCTGCCCGTCGAGGTAGGGCACCTGCTTGAACACCGTGAAGGTCGTGTTCACCGCGGCCTTGGAGGCCGGGGCGGCGTCGTTGCCGAGCTGCGCCTTGGTGGGCGTCGGCGTCGCCGGCGCCTTGGGCAGGCCCTCGAGCTTCAGGGTGTTGTCGGTGAGCGTGACCTCGCCCTTGGTCTTCAGGGTCACGTCCGAGAGCGCCGCCTGCATGGCGGCGGCGATCTTCTCGGCGGCGGTGTCGAACTGGTTCAGGGTCGCCCAGCCGTAGGCCGCCGCGCCGACGCCGATGCCCGCGAGGCACGCGAAGGCGCCGAAGCCCAGCGCCCGGAACAGGAAGGCCCGGGCCGCGACGTAGCTCGAATCCGCCCGCAGGCGGGAATTCACCTGCTGGGCGAGGGCGATGTTCTCGGGGGTCCCGCTCGCGACGTAGTTCATGCGCCGGCTCCAGCGGCAGGGAGGGTCGGGCCCGGATGGGTCTGGTTCGGCAGCGCCTGCTGGCCCTGGGCCGGCCGGTTCATCGGGATCACCGCGCCCGACGCGTTGGCGGCGCGCGGCAGGATCGGCTCGGGGTGCGAGCGCAGGGCGTCGGCGATCGCGTCGAGCATGTAGGGGGCCGCCTCCGGGTTCACGGCGGCGCCGAGATCGTCCTCGTCCATGAAGGTCCGGCGGGTCGAGACCGCGCAGAGCGCCAGGATCGTCGACGCGAAGGCGGCGCAGACCGCGGGCAGGAACACGAAGATCCGCAGGAAGGCGTGGACCTGGCTCTCGGTCACGTCGATCGGGTCGACGCCGTAGACCATGGCGGTGAAGGAGTGGAGCTGCGAGCGGTTGACCGCGTTCCGGTAGCCCTGCTCGGCGTCGGCCACGCGCCGGTCGGCGGCGCCCGGATCGAGGGCGGCGCGCGCCTTGCGGGCCTCCTCCAGGTCCTTGATCATCCCGGCGCGGTCGGCGGACGCCTTGGCGACGCCCTGCGACAGGGCGGCGACGCGGGGATCGGCCACGCATTTCAGGTTCTGGTACTTCCGGCCCTTGCTGTTGGTGCCGAAGACCCGCTCGCAGCGCTGGGCCGGGAGGCCGGCGAGTTGCTGGGCGTTGTCGGCGGAGCGCTTCTCGATCTGGTCGAGCTCGGCCGTGTACTGCGCCACGCGCTCGTCGGCCGCCTTGATCCGGTCGCCGATCGTGGCGCGGTCGGCCTGGGCGTCCTTCAGGGCGGTCTTGGTCCGGGCCGCCTCCATCAGGCGGGGATGGAACATCATCTCGCCGAGCTGCGACACCGACTTGGTGGTCACGCCCGCCGCGAAGATGATGCCCAGCACGGCGAGGCCGCGCACGAAGTAGGAGCGCTGGGTCCGGGCCAGGATGCCGAGCGGCACGCGGCACAGCTCGACCGCGGCGTAGACCAGCGGCGCCAGCAGCATGAAGTAGAAGGCGTGCCAGTCGCCGTCGCTGTAGACGCCCGCGAACAGCCACGCGCCCCAGAGCGAGGCGCCGATCACCATGAACTCGACGAGGTACGCGATCGCCACGTAGCCCCACTTGATGCGGTAGCCCTTCTCGACGTGGCGCTGGTGCCGCCAGCGGTCCGACTCGAGCTTCCACTCGCGCTTCTCGCGCTCGAGGTCGCGGCTGGGGGGCGCTGCCGGACCGGCAAATATCGATTTGATGGAGATCATCGGCCTCGTCGCATCCATCCGGTCCAGTTCCGGGCCGAGCCCGGCCGAGCTTAACCCCCGGTTAACTCAGGCGTGTATGCGCGCATTGTGCCGATTTTGGGCCGCGTTGCACGCCTTCACCGCATGCCTCCTTTGGATGCCGTCCGCATCCCGCGTGCCGGTGACCGAAATGTCTCACCCGCGCCTGTATCCGGCTTGTGTCGGAACGCACATCCGCGGGGTCGATCGCGGCCGGAACCCGGTTGCCCCGGGGGCGCCGCCGACCCATGATCGCGCGGCCGTGAGCGGCGCTCCCCACCCCCGAGAGACGAGGTTCGATCCGCCGCCGATGCCAGAGGTCCACGCCGGCTCCTACAAGGAAGCGATCCTGTTTCTCGTCACAGCGGGCATCGTGGTGCCGCTGTTCCACCGCCTGCGGATCTCGCCGGTGCTCGGCTTCATCGGCGCCGGGGCCCTGCTGGGGCCCTTCGGACTCGGCCGGCTGGCCGACACCTATCCCTCCGTTCACCTCTTCACCATCGGCAACCGGGCCGAGATCTCGCACCTCGCCGAGTTCGGCGTGATCTTCCTGATGTTCATGATCGGGATCGAGCTGTCGTGGGAGCGCCTGCGGGTGCTGCGTCGGCTGGTCTTCGGCCTCGGCTCCCTGCAGGTGGGCTGCTCCGCGCTGATCCTCGGGGCGATCCTCTACGGGCTCAACGTGCCGATCACCGGCGCGGTGATCGTCGGCATCGGCCTCGCGCTGTCGTCGACCGCGGTGGTCCTGCCGGTCCTCGCCGAGCAGAAGCGGCTGAACGCGCCGACCGGGCGCACGAGCTTCGCGGTGCTGCTGTTCCAGGACCTGGCGGTGGCCCCGGCCCTGTTCGCGATCGCGGTGCTCGGCCGCGACGACGGCGGCGACAAGGGCTGGGCCCTCGCCCTGGCGCTGGGCCAGGCGGCGATCGCACTGGCCCTGATCGTGGTGGCGGGCCGCCTCGCCCTGCGCCCGCTGTTCCAGCTCGTGGCGCGCACGCGTTCCACCGAGCTGTTCATGGCCGCCTGCCTGCTGGTCATCGTCGGCACGGCGCTGACCGCGGCGGCGAGCGGCCTGTCGATGACGCTCGGCGCCTTCGTGGCCGGCCTGCTGCTCGCCGAGACCGAGTACCGCCGGGCCATCGAGGCGACGATCGACCCGTTCAAGGGCCTGCTGCTCGGCGTGTTCTTCGTCTCGGTGGGCATGAACCTCGACCCGGCGCAGCTGATGGCGACGCCGGGGGCGATCATCGGCCTGTCGCTGGCGCTCGTCCTGATCAAGGCCGCCGTGGTGATGATGGCGGCCCCCGTGCTGAAGATCCCCCGGCCGGTGGCGCTGGAGACGGCGCTCCTCCTCGGCCCGGGCGGCGAGTTCGCTTACGTGCTGATCGGCGGTGCCATGGCCACCGGCCTGGTGCCGGAAGAGGTCGGCGCGGCGGCCCTCGTGGTGACCACGGTCACGATGATCATGATCCCGGCGCTCGCCGCCGTCGGCCGCCGGCTCAAGCTGCGGGCGACCGCCAGCGCCCAGGCCACCGCCAAGGCGGAGCCGGTGCCGGAGCGCGTGGGGAACCGGGTGATCGTCGCGGGGTTCGGCCGCGTCGGCCGGCAGGTCGGCGAGATGCTGGAGCGGCACAAGATCCCGTACATCGCCCTCGATTCCGACGCCGCGCGGGTGGCCGAGCAGCGCCGCGCCGGGGCGCCGGTCTATTTCGGCGACAGCGGCAACACCGAGATGCTGCGCCGCTGCGACATCGCCACGGCCCGGGCGCTGGTCGTCACCCTCGACAATCCCCGCGCCGTCGAGGCGGCGGTGGCGGCGGCCCGCGCCGAGCGGCCGGACCTGACCATCGTGGCCCGGGCCCGCGACGCCCGCCACGCCTCCTCGCTCTACGAGCTCGGCGTCGACGACGCGGTGCCGGAGACGATCGAGGCCTCGCTGCAGCTGTCGGAGGCCGTTCTGGTCGATGTCGGCGTGCCGATGGGGCTGGTGATCGCGTCGATCCACGAGCGGCGGGACGAGTACCGCGCCCTGCTGAAGAAGCGCGAGGGCGAGTCGAAGCCGATCTTCCGGGCCCGCCGGACCGTCGGGAAGGCACTCGGCAAGGTCCCGGTCAAGCGGGAGCCCGAGCGCCAGGAGGCGGCCGGCCAGGAGGCCTGAGGGGGCGGCCTGAGGGGACGGCCTGAGGCGGGAGATCCGAGCGGAGGTCCCGGGGGCCCCGCTCAGATCAGGACCGGGTGCGCGTCCTCGTGCTTGGCCCGCCGCGCCGCGCGGCTGCGCGGCGCCGGCTCGAACCCGTCGGCGAAGCTGCACTGGTAGACCAGCTCGTCCGCCGGCCCGAGGCCGGTGACCAGGGGCACCGTCACGGTGTCGCCGGAGAAGCGCCAGCCGCGGGCGCCCTTGTCCCAGTAGAGCCAGACCGTCCCGGGATAGCCCCGCAGGGTGAAGACCGCGGCCTTGCGCGACAGGGCCTGCACCGCCCGCGGGGCGTACATGCCCTTGTCGCGGTAGGCGTCTCGTGTCGCCTCCGGCTGGCGGTCCATGAAGGTGTTGCGCACCAGCTGAATCGTCGCCCCCGGCTTCCCGAGAAACCGCTTGAATTCCGTCAGATTCCGCAGGATGACCGCCATCGCAGGTCTCCTCGCTAGCTCCGTGTCGGCCGCGCTGCCGCGTCCGCACACACTCGATGTCCCGAGTTGAGCGATTCCCATGACCGATTGAGTGACTGGGCGAGGCTTGTCCGGTCACATATCAACAGATTCGACGACTTATGCCCAGGTTATGAGTCCCATCGGGTCGGAGAGACTCGTTTGGGCGCCGGAATCGGCGCTGCCGACGGGGCTGAATCTTGTCGACCATCGGCGAAGACTCGGAAGTCCTTCGGAAAAGTCCTGCCACGCTCGGCGGCGCGCCGACCGATTCGCGCGGGCTTGACCCGGACGCCCGGCTGGCGCGTTCTCCCGGCATGCTGCTGCAGTTCTTCACGGCCCTCCGGGACGCCAAGGTCCCCGTCTCCCTGAAGGAGTACCTGACCCTGATCGGCGCCCTGGACCGGGGCCTCGCGGAGCACGACGTCGAGGCGTTCTACTTCCTGTCGCGCACCGCGCTGGTGAAGGACGAGGCGCATCTCGACCGGTTCGACCGGGTGTTCGGCACGGTGTTCAAGGGGCTGGAGACCCTGGGCGAGGCGGTCGAGCCCGCCGCGATCCCGGAGGAATGGCTCCGGAAGCTCGCCGAGAAGTACCTGACCGAGGCCGAGAAGGCGGAGCTGAAGGCGCTCGGCTGGGACAAGCTGTTCGAGACCCTGAAGCAGCGCCTCGCCGAGCAGAAGGGGCGCCACCAGGGCGGCTCGAAATGGATCGGGACCGGCGGCACCTCGCCCTTCGGCGCCTACGGCTACAATCCCGAGGGCATCCGCATCGGCCAGGACGGCAACCGCAACTTCCGGGCGGTGAAGGTCTGGGACAAGCGCGAGTTCAAGGACCTCGACGACGACCGGGAGATCGGCGCGCGCAACATGCGCCTGGCGCTGCGGCGCCTGCGCCGCTTCGCCCGGACCGGCGCGGCGGAGGAGCTCGACCTCGACGGCACGATCCGCGCGAGCGCGCGCCAGGGCTACATCGACGTGAAGCTGCGGCCGGAGCGGCGCAACGCCGTGAAGGTGCTGCTGTTCCTGGACGTCGGCGGCTCGATGGACTGGCACATCGAGCAGGCGGAGGCGCTGTTCTCGGCGGCGCGCTCGGAGTTCAAGCACCTCGCGCACTACTACTTCCACAACTGCCCCTACGAGGCGGTCTGGACCGAGAACCGACGGCGCCACGAGGCGAAGACGCCGCTCCTCGACGTGATCCGCACCTACGGCAGCGACTACCGGCTCGTCTTCGTGGGCGACGCCTCGATGAGCCCCTACGAGATCGCGACGCCCGGCGGCTCCGTGGAGCACTGGAACGAGGAGGCGGGTGCCACCTGGATGCAGCGGCTCCTCGACCATTTCCCGAAGGCGGCGTGGCTGAACCCGGTGCCCGAGACGCACTGGGGTTACACGCAGTCGATCGGCATGATGCAGCGGCTGGTCGCCGGCCGGATGTTCCCCCTCACCCTGGACGGGCTCGACGCGGCGGCGCGGGCGCTGGTGCGATGACAGGTGCGTTTACGGCCTCACAGCGCGACGCGACCGGAGGCGATGCCGTCCTCGCGAGCGCAGCGAAGCGATCCGGCAGCGCCGCATACGCGGACGTCGCGCCACCCTGGGTCGCTTCGCTGCGCTCGCGAGGACGGGCGGGGATCGCGCGACCGAGACGGCTTCCGTCTCAGCCCTGCTGGGACGGCGTCGTCACCACGAGGCCGTCCATCGCCGGCGTGATCTTGATCTGGCAGGAGAGGCGGGAATTCTCGCGGACGTCGCTGGCGAAATCCAGCATGTCCTGCTCCATGTCCTGCGCCTTGCCGACCGTGTCGATCCAGGCGTCGGCCACGTAGACGTGGCAGGTGGCGCAGGCGCAGGCGCCCCCGCACTCCGCGTCGATGCCCGGGACGTTGTTGCGCATAGCCGTCTCCATCACGGTCGCGCCGACGCTGCCTTCGACGGTCCGCTCCGTCCCGGCGTGGTCGACGTAGGTGATCTTGGGCATGCTGGGGGCTCCGGGCTCGCGTCGAGCGCAATCTGTCCGACGGGCGGCGTGCCTGCTTGGCGGCTGGAAACGCGGAATGCAAGCGCGGCATTAGACACCGGTCCCGGATCGATCGCCGCATTGGGCGACACCGTCAGGCGCGCGCCTCCGCGATCTCCGCCAGCGCCCGCGCGACCGCGGCCGCGAGGTCGTCGACCGGCACCGCCCCGGCGCCGGCGCGCAGGCGCGTCTCCGCGGCGTCCGCGAGCGCCCGCACGTGGATCGCCCCGACGCCCGCGGCCGAGCCCTTCAGGGTGTGGGCGAGGTCGGCGCGCTGCGCCCGCGGCAGGGCCGGGTCGGCGAGGCGCGGCAGGATCGACCGGCACTGGCCGGCGAACAGCTCCAGGACCTCACGGGCGAGGTCGGCGTCGCCGCCGGTCTGGGCCTCGAGTTCCGCGGGGTCGATGGCCTGCATGTTCGGGCTCCCGGCATCCGGATTCGTCGGGGATTGCGGATCTGATCCACACAATTCACCCCCTGATTCGCCGGGTGGGGATCGCGCCCGACCCCTCCCCTGCGGCAGGATGGTGGCGGCGGCGAGCGACGGGCCCGGTAACCATTCGGTTAACCTTTTCTGGGGCCGGTCGAGGGCTCGGGTATCGGCAGTCGCTGCCCGAGTTTAGTCTTGTAATGGTAAACGGGGCGTTGCGTCTCCGGCTCAAGCCTCTTCAGGCGCCGGTGAACCCGTGTAACGAGGCGTTGTATGGCGACCGAGAAGAAGCTGAAGGACCCGGCCGAGGCCGCGCTCTCTGCGATCGAGCAGGCGCTGAACCTCGACGCCCTGACGCCGAACGGCACCGACGGTCGCGCCGAGCCGCGCCTGCCCGATGTCGGTGACGCCGACCCGCTGCGCGACGGCGGTCTCGACGCCGGCCGGACCATGCCGCCGCGCCTCGACCTCGACCCGCCGCTCGCCTCCGACCTGCCGCCGCCGGGCCTGGACCGCCCCCGCCGCGAAGGCGGCCTCCTGCCCCCCGACCGCTCGCTCGTGGCCAACGACGACCGGCGCAACATCGGCATCCTGCAGCAGACCCTGCGGGTGCGCTCCTCGCCCAAGCCCTACCTGCTCGCCCTCGCGGCCGGCGCCGTCTGGATCGGCGCCCTGGTGCTGATCGCGTGGTCGAAGTCCGACGGCGACCTGCGCGCCGTCCTGTCGGGCCTCTCGGCCCTCCAGGCGAGCGTCGGCGCCGCGGCCCTGTTCGGCCCTGTGGTGCTGTTCGTGATCGCCGCCATGCTGGCGGTGCGCGCCCAGGAGATGCGCCTCGTCGCCCGCGCGGTCGGCGAGGTCGCGGTGCGCCTGGCCGAGCCCGAGAGCTTCTCCACCGACGCGGTCCTGACCATGTCGCAGACCGTGCGCCGCGAGGTGGCGGCGGTGGGCGACGGCGTCGAGCGGGCGCTCGCCCGGGCCGGCGAGCTGGAGACCCTGGTGCGCGGCGAGATCGCCACCCTGGAGCGGGCCTATTCCGACAACGAGATCCGGATCCGCTCCCTCGTGGACGAGCTGGTCGCCCAGCGCGAGGCGATCGTCACCAACGCCGAGCGGGTGCGCAGCGCCATCACCGGGTCGCACCAGAGCCTGAGCCAGGACCTGGAGGGCGCCTCCGACCGGATCGTCTCCGCGGTGACCGGCGCGGGCGAGCGCGTGACCGGCGCGCTGGAGACCCGCGGCGCCGCGATCACGGCCTCGCTGGGCGAGGCCGGCGACCGGGTGGTCAACCTGATGACCGCCCGCGGCAGCGACCTGATCGACACGCTGGCGGCCACCAGCCAGGAGGTGCGCGGCAGCTTCCAGGAGGTCGGCGAGACCCTGACCCGCAGCTTCGAGGACCGCGCCGGCACGGCGACCGGCGCCTTCCAGGCCGCCGGCACCGCCCTGGCCGAGCGCCTGTCGGAGAATGCCGGCGCCCTCACCCGGACCCTGGAGGAGACCGGCAGCCGCGTGAGCGACGCGCTGGAGCGCCAGGCCGGCACGGTGCGCGAGACCTTCGAGCGCTCCGTGACGGGGCTCGAATCCGCCTTCCTGTCGCGCGGCTCGGAGCTGACCGAGCGCTTCGGCGCCATGGGCGCCGAGATCACCGCCCGCTTCGCCGAGACCGGCTCGGCCCTGACCCAGGACATCGCCGGCCGCGGCCTCGCGCTGCGCGCCGAGATCGAGAGCGCCGGCCTGTCGGTCGCCGAGACGATCGAGGGCCGCGGGCGCGACGCCCAGGCCGCCCTGGCGCTCGCCGCCAGCGGCGCCGGCGAGACCCTGGCGGCTCGCGCGGGCGCCGTGCGCGACGACCTCGTCGGCACCGCCGAGCGGATCGCCGAGGCCCTGTCGGAGCGCGGCGGCGCCCTCGCCGAGCGGATGGACGGCATCGCGGCGCGCCTCGACGAGACCGTGACGGTCCGGGCCGCGGACCTGGAGCACCGGGTCGCGGCGGCGGCCGAGCAGGCCGGCGGCAGCATCGCGCACCGGACCGAGACGGTCGCGGCCAACCTCGAGGCCGCCTTCGCGGCCCTGGGCCGGGGCTTCGAGACGGGGGCCTCCTCCGCGGTCCAGTCGCTGCGGGGTACCGTCGAGGGCCTGTCGGGCGAGATCGACGGCCGCACGGCCGAGGCGGTCGCGGCGCTCCGGCGCGGGGCCGAGGCGGCCACCGATGCCCTGCGCGGCACGGCCGAGGACGCCACCGGCGCGGTCGAGGCCCGGACCCTCGAGGCCGTGCGGGTGTTCGAGCGCCGGGTCGCGGATTCCGCCGCCGCCCTGTCGGCGCGGACCGAGGAGGCGGCCGCCGCGCTGCGGGCCGCCGCCGATCAGGCGAGCCAGGCCGCCGAGACGCAGACGCGGGACGCCGCCGCCCGGCTCGCCGCGGCGCTGGACACCCTGCGCAACGCCTCCGGCGAGGTCACCGGCGCGGTCGAGGCCGAGACCGCGATCCTCACCGCCCGGTTCCGCGACGCCGCCGACCGGGCCGGCACCGAGCTCGGCGCCCGCGGCACGGACGCCGTCGCGGCGGTCCGCGCCGCCCTGGACGATCTCAACCGCGAGCTCGCCGCCCGGACCGGCGACGCCACCGGCAGCCTCGCCGAGGCCGCCCGCGCGATCTCGGCCGACCTCGCCGCCCGGATCGGCGAGATGGAGGCGGCCTTCGGCGAGCACGGCCGGAGCGTCGCCGAGCTGCTCGCCGGCCACGCCGACGAGACCCAGGCCCGGATCAGCGGCACCGGCCGCGACATCGTGCTCGCCGTGGCGAGCCAGGGCGCCCGCATCGCCGACACCCTCAGCCAGACCGGCGCGAGCTTCGCCGAGACCGCCGACGGCCGGGTCCGGGCGATCGACGAGACGCTCGGCAACCGCCTCGCCGCCCTGCAGGAGACCATCGCCCGCGGCGACATCCTGGCCGACCGGATCAACCGCGACACCGCCGCGCTGGGCGAGACCGTCGGCGCCCGGCTGGAGGAGATGGACCGCCTCCTCACCGGCAAGGGCGAGGCCGTCGCCGAGACGATCGCCACCCGGGCCCGCGAGGCCGGCAGCCTGATCGAGACCCATCTCGGCGGCCTGGAGACGCGCTCGGCCGAGCGGGCCGCCGCCATCGCGGCCGCCGTGGCGGCGCTGGTCGGCCAGATCGACGACCATCTCGGCAGCCGCGCGAACGCCGTGGACGACGCGCTGCGCGCCCGGACCGACGAGATGGCCCGCGTCATGGCCGAGGGCCATCGCGGCCTGATGGAGATGCTGGAGGGCCGCACCTCCGGGCTCGGCCAGGACATCGCCCGCCACACGGGCGAGATCGCCCGGCGGATCGAGGAGAGCGCCGGCCATTTCGACACCGGCGTCATCGGCCGCCTGCAGGCGATCGCCGAGACCCTGGACCAGCGCGCCCGCCTCGTGGACGAGAGCTTCGGCGTGCAGGCCTTCGAGGCGATCCGCCTGATCGAGGCGCGCACCCGCGCGGTGGACGAGGAGCTGGCCGGCCGGACCCGCGACCTCGTGGCGATGATCGCCGACCGGACCGGCGGCCTCGACGGCGCCATGGCCGAGCGCGTCCGCGCCCTCACCGGCACCATCGAGGAGGCCACCCGCGGCCTCGAGGCCGCGCTGGCGAACCGCGCGGATTCGATGATCCGCCTGGTGGACGAGCGCACCGAGAACGCCGACGCGGCGCTGGCGGCCCGCACCGAGGCCGTGCACGCGGCCTTCGCGGAGCGCGCCGACCTCATCGGCCGCCTGATCGACGAGCGCATCGCCGCCATGTCGGGCGAGCTCGACGAGAAGGGCCGCGCCGTGTTCGGGGCGATCGGCGGCCGGATCACCGAGCTCGCCCGCCTGCTCGACCGCGGCGGCACCTCGCTGGCCGAGCTCATCGACCAGCGCGGCGAGAGCGTGCTCGCCAAGCTCCAGCAGACCATCGCGGACGCCGAGCGGATGCTCGATGCCGGCGAGGGCCGCCTGGGCCACACCCTGTCGAGCCGCACGGCCGACATCAGCGGCCTCCTCGACGAGGGCGTCCGCTCGGTCCACACCCTGCTGGACGACCGCACCAACCAGATCCGCGTCCTGCTGGACGACCATGCCGGCACCCTGGCCGCCACTCTGGACGGCCGGATGGGCCCGATCCACGAGGCGCTGGACGGCCGCGGGCAGGCGATGGTCGCCGCCCTGGAGGGCGCGTTCGGCTCCGCCACCGGCGCCCTGGACGACCGCACCCGCCAGCTCGGCAGCCTGTTCGACGAGCGGCTGGGCCACCTCGAGAGCCTGGTCGACGGCCGCGGCACCCGCCTTGCCGACACCCTCACCGCCCGGGCCCAGGCCCTGCGCACCCTGTTCGAGGAGGCCCAGTCGGCCCTCGACGGCGTGGTCGAGGGCGGCGGCGGCCGCTTCGCCGCCGCGGTCGACGCCCGCATCCAGTCCCTCCGCGCGGTGCTGGAGGAGGCGCCCGCCGCCGTCTCGGCGCTGGTGGAGACCCGCGAGCGCCAGCTCGCCGCCACCCTCGACGCCCGCACGCAGCGCCTCCACACCCTGTTCGAGGAGGCCCAGGCCGGCCTGCGCGACCTCGTGGACGGGCGCGGCCAGGAGGTCGCCGACGCCATCGCGGCCCGGACCGAGGGCCTGCGCACGACCCTCGACGCGGCGCCCGCCCAGATGGCGGACCTGCTGGACACCCGCCTGTCCGACCTCCAGGGCCTGTTCGAGCGGGCGCAGGGCGAGATCGACCGCCTCGTGGACACCCGCGGCCGCCAGATCGCCGGCACCATCGAGCACCGCACCCAGGCGCTCCAGACCACGATCGAGGGCGTGAACCCGGCGATCGCCGGCCTGCTCGAGGAGCGCGAGAACCGCCTCGCCGAGACCCTCAAGGAGCGGACGGGCGAGCTGCAGACCCTGTTCGACCGGGTGCAGAACCGCCTCGGCGCCCTGGTCGAGGGCACCGGCCGCGACGTGTCCGAGCGGGTCGACGCGCGCGTCGAGACCCTGCGGGCGACCTTCGAGCAGGCGCGCGCCGCGATCGAGGGCCTGCTGGAGGACCGCGGCCAGGCCCTGGTGGCGGCCGCCGAGGGCCGGACCGGCGCCCTGGTGGAGGTGTTCGACGCCCGCCTGCGCGCCCTCGACGGTGCCGTCGAGGGCCGGACCGGCGCCCTGGTCGAGACCTTCGACGCCCGCCTGCGCGCCTTGGACGGCGCCGTCGAGGGCCGCACCGGCGCCCTGGTCGAGACCTTCGACGCCCGGCTGCGGGAGCTGGACGGCGTGGTCGAGGGCCGCACCGCGGCCCTGGCGCAGGCCGTCGAGGCGCAGAGCGAGGCCCTGGCCCGCGGCGTCGACGCCCGCGCCGACGCCTTCACGCAGCGCATCGACAGCCGCATGCGGCTGTTCGCGACCCTGGTGGCGCAGCGCGCCGACACCCTGGCCACCGCCTTCGACGACCGCCACGAGGCCTTCGCGGGCCTCATGGACGAGCGCACGGCGTCCCTGGTCGCCGCCCTCGACGAGCGGGCCCGCGCCCATGCCGAGCAGGTCGAGGCCCACAACGCGGCCCTGGCCGAGACGCTCAGCCGCCGCGAGGCCGCGCTCGCCGGCCTGATCGACGCCCGCACCGAGGCCCTCGGGGCCGGGTTCGAGCGCCGCGCCACGGCGCTCGGTGCCCTGGTCGACGCCCGCGGCGAGGCCCTGTCCCGACGCCTCGCCGAGAGCGCCGAGACCCTGGTGCGCGCCATCGAGGAGCGCGGCGGCGCGCTGCTCGCCAGCGTCGAGGGCAGCGGCCGCGCCGTCGGCGACAGCCTGGAGGGCCATGTCGAGCGCCTGCGCGGCGCCATCGACGGGCCGATGATGGACCTGTCGCGGGCCCTGTCGGACCGGGCCGAGGCGATCGAGCGGACGCTCGCCGAGACCGGAATGCCGCTCGCCGAGAGCCTGCGGGAGCGGACCGAGGAGCTGGCCGTGCAGTCGCGGGCCTCGGCCGAGCTGCTGCGCGCCGCCGTCGAGGACGGCGCGGGCCGCACCCTCTCGGAGTTGTTCGAGACCAACGACCGGATGGGCCGCGAGCTCGGCGCGCTGCTGCAGCGGATCGAGGCCGCCAACACGGCGCTGACCGACCTCGTGGCCGGCGCCGACACCAATCTCGGCGCGATCGAGCAGGGTCTCGCCGGCCGGATCGAGCAGGTCCAGGGGGCGCTGGAGCGCATCGCCGCCGAGACCGGCCGGGCCAGCGCCGGCGTCTCGGCCCAGGTCGAGGCCCTGCGCGGCGCCGCCGACGGGGCGCTCAGCGAGGCCTCGCGCCTCGCCGAGACCCTCGACGGCCGCGGCCGCTCCCTCGGCGAGCAGACCGCCGCGCACGTGGCGGCCCTCGACCGGGCCGCGGCCTCCCTGGCGGCCATCGAGGAGCGCCTCGACTCGGCCCTGTCGGGCCGCGAGACCAAGCTGACCGAGGCGCTGGCCGCGTTCGAGGCCCGGGCCGCCGCCCTGGAGCAGAACGGCACCGCCCTGGCCCAGACCATCGAGCAGACCCTGCGCGCCGCCGAGGAGCGTGCCCGCAGCGTCGGCGAGTCCCTGGCCCAGTCGGCCCAGGGCGCCGGGGCCTCGGTGACGAGCGCCTTCGCCGACCTGAAGGACAGCGCCAGCGCCGAGGGCGAGAAGGCCGCCCAGGGCGTCCGGCAGGTCATCGAGGAGGCGGCCCGCGAGATGCGCAGCGGCTTCCAGGAGGCCCAGGCCAGCTTCGGCGACTCCTTCTCGGCCCTGCGCGAGATGGCGGGCTCGATCCGCGGCGAACTCGACGCGACCCGCGCCGAGCTCGCCAAGGGCGTCCTCGAGCTGCCGCGCGAGACGCAGGACGCCACCGGCGAGATGCGCCGGGTGGTGGCGGACCAGATCAAGGCCCTCAACGAGCTGTCGTCCCTGGTCTCCCGCTCCGGCCGCGCGGTCGACGTCGCCCAGCCGCAGGCGCAGCCCCAGCGCCGGGTCGCGGAGAGCGGCGGCCGCGCCGTCGCGGCGGCGGCGCCCGCCGCGGCCCCGGTCGCACCGGCGATGCCGACGGCGGCCCCCGCGGCTCCGGCCCTGCCGGCGCCCGCGGCGACGCCGCGGCCCGCCACGGCCAAGATCGAGGCGCCGCGCCCGTCCGCGACCGCCCGCCCGGCGCAGGCCGGCGACAAGCGCGGCTGGCTGTCCGACCTGCTGACCCGCGCCTCGCTGGACGACGACGAGGAGCCGGCGGCCGACGCGCCGGCCGCCGCCCCGGCGCCCGCGCCGGCGGCCCGCCGCCCCGCGGTGGCGGCCGCCGAGACCGGGCGGATCGCCCTCGACACGATCTCGACCGACATCGCCAAGATGATCGAGCACCGGACCGCGGTCGACCTGTGGGAGCGGTACCGCCGGGGCGAGCCGAACCTGTTCGACCCGCGGATCTACACGCCGCAGGGCCGGGCCACCTTCGCGGAGATCCAGCGCCGCTACAGGACCGACGCGGAGTTCCGCCGCAGCGTCGACCGCTACGTCAGCGAGTTCGAGCGCCTGCTCGGCGACGTGGTCAAGAACGACAGCGACGCCAAGCGCACCGACGCCTACCTGACCTCGGAGACCGGCAAGGTCTACACCATGCTGGCCCATGCCAGCGGGCGCTTCGACGGGGCGTAGGACCGATCCCGCCGGGGCCGCTCGCGGCGCCGGCGGGGGCCTGACCGGGGGCGACGAGACCCGCCCCGCGCTCAGAGCAGGCCGAGGCCGACCAGCTCGCGCCGCAGGGCCTCGGGCATCTCGGCGAGGTCCCCCGAGGCCTCGGCCCCGAGATCGGCCGGCGCGTCGCGCGCCGTCAGGTAGCGCCACCCCTGGAACGGCCGGTAGGGCCGGGGCGCCACCGGGACGAGCCGGGGATCGAAGACCAGCCGGCAGCGCGGGATGCCGTCCTCCCCGGTGAGCGGCTCGATCGCGGTGATCGCCTGCCGGCAGGACAGCGTCCCGCGGATCACCCAGTAGATCGAGCCCTGCCCGGTGATCTCCCGGTGGCGCTTGGGCAGGGTGCGGGTGATGTGGAACGGCGCCGCTTGCCGTCCGTCCCGGAGCGCCTCCGCGCGGAAGCGGGCCTGCCGGGCCTCGAGATCGGCGATGGTGGCGGGGCCGACGCAGAGCTTGATCAGGTGCAGGGCCACGGATGCGCGTGCTCGGGGGTGCCGGGGGCGCCCCTGATAGCAGGGTCCGCGCCGGCGCGCGCCTGTCGAACCGCGCCGGAGCGCCGGCGCCGGGCCGGACCCGTCAGGCGAAGAGCGCGAGCCGCTGCTCCGGCGTCAGCGCGTCGATCTCGGCGAAGCTCAGGGCCGGCTCCTCCGGCGGCATCGCCGGCGCGGGCGCCGCCCCGACGGTCTCGCCCCAGGTGAGGTCGGCCACGTCCCGCGCGATGTCCCGCGCGACATCCTCCTCGACGTCCGCCTCGAACGCCTCCTCGCTCGCGGTGGTGGGCTCCGGCGCGTCCGAGGCGGACGGATCGGAGACGGGAAGGGAGGCGACCTCCGGAGCCGGCTCCGGCTCCGGGGCGGCCTCGAGATCGACCGCCCAGTCCGCTTCCAGATCGGCCTTCGAGCCGGCCTCCAAGCCGGCCTCCAAGTCGGCCGCGGGTGCGGCCTCCGGCCCGTCCCCCGGCGCGGCGAGGTCCGGCTCCGGGGCGAATGCCAGCGCGGCCACTCCCGTCGGCTCGGACACGGCGTCCGGCTCGGCCTCCGCCACCGGCTCCGGCGCGGCCGGCGCTTCGGCCGCGACCTCTGTCTCCGGCTCGGCCTCCGGCGCCCGGGCCTCCGCCTGGACCGGCAGGAACACCAGATCCTCGTGCAGCGCCGGGCTGCCGGGGCGGGCCACGAGGGCCGCCACCGTGACGGCCGGCACGTCCATGGCGATGTAGCGGTCGATGTCGCTCTGGTTCAGATCGGCCGGCTCGCCGGCCGGCCGCGCGCCCCGGTGGGGCGGCACCCGGACCGCGTCCTCGCCCCAGATGGCGATCATCGCGGAGACCCGGTCCTCCAGGTAGCGCAGAGTGTAGACGATCCGGGCGGTGCGCTGCGCGGTGAGGTCCTGGAACGAGCAGGCCGTGTAAATCGCGGTCGCGTGGCGGTCGAGGGCGTCGCAGGCCTGCGCGTCGGCCCCGTGCTCGCGCAGGGTCCAGGCCGCCTCCTGGATCGACTCGGCGGCGCTGAGGATGTCGGAGGTGGCCTGCTCGGTCTCGCGCACGATGGCGTCGAGGGCGAGGGACGCCTGCGTCAGCCGGGTCTCGTCGCCGTTCGGGGTGTTGAGCGCCGCGATCTCGCCCTTGGTCCGGCTGATCGCGTCGGCCATGTCGAGGAGATTGCCGCGCAGGTGCCCGAAGGCCTCCTGCCCGCGGTCGGCGGTGACGCTCCGCTCCAGCCGCGCGATCGCCCCGAGCAGGACCTCGGTCTCGGCGCCCCGGTTGCGCCGGGCGTACTCGGCGAGGAACCAGCGGCCGCGCTCGCTGGCGCTGATCGTCGCCTCGATCGCCTCGTACTCGGCCGAAGCGTGCGCGCTCGGGTTGACGGAACCGAACATGGGCCTCTCTGGACGCTGAATGCGGGCGCGGCGGCGGCCCCGATGCGCGCCAATCGCGGCGAATTTGACAGAGGGCCTTTAACGGGCGCTTACGGACGCCCTCCCGGTCCCACCTCCCTGCTCACCCCGCTCGTCGAGACCCGCCTTGCCCCGCCCGTCCGGCCCGGCGCGCCTGTCGCTGCTCTACGCCGTGGTGTTCACCGAGATCGGCATCGCGATGCCGTTCATGCCCCTGTGGCTCGACGCCCTGGGGCTCGATGCCCGGGTGATCGGTCTCCTCCTCGCCCTGCCGATCGCCACGCGGATCGCCGCCACGGCGCCTCTGATGAGCCTCCTCGACCGCGGCCTCGGGCCCCGGCGGCTGATCCTGCTCGGCAGCCTCGCCCTGAGCCTGTCCTACGCGCTGATGCCCGCCGCGGCCGGGATCGGGTGGCCGCTGCTGGCCGGGCTGATCGTGCTCAACGCGGTCGCCGGCGCGCCGCTCGTGCCCTGCATCGACTACCTGACGCTCGCGGCCGTGCGCCAAGACGCCCGCCTGACCTACGCGCGGATCCGGATGGCGGGCTCTATCGCGTTCCTGCTGGCGAACCTCGCGGGCGGGCTGCTGCTGACGGCGCTCGGCGGCCGGCTCGCCGTGCCGCTGCTCCTGACCGGCCTCGCCCTCGGCGCGGGTCTGGTGGCGTGGCGCAGCCGCGCGGTGGCGGTCCTGCCGCCGTCGGCGGCGGGCGACGGCCGGACGCGGCTGCCGCGGCGGCTCTGGCTGTGCATTGGCGCGGCGGCCGCGATCCAGGCGAGCCACGGGGCGATCTACGGGTTCGGCAGCATCTACTGGACCGGCCAGGGCATCCCGCCGACCTGGGTCGGCGCGCTCTGGGCGACCGGGGTGCTGGCCGAGATCGCCCTGTTCGCCGGCCTCCCCGCCCTGCCCGCCGCCTGGCGCGGCCCGGTGCGGCTCCTCGGCGCCGGAGCCGTCGCGGCGATCCTGCGGGCGATCGGCATGTACCTCCTCGGCGACCACCTCGCCGCGCTGGTGCCGCTCCAGTGCCTCCACGGCCTGACCTTCGGGGCGACCCAGCTCGGCGCCATGGCGGCGGTCTCGGCCTACGCCCCCGACGGCGCGCGGGGCCGGGCGCAGGGCACGCTCAGCGCGGTCAATGCCGGGATCTCGGTGGTCGCGACCCTGGGGAGCGGGGTCGCCTACCGGGCCGGCGGCCCCCTCGCCTTCCTGCTGATGGCGCCGCTCGCCGCCGCCGGCCTGGGCCTCGCCCTGGCGTCCCGCCGCGCGCGGGGGGTGAGGTTGGAGACGGATCGTCAACCGTAATGTCGTCATAACCGCCGGGCAGGGTGGTGCCTCGATCGAGGAGTATGGGTGTTGCTGAGCGAGGGCACTGTTCCCGGCGCCTTGGCCGGCGCCGCGCTGCGGGACCGGTCGGCCGACGGCCGCCTGGCGCTCGACGGCCGCTGGACCGCCGACCAGGCCCCGACCGTCGAGGCCGCGGCCGCGCGCATCGCGGCGGCCGGCCGCGCCGGGCCGGTGGCGGTCGACCTGTCGGGGATCGAGCGCCTCGACACGCTCGGCGCCTGGGTCCTGGAGCGGACCCGCGCCGAGATCGAGCAGGCGGGCAGCGCCCTCACCTATCTCGGCGCCCGCCCGGAGCACCGCACCCTGCTGGGCGAGGTCCGGCTGCGCGAGCCGGACGCGCCGCCGCCGCGGCGGCACGGCCCGGTCGTCGGCCTGCTCGACTCCACCGGGCGCCGGACCGTGCAGGGCGGCCGCGAGTTCGTCACCGCCCTCGCGTTCCTGGGCGAGCTGATCGCCGCCTGCGGGCGCGTCGCCCTGCGGCCCGGCACGTTCCGCGGCAACGCCCTGATCAACCAGATCCAGCAGGTGGCGCTCAACGGCACGCCGATCATCGTGCTGATCTCGTTCCTCGTGGGCGGCATCGTCGCCCAGCAGGGCATCTTCCAGCTCCAGCGCTTCGGCGCCCAGACCTTCGTGGTCAACCTGATCGGCCTCCTGATCCTGCGCGAGATGGGCGTGCTGCTCACCTCGATCATGGTCGCCGGCCGCTCCGGCTCGGCGATCACCGCCGAGATCGGCTCCATGCGCATGCGCGAGGAGGTGGACGCGCTCCGGGTCATGGGCCTCGACCCCGTCGAGATCCTGATCGTGCCCCGGGTGCTCGCGCTGATGATCGGCCTGCCGATGCTGACGCTGATCGGCGACCTCGCGGCGCTCGCGGGCGGCGGCCTCACCGCGATGCTCTACGGCGGCCTGACCCTCGACCAGTTCCTCGTCCGGCTCCAGGCGGCGGTGGGCGTCCACCACGTCATGGTCGGCCTGATCAAGGCGCCGTTCATGGCGCTGACGATCGGGGTGATCGCCACGATCGAGGGCTTCGCGGTCGAGGGCTCCGCGGAATCGCTCGGCCGTCACGTCACCGCGTCGGTGGTGAAGTCCATCTTCATGGTCATCGTCCTCGACGGCCTGTTCGCGGTGTTCTTCGCCGCGATCGATTTCTGAGGCCGCCGCGATGAATGCCCCGATGACCGCCTCGCCGAATGGCCCCGCCCCGATCATCCGCGTGCGCGACCTCGTGGTCGGCTTCCGCGACCGCAACATCCTGAAGGGCCTGAGCCTCGACATCCGCGCCGGCGAGATCCTGGGCTTCGTCGGGCCCTCGGGCCAGGGCAAGTCGGTGCTCACCCGGACGATCCTCGGCCTCAACCCGAAGCGGGCCGGGACCATCGAGGTGTTCGGCCGCGACGTCGACGAACTCACCTACGCGGAAAGGCGCCGGATGGAGCAGCGCTGGGGCGTGCTGTTCCAGCAGGGCGCCCTGTTCTCGGCGCTCACCGTCAAGCAGAACATCCAGGTGCCGATGCGCGAGCACCTGAACCTGTCCGAGCGCCTGCTCGACGAGTTCGCCCGGCTCAAGATCGAGATGGTCGGCCTGAAGCCCGACGCCGCCGACAAGCTGCCCTCGGAACTGTCGGGCGGCATGATCAAGCGCGCGGCGCTCGCCCGCTCCCTGGCGCTCGATCCCGAGATCCTGTTCCTCGACGAGCCGACCTCGGGCCTCGACCCGATCGGCGCGGGCGAGTTCGACGACCTCGTCTCGACCCTCAAGGAGACGCTGGGGCTGACCGTCTTCATGGTCACCCACGACCTCGACAGCCTCTACACCGCCTGCGACCGCATCGCGGCGCTCGGCGACGGCCAGATCATCGCGGCCGGCACGATCGACGAGATGCTGGCGAGCGACCATCCCTGGCTGCGCTCGTACTTCCACGGCAAGCGCGCCCGGACCATCGCGACGGGGGGCGCCTCGGCCCATGCCTCATCCCATGCCTGATCCCGTGCCTGACCCGATGCCCGATCGCCGCCGTCCCACCCAGATCCCGCCCTGCTCCCCTCCGGGAGCCGGGGCTCCAGGCCCGGCCGGATCTCCGCCGGCCAGAACCGCAGGTTGAGCGCATGGAAACCCGCGCGAACTACGCCCTGATCGGGGCCTTCACGATCGCCGTCATCCTGGCGGGCTTCGGCACCGTGCTGTGGCTCTCCGGCGGCTCCTCGCGGCAGGTCAGCCAGCTCGTCCGCATCGTCTTCTCCGGCTCGGTCGGGGGCTTGTCGCGCGGCTCGAGCGTGAACTTCAACGGCATCAAGGTCGGCGAGGTCACCGACATCCGCCTCGCCCCGCAGGATCCCCGCCGGGTGCTCGCCACGATCAAGGTCGATCCCGCGACCCCGCTCCGGGCCGACACCCGCGCCCGCCTCGACTCGGCGATGCTCACCGGCGTCTCGGTGATCTCCCTGTCGGGCGGCAACGCCGACGCACCGGTGCTGACCCCGATGGCCAACGGCGAGCCGCCGACGATCTTCGCCGATTCCTCCGACATGCAGGACATGATGGCGCTGGCGCGCCAGGTGGCGCAGCGGGCCGACGACATGCTGGTCCGCCTCGACCGGCTGGTCTCCGCCAACGAGGGGGCGATCAACCGGTCGCTGACCAACGTCGAGACCTTCTCGAAGACGCTGGCCGATGCCGGTCCGAACATCTCGGCGCTGGTCAAGGCCGTGGACGGGGCCAAGCTCGGCCGGGTGATCGACAACGCCGACCGCTTCTCGGCCGCCCTGTCCAAGGCCAGCCCCGACATCGAGGCCGGCCTGCACGACGCCCGGCTGCTCGCCGGCAAGCTCAGCGCCTCGGCCGACAAGATCGACGCGGTGCTGAACGGCGCCCAGAGCTTCCTGGGCTCGGCCTCCGGCCAGGAGGGCTCCAGCACCTTCACGGAGATCCGCGCCGCGGCGATCTCGGTGCGCGACGCCGGCAAGGCGTTCCGGACCATGTCGGAGAACCTCGACAAGCGCACCGCCAGCATCTCGGCCAATTTCGGCCGGCTGAGCGGCACCGGCCGCCGGGAGGTCGAGGCCCTGTCGGGCGACGGGCAGCGGACGCTGAGCACCCTCAACCGCACGGTGCGCAGCCTGGAGCGCGACCCGAGCCAGGTGATCTTCGGCGGCAAGCCTTCGTTGCCTGAATACAACGGTGGCCGGTGAAATGCCGCGTCGCCGGGCGGATGTGTCCCGGCGCACGGCACGGATGCCGCAGCGGATTAGTTTTAACCGCATAGCTTATACAGCTCCGCCGTTCGCCGGCGGGGTCCTTCAGGTCATGCGTATGGTCCGCTCGTCCCACATCGCCGCCGCCGCGCTGCTCGCCGCCCTCCTGGGCGGCTGCGGCGGCGCGGCGCCCCTCACCTTCGACCTCGCGGCGCTGCCGGCCGCGGGGCGGCCGATCGCGGCCGGCCGCTCGATCGCGGTCTCGGAGCCGGTGAGCATCCAGCCCTTCGAGGCCGACCGGATCATCGTCCGCGAGAACGGCGGCGCCCTGTCGTTCCTGGGCGGCGGCCAGTGGGCCGACCGGCTGCCGCGCCTGATCCAGACGCGGCTCATCCAGAGCCTGGAGAATTCCGGGCGGCTCCGCTCGGTGAGCCGGCCCGGCGACAAGGTCGTGGCCGACTACCAGCTGATCAGCGAGATCCGCGCCTTCGACGTGCAGTCCGGGACCGGCGAGGCGGTGGTCGACCTGTCGCTGAAGCTCGTGGCCGACGGCACCGGCAGGGTGGCGGCGGCGCGGATCTTCACGGCCCGCGTGCCGGTGTCCAAGATCGATGCCGGCAGCGGCGCCCGCGCCCTCGATCAGGCGCTGAGCATCGTGCTGGCCGACGTGGTGCGCTGGGTGAACAGCGGGCGCTGACGGCCCCGCGGCCGGGCCGCGCCGACGCCCCCGCCGGGGCGGGGCGCTCGCGACGGAACGTCCTCCGAATGCCAGCCGTGCGGATCCGCTCCACGGCCCGACAGGCGCCACGGGTGATGGGACGGGCCCGACGGTCCATCGTGGGCGCGCGGGATTTCCTGCCGATCAATCCGTGTCCCGCGGCGCCGCGGCGTGCGTGGACGGGGCGCGGTTGCGGTTCGCAGCAATCGCGGTCATACGGCTGCCGCGATGCAGACTCTGTTCTCAACTGAAGGTGTATTGGAGAAGGACAATTTTCGCCTTTGGCGAGATGTCTGCGAAGATCGCCTGGTTCCGATGGCGCAGACTTGTCTCAACGACGAGCCCTTTCACGCGACGATCGAGGGGGCCAGTATCGGCGGCCTGGTCTTCACGAAATTCGCGCTGCGCAACCTGCGGGCGGCCACGACGCCGCGCACGCTTCGCCATGAAAACCACAAGACCGACCACCTGTTCATGAGCATCGTGCTCTCGGGACAGGTCCGCGCGAATCAGTACGATCGGTCGAGCACGGATCGGGTCGGCGACTTCTCGATCCGGGATACGAATACACCCTGGACGATCGAGCACAGCGGCTACAGCGAGGTGCTGGCCATCGGGATCCCGCGGGAGCGGCTGGAGGGGGCTCTGGGCTCCGCACGCCTGTTCGCCGGCGTGACTGTCGGCGGCGATCTGCCGACCGCGACCCTGACCCGGTCGTTCCTGGGCAACCTGCTCAGCCTGGGCGACCGGCTGACGCCCCAGGTGGCCGAGAGCATGGTCTCCACGGGGCTCGACCTCATCGTCGCCAGCCTCGCGGAGCGGCTCGCGCGGGAGGCGCAGCGGCCCGTCCAGGACAGCGTCGTGGTGCAGCGCGCCCGGGCCTATCTCGAGGCCCATCTCCACGATCCGACCCTGGACCCGCCCCGGCTCGCGGCCGCGGCCGGCGTGTCCCTGCGCCGGCTGCAGGCCTTGTTCCGCGCGCAGGACCGGCACGTCTCCGACTGGATCTGGCACCGCAGGCTCGAGGCAGCCGCCAAGCGCTTGGCCGATCCGGGCTGCCTCCACATGCCGCTGGGGACCTTGGCGTATGGCTGCGGCTTCCTCAGCCAGTCCCACTTCTCCCGCCGCTTCAAGGAGCGCTACGGCCTGAGCCCCCGCGACTACCGCGTGCGCGCCCTCGCGCGGGGCGCCGAGGGTGGGCCGGAGGGCCGACCGGGCCGCCTCACTCCATCACGGCGGCCTTCATGATCACCACCATGGTGGCCCGGGCCGGGCCGTCCGTGCAGCGCACGAGGTGGGGCCGGTCGCAGCGGTAGCGCAGGGTCTCGCCGGCCCGCGCCCGCTGCACGACGCCGCCGATCTCGACCTCGAACGCCCCCTCGGTGACCGAGAGCGACTCCACCGAGCCGCGCTGGTGCGGGTCCGAGTCGAGGACGCCGCCCGGGTCGGCCGTGACCTCGTACCATTGCAGCCACTCGATCGTCTTGAGCCAGCCGATGATCGCCAGCCGCACCTTCCCGTCCTCGGAGACGAGGATCGGCGTGTCGGCCCGGGAGGTCTTCTCGATGAACGGTTCCTCGTCGCCGGCCGCCAGCACCCGCTCGATCGACACGTCGAGGGCCTGGGACAGGCGCCAGATCGTCGCCAGCGTCGGGTTGGTCTCGTTGCGCTCGATCTGGCTGATGATCGACTTGGCCACGCCGGACTGCTCGGCGAGTTCCGAGAGCGACAGGTTGTAGGCCTTGCGCAGCCGCTGGATGGTCTTGCCGAGCTGGCCGGAGAGCACCTGCGCGCCGGTCAGCAGGTCGCGCCCGCGCGCCCGGTCGGGCCGTTCCGCCTGATCCTGCATCGTCCCCGATCCGCCTGCACCGTTCCGTTATCCGAACGATCGTGCGCTTCTTCAAACGCAATCGACGCCCGGTTGCAAGGCGGCGGGCGGCGTGCGCGGCGGCGTGCGCACCGGAAAGCGGCGGCCGGATCGGCCTCTAAGTCCAGACGGCGTGGAAGTGGTGGACCGGCCCGTGCCCCGTCCCGACCGCGAGGCTGTCCGCCGCCGCGAGGGCGGCCGTGAGGTAGGCCTTGGCCTCCGCCACCGCCTCCGGCAGGGCCAGGCCCTGGGCGAGGCCCGCCGCCACCGCCGCCGAGAGGGTGCAGCCGGTGCCGTGGGTGTTGCGCGTCGCGATCCGCGGCGCCGACAGGGTCCGCAGGGTGCCGTCCGCCGTGACGAGGTGGTCGATGCTCTCGCGCCCCGCGCCGTGGCCGCCCTTGATCAGCACCGCCCGGGCGCCGAGGGCGACCAGCCGCCGCGCCTGGGCCACGATCGCTGCCGCGTCCGCGGCGACGGGCTCGCCGAGGAGCACCGCCGCCTCCGGCAGGTTGGGGGTGATCAGGTCGGCCCGCGGGAGCAGCCGCTCGCGGAGCGTCGCCACGGCGTCGTCGGTGATCAGCCGGTCGCCGCTGGTGGCGACCATCACCGGGTCGAGGACGACCGGGATCGACCCGGCGTGCCGGGCGAGGCCCTCGGCGACCGCCGCGATCACCGCGGTCTGCGACAGCATGCCGATCTTCACCGCCCTCACGGCGAGGTCGGAGAACACGCTGTCGATCTGCCGGGCGACGAACTCCGCCGGCACGTCGTGGATGCCCTGGACCCCCGTCGTGTTCTGCGCGGTCAGCGCCGTGATCACGCTGGCGCCGTAGACGCCGAGCGCCGAGAAGGTCTTGAGGTCCGCCTGGATGCCGGCGCCGCCACCGGAATCCGAGCCCGCGATCGTGACCGCGATGGGCGCGGGGCCGCTCATCGGGCGCCGGCCCGCTCCGCCAGGGCGCCGTCGATCCGCGCGCGCAGGTCGCGGGCGCGCTGGCGCACCGACTCCGCGCCGAACAGCGCGGTGATCACCGCGACCCCGTCCGCCCCCGCGGCGACCACCGCGGCGGCGTTGTCGAGCCCGATCCCCGCGATGGCGCCGAGCGGCAGGCCGGCCCCGCGGGCGAGGCGGGCGCGGAAGGCGATGCTGGCGAAGCCGTCGAGGCCCACCGGCGGGTCGGGATTGTCCTTGCTGGTGGTGGCGAACACGCCGCCGATGCAGGCGTAGTCGACGGGCAGGCGATACAGCTCGTCGGCCTGGGCGGGCTTCTTCAGGGTGAGGCCGATGATCGCGCTCTCCCCCAGCAGCCGGCGGGCGTCGGCCGGGTGGAGGTCGCCCTGGCCGAGATGCACCCCGTCGGCTCCGGCCGCGAGGGCGAGGTCGACGCGGTCGTTGACGAGGACCGGGACGCGGCCGCCCACCGCCGCCAGGATCGCCCGGATCCGCGCCAGGGCGGCGCGGGCATCGGCGATGTCCTTCTCGCGGTACTGGAGCAGGGTGCAGCCCCCCGCCACCGCCTCGGCGCCGAGCTCCGCCAGCCGCGCCCCGTCGGCGCCGCAGACGCCGACATCGAGGAGCCCGTAGAGCCGCAGGTCGACGGCCCGGCTGCCGGTCGGGGTCGAGGGGGAAGCTGCGGGGGAAGTCGCGCTCGCTGGCATCGCTGTCGTCGCTCGGTCCGCCTCGGCCGGTCCCGTGCCGGCCCACCCGGACCCCTGTTTGGGCAGGGCTCGCGGCGTTGGCAAGCGGCGGGTGGACAGCGGTGCGTCGACGGGCCCCCCCGCTCCGTCATACGGCGGCGTTGACGCGCGGCGATCCTGTCCCCCTATAGGTGGGATCCGCTACGGCGCATCCCGGGGGACGGACGGTCGAGGAACGATGACGGGTGCCGCGGCGCAGACGGACGCGCGCGGGGGGCAGGCCCCGCCGGAGCGCTCCTCCGTAGGCCTCGTCGCGGTGATCGTCGCCGCGACCAAGGGGGAGCCGCGCGCCCTGACCATCCGGGTCCCCGACCAGGCGCCCGGCCGCGGCGACGGCCTGCCGGCCGGCCCCCTCGTCCCCGAGCACGCCACGCTGGAGCGGGGCCTGCGCGCCTGGGTGGAGCGGCAGACGCACCAGCGCCTCGGCTACGTGGAGCAGCTCTACACCTTCGGCGACCGCGACCGCTCCGGCACGGCGACCCTGTCGGGGGTGCACTCCCTCTCGGTGGCCTATCTGGCGCTCGTCCGCGAGGAGCGGCCGGCGGGGCTCGCCGAGGCCGCGTGGCAGAACTGGTACCGCTACCTGCCCTACGAGGATTTCCGGCAGGGGCGCCCGCGCCAGCTCGACGCCATCGAGGCGCGGCTCGCCGAATGGGCGTTCGAGCCCGCGGACTGCGCCACCCGGACCCGCCGCCTCGACCGCCTCGGCCTGACCTTCGGCATGAACGGCGGCACGTGGAACGAGGAGCGCGTCCTGGAGCGCTACGAGCTGCTGTTCGAGGCCGGGCTGATCCCGGAGGCGCGGGGCAATCCCGGCCCGGCCCTGCCGAACGACCCGACCGGCGTCCCCATGGCGTTCGACCACCGGCGGGTGCTCGCGACCGCGATCGGCCGGCTCCGGGGCAAGATCAAGTACCGCCCGGTGGTGTTCGAGCTGATGCCACCGGAATTCACCCTGCTGCAGCTGCAGAAGACCGTGGAGGCCCTGTCGGGGACGCAGCTGCACAAGCAGAACTTCCGGCGCCTTGTGGCCCAGCAGGGGCTGGTGGAGGAGACCGAGAGCGTGACCAGCGGCGCCGCCGGCCGGCCGGCGCGGCTGGTGCGCTTCCGCCGGGAGGTGCTGCTGGAGCGCCCGGCCCCGGGCCTGCGGCTGCCGTCGCGGCGGGTGGCTGACTCAAAGTCTTAAAAAGGGCATGATTCACCACTGCTAGCGCCGGTTGTATCTTGTTGGAGTCAATTATAACGCCAACGGGTCAGGTCATTACGGATTTTATATTGATTTTACTTGATTAAGCGGCTTTCTGTCCGGATTCTGCCATTCCGAAATGTTGCATTACTTGCGCGATGAGGGGCTTAAATTCATCGAGTTCTTGAGTTGCTTCTGCCGATGTGGCCCGCACAATTTTTCTTGCTGCATTACGCTTTCCATTGTCGCTGAACTTGAATTTGAGCCTTAGGGCGTCTGCGGGGCTTAGCGATTGAAAAGGATTTGCTCCGGAATCGAGCATCGTTTTCACCATATTGGGTGAGAGCAGATTATTTAGCTCGTCTATCGCTTCAAGCCATCCGCTGGAATTTGCCCGTTCCCACAACGAATCGCTATAATAAGATTCCAAATCGATCGGAATCTGAAACCCTTTTTGTATCAGCGGAACTAGGCGATTTGGGGCGCGAAGGCCAAGTATTTTTAACCCAAGATTGGAAAGGTTGAGCCTCTCAATTTCTGCGATTAAATTTTTTCTTGCTGCGCTACCACTGAGATCTGCGTCAAAAATTGCAACTGCCTTCACTCGCTCCGCAACGGGTTTGTGCCGGAGGGTTAAAAGCCACGCTAATGCGCGGCTCTGCAGGGCATTGGCGCCACCGTACGAATTTCCCCCAGCGCTGATGTTAATTGTCTGATCAGGCTGGCCAGAAAACAAATTCCAGGCTCGATTAATTACCTGCAGGTCATTATCGCCTTCGACAAACATTGTGGGGCGCCGCTGCTCTGCGACTTCCCGGACGTCAAGTAATTGTGCATTCAACTCGTCAAAACGCGCCTTTGCTTGAGTAATATACGGCGCAACAATAGGCATTAAGCCCATGCTTTCATCGACTTCATCTGGGGAACGAGTCTCTACGGATGTATCCTGTCCTGATTTCGATACGAAATGGGATACTAGCCAGTTCGCAGCTTCGGGCCGATGGCTATCCAAGCGGTAAAAAATCGGAGAGTGAGTGGTCAAGAATAGTTGAAAATGCCTAGATGTAGTGATTAGATCGACAAACTCCCCCGCCATTTGAAATGCGGAAGACATTTCTACATTGTTCTCAGGCTCTTCGAAGCCCCATATATGCGTGTAGCGGACACCCCCGCGGGTTAGTAGCTCATCTCTCTTGACGGAAATAAAATTCAACATCATGGGGATGTGCCTGATTTTTATACCGTCACCTCTGCGGGAGAGAGGAATTTCGCCGGAATTGATTTCGAGATTTTCAAATATTTGTCGTAAATTCTCAGGCAGCCTCATTGTTGTTTCTGCGCCGAATGCAGTGTGTAGTGTGCTCAGAAGCTCATGAAGTTGCGCGCCAAGTTGCGCTTGGAATGCTCCAGCAGAATCTTTCAGGGGGCCTTCGGCAACAGATGAAAGCACATCATACAAACGACCTTGTAAGTCTGCAAAGAACGCTTTATCTTTAATTGCTGGTACATACGTAAATCTAATTCTATCTAATAGAGCTGGAATTTTGCTCCGTTGGGGGAACTCAGTCCCGTCGATAAAATTCCTGCTCTCCATGCGAGTTACTTCGCCTTCTCGGCGCCAATATTTGCACCACTCTACCTTTGTTGGATTTTCTTCGCGTTGATAGCTTGTTGGAAGTTCTAAAATTAACTTTATTTCAATTTGTGCCGCTTTGCGTTGGGGCGTTGTTGCGAATTGATTGAAGTCTTTTAGAAAATCGAATGCCTCACCGGAATTCGTTTCGCCATTAAAAAAAAGGTTTAATGCTCGAAGGACATTCGACTTGCCTGCATCATTTGCGCCCACAAGTGTAGTGATCGATTTTGCTTTGAAATCTGCAGCAACAATCGAGCGGAAATTGCGAATTGAAAGATGGTCGATCAAGGCGTCTCTCCTTAGGCAAATAGTGGCCTATCGGAGGGTGCTATGCAATTGCGCTTAGGTTGCTTGTGCACGGCAAAACCCACCCTGCTTCCGGCCAGCAAAGGCATCAAGATGCCGTTCAGTCGGGAGCCATTTCTGGCTTGATGGCGAGGTGAGTAGAGTGTGCTCGATCCTGCCTTACCCGTAGGTGTGGTCGTCGGCCGGGAACCGGCCGGCCCGGACCTCGTCCGCGTAGGCCTTCACGGCGTCCTCGATGTGGGTCCGCAGGCTCCCGAACTGGCGCACGAATTTCGGCGTGCGCTCGGACAGGCCGAGCATGTCCTCCAGCACCAGGATCTGGCCGTCGCAGACCGCCGAGGCGCCGATGCCGATCGTGGCGGCGGTGACCTGGGGGGAGGTCGCGATCGCCCGCGCCACCGGCTCGACGATGCCCTCGAGCACGATCGCGAAGGCGCCGGCCTCCGAGATGGCGCGGGCATCCTCCAGGAGGCGGCGCTCGTCGTCGGGGGCCCGGCCCTGGACCTTGAAGCCGCCCATCGTGTTCACCGCCTGCGGGGTGAGGCCGATATGGCCCATCACCGGCACGCCGCGCTGGACGAGGAACGCCACCGTCTCGGCGAAATGGGCGCCGCCCTCCATCTTGATCGCGCCGGCGCCGGTCTCCTTGAGAACCCGGGAGGCGCTGAGGAAGGCCTGCTCCCGGCTCGCCTCGTAGGAGCCGAACGGCATGTCGACCACGACCAGCGCCTTCTGCGTGCCGCGGATCACCGCCTGGGCCTGGAGGATCATCATCTCCAGGGTCACGGGGATCGTCGATTCCATCCCGTGCATCACCATGCCGAGGGAATCGCCCACGAGGATGAAGTCGCAATAGGGATCGACGATGCCGGCCGTGTGGGCGTGGTAGGCGGTGAGCGCGATGATCTTGCGCCCCTCGGCCTTGCGCTTGCCGATATCGACCGCCCGGAGCCGTCGGGACTGCACGACCTGCGACATGGTTCAGACCTCATTCCCGCCACTCGGGACGCGGCGCGGGCCCCCTCTCCCGCCCGGGAGAGCGCGCGCCCCGCCTCGCGAGCCTCGTTCCGCGGCGTCTCTTACAATGCCCGGCGATGCGGGTCAGCGCCCCGCCTGCGGCTCGGCGCCCGCCTTCCAGTCCGGATCGACCGTCAGGTTCGCGGTCTCGTGCATCTCCTGCCAGCCCTCGACGCCCTCGGGGAACCAGCGCACGCCGGTATAGCCCTTCAGCACCAGCCGCTTGGCGGCGTTCCAGCTGCCCCAGCACTCGACGTGGCAGAACACCACGACGGGCTTCGCCTTGTCGCCCCCGGTCAGCGCCGCGACGCGGGCGTAGAAGAGCGCCTCGCGCGCCGGCGCCAGGGGCTCGGCGCCGGCCTCCGGCATCCAGACGGCGCCGGGGATCGACGGATGCACCGGCAGCCAGAGGCGGCCCTCCGGGAAGTTCGACGGCTTGCGGTCCGGCGCCGCCACGTCGAGCAGCACCGGCTTGTCGGGGCCGGCGATCAGGGCGGCGACGGCGTCGGCGTCGACCACCGCGGCGCCCTTGAGGGTCGGCGGCGTGTAGCCCTTCGGGGGACCGGCGTAGAGCCCCTCCGGCTCGGGCACGTTCACCGGCGAATCGGCCGGCGCCGCGGCGAGGCAGAGGAGCGCGGCGCAGGCCGCCGCGGCCCGGCCGGTCAGGAGGAGGCGCCGCATGGTCAGTTCGTCGGGCCCGGCGGGTTGAAGCTGTGCTGCCACTGGCCGCCCTGGTTGTCGGAGGCCGCCACCTGGATCGGCTTGCCGTCCGGCTTGAACGCGAAGTTGATCACCGGGTTCGAGGCGATCGAGATGTCGCCCGTCATGGTGAAGACCTTCCGGTCGCCCGCCGAGACGGTGAGCTTGTCGATGTAGCGCGCCGGCGTGTAGTCGCGGGTCACCTGGTTCATCTGCATGCCGGAGAAGTTCGGGTGGCGGATCATCAGCGTCGCCTCCACGGGCTTGCCGGCCGCCGTCTCGGCGAACTTCATGCGCATGTCGCCCATGCCCTTCATGGCCTCCTCGTCGCTCATCCCCATCGGGGCCGAGCAGCCGCCGGAGGCCTTCACGAACTGCTTGGCCTCGTAGAGCTTGCCGTCCATGGTCTCCACCACGGCGTGCATGTCGGTGTAGTTGTTGACCCGCACGCGCAGCTTCAGCTCGGCCGGGTCGGCGGCCGGCCCGAACTCGAACTTGGCCGCGTAGGGCGCCGGGTTGTCGTCGATGATCAGCGAGACCGCCTTGATCTGCCCGTCCTTGGGCATGGTCAGGGTGATCGGCACCAGGGCGGCGTCGAGCGCCCGGGCCGGCGCCTCGATCTTCACGAGGCTGTCGGTCGGGGCGATCTGGCGGTCGCCGAAGATCGACTTGGCGATCTCCTGCCAGCGGGCCGCCCGCTCCTGATCGGTGTCGGAGGCGCCGGCCGCCCGCGCGGCGCCGGCGAGCGGTCCCGACAGCGCCGTCGTCGCCAGGACGAGGCCGAGGGCGAGGCTGGAGAAGGTCTGTCCGATGAAGGTCTGTCCGATCCTGTGCGTCATGGCGTGCCTCCCGATTGGCTTGGATATGGGGATCCTAAAAACCTATTCCCACTCGAGTTCCTGGTAGGCCACGGTGACGTTGCGGCCGTTGTAGGTGTCGAACAGGGCCCACTTGTCGCGCTGGTCCGCCGCGACGCTGGTCACGGCCTTCTCGATGGGCACGTCCTTGGCGATCGCCGCCCGGGTGCCGTCGCGCAGGGCGGTCAGGTAGCCGGAGAGGTCGGCGAGCGCCGGGGCGAGGTCGACCGCGACGGGGCCGTGGCCCGGGACGGCCCGGGCGGGACCCATGGCCTTCAGCCGCTCGATCTCGGCGAGCCAGCCCTTGAGGCTGCCGTCGAGGGAGGGGATCCGGTTCACGAACAGCAGGTCGGCGGGGAACAGCAGGCCGCTGCCGGAATCGATCATCGACAGGTCCGAGGTGGTGTGCGCCGGGCCGTGCGCCGTGAAGGTCAGGCGCCGGTCGCCGAGGTCGATCTCGGCCGTGTCGGCGACGGTCATCGTCGGATAGACCACCGGCCCGGTCCGGTCCTCGCCGAGCAGGTCGACCAGCCGCTTGCGGTAGAACTCGCCCCGGGCCGCCAGCGCCTCGGTGAGCTTGGCGTGGCCGATGAAGACCGGCTTGTCCTGGACGAAGGCCCCTGCCCCGAAGACGTGGTCCGGGTGGACGTGGGTCAGCACCACGTGGGTGATCGGCTTGTCCGTGCGCTTGGCGATCTCGGCGCGCAGCCACTGGCCGTCGGCGAGGCTGCCGCCGGACTCGGTCACCACCACGCCGGTCCTGCCGACGAGGAAGCCGATATTGGCGATGGCGTCGGCGTTGTCGGGGGTGGCGTCGGCGATCAGGCCCTTGCGCACGTACAGGCCGGGCCCGACCTCCTCCATCGTGAAGCTCTCGGCGGCGCGGCCCAGCGTCGGCAGGCAGCACAGGCAGAGCCCCGCGAAGAGGGCGTGCCGCCGCGTCGGCCCGGCGGCCTGCCTCCGCGGATGGACGGCGCGTGCCGTCATGCCGAAACCTCCCGATCTTGCCCGTTCTTGATTGTCTACCATTAAGTAGGTAGATTATTCGTCCGTCAAGGGGCCGCCGGGAGCCGGTCCCCGCCGCGGCCGCACGTTCGCGTGACTTCGTGCGTTGATGAGGGCGCGTTTTGGAGCGACGATCGCCGCGATGAGGGATACCCGCGCCGAGTTGCTGATGCAGGCCGAGACCCTGGTGCGGGGCCGCGGCTTCGCCGGCTTCAGCTACGCCGACCTCGCGGCGGCGGTGGGCATCCGCAAGGCGAGCATCCACCACCACTTCCCCACCAAGGTCGATCTCGGCGCCGCCCTGGTGGCGGCCTACGCGGCGCGCTACGCCGCGGCCCTGGAGGCGATCCGCCGGGACGTGCCGGACGGGCCGGGCCGGGTCGAGGCCTACGGGCGGCTCTACCTCGGCGGCGTCGAGCAGGGGCTCGGCTGCCTCTGCGCCGCGCTCGCGATCGAGGGCGAGGCCCTGCCCGAGCGCCTGCGCCGGGACGTCGCGGCCTTCTTCGCGGACCACCTCGCCTGGCTGGAGGGCATCCTGCGCGCGGGTCAGGCGGATGGCAGCGTGCACGGCGGCGCGGATCCGGCGGCGCTCGCCCGCTACGTCGTCGCCACCCTGGAGGGGGCGCTCCTGATGGAGCGCCTGTTCGCGAGCCCCGACGCCTTCCGGGGGACGCTGGCGGTGCTGGTCGACGGCCTCAGGCCGCAGTGAACCGGGCGTAGCCGTCCGCCCGCAGCCGGCAGGCCGGGCAGGTGCCGCAGCCGTATCCCCAGGGATGCCGCTGCCCGCGCTCGCCGAGGTAGCAGGTGTGGCTCTCCTCGACGATCAGGTCGACCAGCGCCCGGCCGCCGAGGCTCTCGGCGAGGTCCCAGGTCTGCGCCTTGTCGAGCCACATCAGCGGCGTGTGCAGCACGAAGCGCCGCTCCATGCCGAGATTGAGCGCCACCTGCAGGGCCTTGATCGTGTCGTCGCGGCAATCCGGGTAGCCGGAATAGTCGGTCTCGCACATGCCGCCGACCACGTGCCGGAGCCCGCGCCGGTAGGCGAGCGCCGCCGCGAAGGTCAGGAACACGAGGTTGCGGCCGGGCACGAAGGTGTTGGGCAGGCCCGACGCCTCGTAGCCGATCGCGGCCTCCCGGGTCAGCGCCGTCTCGGAGACCTGCCCGAGGGCGTCGAGGGCGAGCGTGTGGTCCTCGCCGAGGCGGGCCGCCCAGGCGGGATCGAGGGCGGTCGTGCCCGCCCGCAGGGCCGCGCGGCGGTCGAGCTCGACCCGGTGGCGCTGCCCGTAGTCGAAGCCGAGGGTCTCGACGTGGTCGAACCGGTCCAGGGCCCAGGCCAGGCAGGTGGCCGAATCCTGTCCCCCGGAGAACAGGACCAGCGCGGCGCGGTCCCCCTGGATCGCGGCGTCACTCGCCATCGTACTCGGCCCAGGACATCGGGGTCTCGGCGACCCGCACGAGCGCGAGGCCCGGCAGGTCCGGCCGGAGGCGCTGCCAGATCCAGGCCGCGATGTTCTCGGCGGTCGGGTTCTCCAGCCCCTCGATCTCGTTGAGGCAGTGGTGGTCGAGCCGGGCGAGCAGCGGCCCGAAGATCGACTCGATGTCGTAGAAGTCGATCACCCAGCCGGTGTGGGGATCGACCGGGCCGGCGACCGTCAGCTCGACCCGGTAGGAATGCCCGTGCATCCGGTGGCAGCGGTGGGTCTCGGGCACGTTCGGCAGCCGGTGGGCCGCCTCGAAGGTGAAGGCTTGGGTGATCTTCATGGACGGTTCGCGGGTCAGGCCGATCTCGCCCCCGCCATAGCGCCGACGGGCGGTCCCGCGCAAAGGCGGGCTGCCCTGCGTTCGGCGACGCGCCCGAGGATCAGGCCCCGGCGCCCGCCTCCGACCACTGCGCGTACCACGCCTTGAACAGGCGCAGCTGCGTCTCCGCGTAGTGGCGCTGACCGGCGCTGAGCGCGTCGGTGGCGTTGAAGTGCAGCGCGTATTCCGGGTTCCCCTCCAGCACCATCAGGTGCTTGTAGTAGAGGACGAGGTCCGTCCCCTCGTCGAAGCTCGACAGGATCGCCAGCGCGGCGTCGAGTTCCTCGGCCCGGCGCCGGGCCCGGACGTCGCCCGCGGCGGCCTTCTCGCACAGGGCGACGAGGTGGAGCACCTCCCGCGGCAGGACGTTGCCGATGCCCGTGATGGCGCCCCGGGCGCCGCAATTGACGTAGCCGTGCACCACCTGGGTATCCACCCCGACCATCAGGGTGATGTCGGGCGACTGGCCGGTGATGTGCTCGGCCGCGTAGGTGAGCGAGGCCGCGCCGCCGAACTCCTTAAAGCCGACGAGGTGCGGGTGGCGGGCGCGCAGGCGGAAGAACAGGTCCGCCCGGGTCTCGAACCCGTAATAGGGGCTGTTGTAGATCACCGACGGCAGGTCGACGGCCGCCTCCAGGATGCCGCCGAAATGCGCCTCCTGGGCCGCGGCCGAGCCACCGCGCGACAGGACCCGCGGGATGATCATCAGGCCGTGGGCGCCGGCCGCCTTGGCGTGGGCCGCGAGCGCCGCGGCCCGCTTCGGGTTCTGGGCGCCGGTCCCGACGATCACCCGGACGCCGGCGGCGAGCAGCCGCTCGACGCCCGCCATCCGCTCCTCGTCGGTGAGCAGCGGCCAGTCGCCCATCGAGCCGCAGTAGACGACCGCCGACATGCCGGCATCGACGAGCTCCCGCCCCTTGCGCGCGAGGGCGTCGAGGTCGGGCGTCCGGTCCGGCCGGCAGGGCGTCATCAGGGCCGGGATCGTGCCGGAGAAGATGTGTCGATCGAAGGCCATCGCCGGCTCGCCTGCTGGGAGGTGGGATCGTCCCGGCCGGCCCCGCGGGCCTCGCGGGGCGGCACGCCTCTCCATGGCAGCGCCGCGCGAGTCTGGCAAGAATTTTATACAATCTCTGTCGCGCGGGCCGGGACCGGCGCGGCGCCGAGGAACGCCATCAGCGCAGCGGCGACGTGGTCGATATGGTCGGTCAGGAGGGCACAGGCGGCCGAGACGTGGCCGTTCCGGCACAGCCGGACGATCTCGCGGTGCTCGCGGTCGGCCCGCTCCAGCTCGGCGCTGTCGGTGGAGAGCTGGAGGCGGGTGTAGCGGTCGCACTCGGCCAGCAGCGAGCTGACCAGCCCGAGGGCGCGGGGCCGCTCCGCCCGGCCGTAGAGGAGGAGGTGCAGCTCCGTGTTGAGGGCGCCCCAGCGCGCCGTCGCGCCCGCCCGCAGGGCCGCGGCGTACTCCTCCAGCAGGGCGTCGGCCCGGGCGTAGTCGTCGTCGGTCAGGCGGGGCGCCGAGAGGGCCAGGAGGCGCGGTTCGAGGGCGGCCCGGAGCTCGAGGGCCTCGGCCGCGTCGGCCGCCGAGAGCGGCGCCACCATGGCCCCGCGATGGGGCAGGATCCGCACGAGGCCCTCGGCCTCGAGCTGGAACAGCGCCTCCCGCACCGGGATCCGGCTGGCGCCGAACTCCGCCGCAAGGCCGTCCTGGCGGAGCTGCGAGCCGGCCGGATAGCGGCCGTCGAGGATGCGCCGCCGGATCTCGGTCCCGATCGAGCCCGCGATGGTCCGGTTCTTCATCGTCTCGCTCCCGGTCGACCCCGGATGCCCCGCAGGACCCTTGACGGCGGAGCTCCGGTGTTGAAATTGTATAAAATCAATCGGGCAACGGGCTCGATCACGACAAGGGTGCCCGCGATGACGCTCTCCCGCCGCCAGATCCTGGCCGGTACCGCAGGCGCGGCCGCCGGCCTCGGCCTCCCGCACCTGGTCCGGGCCCAGCCCGGCGGCGGCAGCGTGCTGCGCTTCATCCCGTCGACGCCCCTGCCGTCCCTCGATCCGATCGTCGCCACGAGCTACGTCATCCGCAATCACGGCTATCTCGTCTACGACACGCTGTTCGCCACCGACGAGAATTTCCGCATCCAGCCGCAGATGGTGAGCGAGTGGCAGACCGCGCCCGACGGCCTGCGCTGGACCTTCCATCTCCGCGACGGCCTCACGTTCCACGACGGCTCCCCGGTCGAGGCCAAGGACTGCATCGCGTCCATCGCGCGCTGGTCCAAGCGGGACGCGTTCGGCCAGACCCTGGCGGGCTTCGTGGAGGGGTACGGCCAGGAGGACGCGCGGACCTTCACGGTCGCGCTGAAGAAGCCGTTCCCCCTGCTCCCGGCGGCGCTCGGCAAGCTGTCCTCGAACGTGCCCTTCATCATGCCGGAGCGCGTCGCCCTCCAGGACGCGTCCAAGCCGATCGCCGACGCCACGGGCTCCGGGCCCTGGCGCTTCGAGGCGCGGGAATGGATCCCCGGCCAGAACGCGATCTACACCCGCCACGCGGGCTACCGACCCCGCGAGGAGGCGCCCTCCTGGGCGGCCGGCGGCAAGGTCGCCAAGGTCGACCGGATCGAGTGGCTCGCCATCACCGAGGCCTCGGCGGCGGTGGGCGCGATGATCCAGGGCGCGGTCGACTGGTACGAGCAGCCGGCGATCGACCTGATCCCCGTCCTCAAGGGCAAGCCGGGGATCGAGATCCGCAACGTGCCGCTCGGGCTGATCCTGCTGATGCGGTTCAACCACACGCAGCCGCCGTTCAACAATCCCGAGATCCGCCGGGCCGTGATGATGGCCATGAAGCAGGACGACTACATGCAGGCGGTGGTCGGCAGCCCCGAATACTACCGGGAGGCCAAGACCTTCTTCACCCCGGGCTCGCCGATGTCGACCGGGGCCGGCGGGGCCGCGGCCATGCAGGCGGACCTCGCCAAGGCCAAGGCGATGCTGGCCAAGGCCGGCTACAAGGGCGAGCGCGTGGTGCTGCTGGCCCCGGCCGACCAGCCGATCGCCTACAACCAGTCGCTGGTGACCCAGGACCTGCTCAAGCAGCTCGGCATGAACGTCGATCTGGTCTCGACCGACTGGGGCAGCTTCATCGCCCGCCGCGGCAACCGCGGGCCGGTCGATGCCGGCGGCTGGTCGCTGTTCCACACGCTGTGGTCGGGGGCCGACGTGCTGAACCCGGCGCTCCACCCGCTGATCCGCGCCAACGGTCAGGCCGCGTGGTTCGGCTGGCCGGACGACCCGACCTTGGAGACCCTGCGGAGCGACTGGATCGCCACCAGCGACGAGGCGCAGCAGAAGGCGCTCGCCGCGCGCATCGAGGAGCGGGCCTTCGCGGTCGTGCCCTACGCCCCCGCGGGCCTCGTGCAGCAGCCGATGGCGGTCAGCGCGAAGCTCAAGGGCATGGTCATGGCGCCGGTGCAGTTCTTCTGGAACATCGAGAAGACCGGCTGATCACGGCCGGCCAGAAGACCGTCCGTCTTTGCGAGCGCAGCGAAGCAATCCAGCGACGCTACGCTTGCCGACGTCCCGCTGCCCTGGATTGCTTCGCTCCGCTCGCAAAGACGCGAGGGCGTAGGTGCCCGCGCGTCTTCAGCCCGCGCCCTTCCCCGACACGCCGGCCTGCGCGAAGGTCGCCATGCCGGTGTGGCAGGCGAGCGCGCCCTTCAGCAGGCCCATCGCCATGCCGGCGCCCGAGGCCTCGCCGAGGCGCATGCCGAGCGCCAGCAGCGGCACCAGCCCGAGCCGCTCCAGAACCTCCGCGTGGGCGCCCTCCGCCGAGACGTGGCCGGCGAGGCAGTGGTCGAGGGCGCCCGGGTCGGCGGCGTGCAGCACGGCCGCGGCGGCGGTCGCCACGTAGCCGTCGATCACCACCGGGATGCGCTGCAGCCGCGCGGCCAGGATCGCCCCCGCCATGGCGGCGATCTCCCGGCCGCCGAGGCGCGCCAGGACCTGGAGCGGGTCGTCGAGGTGGCCGGCATGGTGCGCGAGCGCCGCCTCCACGGCCGCGACCTTCCGGGACAGGCCGTCCCGGTCGACTCCCGTGCCGCGCCCGACCCAGTGGGCGGGATCGCCGCCGAACAGGGCGGCGTAGAGGGCGGCCGCCACCGTGGTGTTGCCGATGCCCATCTCGCCGATGCCGAGGCAGTCGGTGCCGGCGGCCACCGCCTCCATGCCGAACGCCATGGTGGCGACCGTGGCGCGCTCGTCGAGGGCCGGCCCCTCCGCGATGTCGCCGGTGGGCATGTCGAGGGCGAGGTCGAACACCTTGAAGCCGAGGCCGTAGGCCGCGCAGATCTGGTTGATCGCCCCGCCCCCGGCGGCGAAGTTGTCGAGCATCTGGCGGTTGACCGCGTCCGGGAAGGCCGAGACGCCGCGGCGCGTGACCCCGTGGCTGCCGGCGAAGACGCAGACCAGCGGCCGGTCGAAGGTCGGCGGCGCCTTGCCCTGCCACGCCGCCAGCCACGTCACGAGGCTCTCCAGGCGCCCCAGCGAACCGGCGGGCTTCGTCAGGGTCGCGTCCCGGGCCGCGACGGCTTCCTTCGCCTCCGCGTCGGGGCCTGGCATCGCCTTCAGCAGGTTGCGGATGTCGTCGAAGGGGCCGGGTTCGGGAGCGGTCGTCGAATCGGTCATGGCGGCGATGATTTCCTGTGGGCGCCTCCGGACGGGGAGACTATACGGGAGCGGCGCGCGGTGGCGGGCGGATGCGAGAGGCCGCGATGGACAGGCAGACCGGCGGGGAGGCCGACTGGCCCGGGCGCGGCGCCCTCTACGACCTCGCCGGGTGCCTGCGCTTCTACTCCCGCCTGCCGGTGCCGCAACTGCCCGGCGAGCCGGACCCGCACCGGAGCCCCGACTTCACCACCCTGCCGCGGATGCTGCCGCTGGCCGGCCTGATCCTGGCGCTGCCCGCCGCCCTGGTGCTGGCGGCCGGCTGGGCCGTCGGGCTCGGGCCGTTCCTGGCCGCGACCCTCGCGGTGGCGGTCGCCGTGGTGGCGACCGGCGCCCTCCACGAGGACGGGCTTGCCGACGTCGCCGACGGGTTCGGCGGCGGCGCCACGCGGGAGCGCCGCCTGGAGATCATGCGCGACAGCCGGATCGGCGCCTACGGCGGCGCCGCCCTGGTCCTGGCGCTGGCCCTGCGGATCGGCGCCCTGGCGACGCTCCTCGACCGGATCGGCCACGCGGCCGTGACCGGCCTGATCCTGGCGGCCGCCCTGTCGCGGGTCGCCGCCCTCGCCCCGATGGTGCTGCTCGCGCCGGCGCGGCCGGGCGGCCTCTCCGCCTCGGTCGGCCGCCCGGGGCGGGCGAGCCTCGCCACCGCGCTGGGCCTCGGCGCGGTGCTGGCGCTCGGCGCCGTGCCCCTCGGCCTGCCTGTCGGCGGGATCGCTCTGATGATCCTGTGCGCCGGCCTCGCGGCCCTGGGCCTGACCCGGCTGGCGCGCGCCAGGATCGGCGGCCAGACCGGCGACGTCATCGGCGCCTGCCAGCAGGTCGCGGAGATCGCCGCCCTGCTGGCCCTGGTGGCGGCGACGGCGGGCGTGGCGGATTGAGGGAGGCCGCCGCGTCTTGACCCGGCCACGATCCCCCGGCCAAGGATCACCGATGCCGCCCGCGCCGAAACCCTCCTCGCCCTGCACCAAGGTCTGCGTCCTCGACGCCGCGACCGGCCTGTGCTGCGGCTGCGGCCGGACCCGCGACGAGATCGCCGCCTGGGGCTCGCTGTCGGAAGACCGGCGCCGCGCCGTGATGGCGGGGCTCGGCGCCCGGATGCGGGCCGCCGGCCTCACCCCCCTGGAAGCGCCGCTGCCGTCATGATCTATCTCGGCCTCGCGGCCCTCGCCCTGGTTCTCGTCGCCCTGGTCCTCAGCGACGGCAGCGACAGCGTCGGCGGCGTGATCGAGCCCGGCCAGTTGGCGAACCTCGCCTGGACCGGCACGATCCTGCTCCTGGTGGTGGCCGGGTTCTGGCGGCAGTTCACGGCCCGGCTCGGCGCGAACCTGCAGGCGCTCCTGGCCTGGGCGCTGATCGGCCTCGCCCTGGTGATCGGCTACAGCTACCGCGACCGGATCCAGGATGTCGGCGCCCGGGTGCTCGGCGATCTCCGGCCGGGGAGCGCGACCTCGAGCGGCGACGGCGCCGTCACCGTCACCCGGCGGGCGGACGGCGATTTCCGGGTCGACGCCTTGGTCAACGGCCGGGTGCAGCCCTTCCTGTTCGACACCGGGGCGAGCAGCGTCGTGCTCACCGCCGAGAACGCCGCCGCGCTGGGGCTCACGCCCGCGCCCTCCGAGTTCACCGCCCGCGTCTCCACCGCCAACGGCATCACCTACGCGGCGCCGACCCAGCTCGACTCGCTCAGCGTCGGGACGATCACCGAGCGGCGGGTCAACGCCATGGTGGCCAAGCCGGGCGCGCTCTCGGCGAACCTCCTCGGCCAGACCTTCCTGTCGCGGCTCTCCGGCTACGAGGTCCGGGGCGACCGCCTGATCCTGCGCCGGCCCTGACCGGGCCGCCGCGCAAGGCGCTCAGGCGGCGCGGGCCTCGGGGGCGGCGCGGGAGACCAGCGCCACCGCCTCCCGCAGGGTCGCGAGGTCGGCCTCCGGGCGCATCCCGTGGGTCGAGAGGTGGCGCCGGAAGGCCCGCGCGCCCGGCCGGCCGTTGAACAGGCCGAGCATGTGCCGGGTGACCGCGTGGAGGCGCTCGCCCCGGGCGAGGCACGCGGCGATGTAGGGCTCGAACGCTGCGACCGCCGCGAAGGCGTCGGGGGCCGGGGCCGGCACGCCGAACAGGTCGGGATCGACCCCGAGCAGGAGCGCCGGCTCGGTGTAGGCGGCGCGGCCGACCATGACGCCGTCGACCTCGGCGAGCCGCGCCCGCGCGGAATCCAGGTCGCGCAGGCCGCCGTTGACCGCGATCGGCAGGCCGGGAAGCCGCCGCTTCAGCCGCGCGGCGCGGCCGTAATCGAGGGGCGGCACGTCCCGGTTCTCCTTGGGCGAGAGCCCCTGGAGCCAGGCCTTGCGGGCGTGGACGATCAGCCCGTCGACGCCCGCCGCCACCACGGCGTCGGCCAGGGTGTCGAGCGCCGCCTCGGGGTCCTGGTCGTCGACGCCGATCCGGCACTTCACCGTCACCGGCACGGGGACCGCGGCCTTCATGGCGGCGACGCAGTCGCCGACCAGGGCCGGCTCGCGCATCAGGCAGGCGCCGAAGCGGCCCTCCTGCACCCGGTCCGAGGGGCAGCCGACGTTGAGATTGACCTCGTCGTAGCCGAGATCCGCGGCGATCCGGGCGGCCCGCGCCAGGTCCGCCGGGTCCGAGCCGCCGAGCTGGACCGCCACCGGGTGCTCGATCTCCGCGAAGCCGAGCAGGCGCTCCCGCGGCCCGTGCAGCACCGCGCCGGTCGTCACCATCTCGGTGTAGAGGCGGGCGCGCGCCGAGAGGGACCGGTGGAACGCCCGGCAGTGGCGGTCCGTCCAGTCCATCATCGGGGCGACGGAGAAGCGCCATCCGCTGAGAGTTCGGGGTTCTTCCGTTGCGGCAATCACTTGCTGTCGCTCTCGTGCTGTACCTCGGCGATGCCCCATCGGGCGTCGGACTGCTCGGAATCCGGCTGTGCCGTGCCTGCTCGGCCCCGTCCGGTCCCACCGCGGGGGGCGCGATGGGGGCCTATCGTCGAGTCCGCCGGGAAGCACGGGACGACGGGGTATCACGCCCGGACCGTCGTCAAAAGAGACGGCACGGTCCACCGCGGGGCCCGGACCGTCGACCGGCGCGCCCGCCGCGGCTCTAAACGCGCCGTTAACCAAGATCAGTGATTTCCCAGGTCATTGGTAGCGTCGCGCGGGGTGCATCTGCCGCCGCGCAAGGATGGCACATCATGCGGCTGATCGTCGGCACAGTGATCGTCTTCGCCTGCGTCTTCGGCAGCTACGCGGCGATGGGCGGCCATCTGCTGGTCCTGTGGCAGCCGTTCGAGTTCGTCATCATCCTGGGTGCGGCGATCGGCGCCTTCGTCATCGGCAACACCGGGCCGGTGCTCAAGGCCGTGCCCGCCATGCTGGGCACGCTGATCAAGGGCCCCAAGTACAACCAGCAATCCTATGTCGAACTGCTGGGAATGCAGTATTCGTTGTTCAAGCTCGCGAAGCAGAAGGGTGCGATGGCGCTCGAGCCGCACATCGAGGATCCGGGCGAGTCGACGCTGTTCAACGCCTTCCCGACCTTCGCGGCGAACCACCACGCGGTCGAGTTCGTCTGCGACTACATGCGCATGGTGACGCTGGGCGCCAACAACGTCCACGAGATCGACGCGCTCATGGATGAGGAGCTGGAGACGCACCATCAGGAGCAGGAGCGCGTCGTCTCGGCCATGCAGTCGCTTGCCGACGGGACGCCGGCGCTCGGCATCGTCGCCGCCGTGCTCGGCGTGATCAAGACGATGGGGGCGATCAAGGAGCCGCCGGAGGTGCTGGGGCACCTGATCGGCGGCGCGCTCGTCGGCACCTTCTTCGGCGTCTTCGTGGCCTACGGCTTCTTCGGGCCCATGGCGCAGTCGCTCAAGAGTCTCTTCGAGGCCGAGTCCAAGTACTATCTCTCGCTCAAGGCGGGGCTGCTCGCCCACATCGCCGGCCAGCCGCCGGTGATGGCGGTCGAGTTCGCCCGCAAGTCCCTGATGAGCGACGTCCGCCCGACCTTCAACGAAGTGGAAGCGGCGACCGCCGCTCTGCCCGCCCAGAGCTGATCCGACATCCGGGAGGGAGTCCATGGCGACGATCATCATCAAGAAGGTCAAGAAGGCAGCCCACGCCCACCACGGCGGGGCCTGGAAGATCGCCTACGCGGACTTCGTGACCGCCATGATGGCGTTCTTCCTGCTGATGTGGCTGATCAGCATGACGACGCAGGAGCAGAAGATCGGCCTGGCGGAGTACTTCTCGCCGGCGGCTCTGAGCCCTGCGACCAGCGGCGCCGGCGGAATCCTGTACGGGACCGCCCTCGACACGTCCGGCAACAAGCCGTCCACGCCCCGCGACGCGGAGCGGGGCTCCGCCGAGCGGGAGGAGATCACGCGCCCGACCAGCCCGGGGCGCGTCAGCGACGTCGATGCCAGCCGCCCGGTCGCCAACGTGGAGGCCAATTTCAGCGCCATAGCCAGCCTCCGGCAGGCGCTCCAGACGATGCCCGACATCGCCGAACTGTCGAAGAACATCGTGATCGAGCAGACCAAGGAGGGCGTGAACGTCTCCCTCGTGGACCAGGACGGCCGCTCCATGTTCCGCGAGGGGTCCGTCGAGCCCTACGACCGCACCCGTCGCGTGCTGGAGGCCCTCGCGCCCGCCATCCGGCGGCTGCCCAACCGCCTGTCGATCACCGGCTACACGGCCGTCGCGCGCCCGGGCTCGACGCGGGCCGGCGAGCCCTGGAACCTCTCCGCCGGGCGTGCCCTCGCCGTGCGCGAGGTCCTGTCGGGTGCCGGGGTTCCCAACGACAACTTCTCCTCCGTGTCGGGACGCGGCGACACGGAGCCGGTTTTCCCGGACAATCCCTATCTCGCGCCGAACCGGCGGGTGACGATCACGCTGCTCAACGCGAGCCCGCCGGTGCCCCCGAACCTTCTCCGCTGACGCCGGAGCGGCGCGTCGCGTCGGACCGCGACGCGCGCAGCGCCGTCGATGCCGCCTCACGTCACCGCGGCGCGTCACGCGCTCCGCGCGGGACCGCGCGCCGCCGCGTCGCTTCCGGCGCGCGGTGTCGAGGCGGCGCGGGTGGCCGGCGACCGGGCCGAGCGCCCGCGCCGCGCCGAGGCGGTAGGCTGACGGCGCGGCGGCGCGCGCACGTCGCCCGCGAGCGGCACCGCGATCCCTGAGCCCGCCGCGCTCGGAGCCTCCGGGTTCGAGGCCGCACCGGCGCGATCCGGGTCAGCCCCGGGCATTCTCTCGGCCGGGACGCCGGAAATCGATGTCGCGGTCGGGCCGCGCGCCGCGCGCTCCACGGGGCGTGATAGCGTCCGACGATTCACCGCCGGGACCTGCGCGCAATCCGCCTCCCCCGCCCTGACTCCCGGGAGCGGACCGGCGGCAGGCCGCCCGGAGCAGCCGGTCGAGCGCGGCCGACGGGCGGGCGTGGACGACCGGCGGCTCGCTGGCCCGCCGCGTGTCGCGCGGCGTGCACCTCTCGAACGTCGTGTTCCTGCCTCGCCCGCTCCGGCGCCGCGATGCGCGCGTCCGTCGCCGCCTTCGACTGGCCTGACCGCTCGCGGTCCGGCCCGCCGATCGGCGCCCGCGGGCCGTGCGACGGCGGCACGAGACCGTCCGCGACGAGGTCGATCGTCCCGGCCGACCGCTCCGCCGGGAGCGCGATGAAGCATATCTCACATGTGTGGCCGGAATGGAATTATTCCAATGTTCGGCAGATGATCGGCGGGCGCGGCGCCGAAGGACAGTTGATTCGATCCGCGAGCTTCGCGGTGTAGCTTTATTTATAGTTAGGAATATTTGATATGTCGATCGGTAGAAAGATATTTTGTCTTATCAGTAGCATCCTTCTGGCATTCATATCGATCGTGGGCGTCCAGGTCTCGTCCGTCGGCGCGGTGATGATGGAGGGGCGCAAGGCCGCCATCCGCGCCCAGGTCGAGTCGGCGCACGGCATCGTGGCGGCGTTCGCCCGGCAGGCGGAGGCCGGCGCCGTCTCGGCCGACGAGGCGCGGCGGCGCGCGGCGGAGGCGCTGCGGGCCATGCGCTACAACGGCGGCGACTACGTCTTCGTCTACAGCTCGGAGCCGGGCAACATCGGCCGCAACGTCGTGCATCCCGATCCCAAGATCGAGGGCACGCGGTCCCGCGACGACGCGGCGATGAAGAAGACCTTCGTCTGGACGATGATCCAGCACGCCCGGGAGGGCGGCGGCTTCACCGAGTACCGCTGGGCCCGCCTCGGCGAGACCGAGCCCGCCCCGAAGGTCGCCTACTCGCTCGCCTACGAGCCCTGGCAATGGGTCATCAATTCGGCCCTGTACGTGGACGACATCCACGCCCTGGACCGGGCGCGGATGGTCACCACCCTGCTCTGGCTGATCCCCCTCGCGATCGGGATCGGGCTGGTCGGGTTCCTGCTGGCGCGCAGCATCACCCGCCCCCTGAGCGCCTTCACGGCCGCCCTGCGCCGCCTCGCCGGCGGCGCGACGGACGTCGCCATCCCGGGTCTCGGCCGGCGCGACGAGATCGGCCAGATGGCCGAGGCCGCCGGCGTGTTCCGGGACAGCATGATCGAGGCGCGGACCCTGTCGACCGAGCAGCGCGCCGAGCAGGAGCGTCGGCAGGAGCGGGCCCAGTGGATGGAGGCGGTGACCCGCAGCTTCGACACCGAGGCGAGCCAGCTCCTGGCACGGGTCGACACCGCCGCGGCCGGCATGCGGGAGGCCTGTCGGGCGATGGCCGACACCGCCGCGCAGGCGTCGCGGCAGGCCGGCTCGGCCGCCGGGGCGGCGCAGCAGGCCGCCGCCAACGTGCAGACGGTGGCGGCGGCGACCGAGGAGCTGTCCGCCTCGATCGGCGAGATCGGCGGGCAGGTCACCAAGTCGGCCGCGATCGCCGGTCAGGCGGTGAGCGAGGCGGAGCGGACCGACCGGCAGATCCGCGGCCTCGCCGGGGCGGCGGAGCGGATCGGGGAAGTCGTGCGGATCATCTCGGCGATCGCCGAGCAGACCAACCTCCTGGCGCTGAACGCCACGATCGAGGCGGCGCGGGCGGGCGAGTCGGGGCGCGGCTTCGCGGTGGTCGCCGCCGAGGTGAAGGGCTTGGCCGGGCAGACCGCGAAGGCCACGGAGGAGATCACCGCGCAGATCGCGGCGATCCAGGGCGAGACGACGGAGGCGGTCGGCGCGGTCCACTCGATCGGGAGGACCGTCGACACGATGAACGCGATCGCCAGCGCGATCGCGGCGGCGGTCGAGCAGCAGCGGTTCGCCACCGGGCACATCTCGCAGAACATCGACGAGGCCGCCCGGGGGACCGACGCGGTGAGCGCGAACGTGGTCTCGGCCTCGTCGGCGGCGGAGGCGACGCACCGCGTGGCCGGGGAGGTCGGTGCCGCGGCCGGCGACGTCTGCCGCAGCGCCGAGGCCCTGCGCGCCGAGGTGATGCGCTTCCTCGTCGAGATGCGCGCCGCCTGAGCGCGCCGTCGCCCCGGACGGGCGCCGCTGCCGCGGGCCTGTCCGGGAAACGCGCGGGAGAGGCGCGTCAGAACACCGGCATGGCCCCGGCCACCGTGACGAGCGCGCCCGACGTGTAGCTGCTCTCCTCGGAGGCCAGCATCACGTAGGCCGAGGCGAGTTCGGCCGGTTGTCCGGGCCGGCCGAACGGCACCTGACTGCCGAAGGATTTCACCGAATCCTGGCTCATCCCGGAGGGGATGAACGGGGTCCAGATCGGCCCGGGCAGCACGCCGTTCACGCGCACGCCCTTCTCGGCGAGGAGCTGGGCCAAGCTGAGCACCATGTTGCTCAGGGCGCCCTTGGTGGCGCTGTAGGCCATGAGCGACGGCATCGGGTGCTTGGAATTCACCGAGGAGGTGAAGATCACCGAGGCGCCGGGCTTCAGATGGGCGAGCGCCGCCTTGGTCACGTAGAACGCGCCGAACACGTTGGTGCGGAAATGGTCCTCGAACACGGCGTCGTCGATCGCGGCGAGGTCCTCGTTCGGCTGCTGGAACGCGCCGTTGTTGACCAGCACGTCGAGGCGCCCGAACGTCTCGACGGTGCGGGCGACGATCTGGCGCCCGTAGGCGGCGTCCTTGAGGTCACCCGGCAGGAGCAGCGCCCGCCGACCCGCCTTCTCGACCCACTGGGCGACCGCCTCCGCGTCGGCCTGCTCGTCCGGCAGGTAGGAGATGGCGATGTCGGCCCCCTCCCGGGCGAAGGCGATGGCGACCGCGCGGCCGATACCGGAATCGCCGCCGGTGATCAGCGCGGCCTGGCCGGTCAGCTTGCCCGAGCCCTTGTAGCTCGCCTCGCCGTGGTCGGGTTCGGGCTCCATGCGGCCGGTCTTGCCGGGGAAGCTCTGGGGCTGCGCCGCGAAGGGCGGGCGGGGATACTTGTGCAGCGGATCCGTGGTCACGCGTCGTCTCCGATGGGGATGCCGGTCCAACCGCACGGCATCCCGGGTGTTCCGGTGCCCTGGCGCCGCGCCCTGCCGGCACAGCCCCGTTCGAGGCCGCCCGCCCCCCTCCCCCCTCGCGGACAACACGAACCCGTGTGCCGGCGAGGGGCCGACACAGGTCAGCAACAGCCGCTCGTCACTCTGGCCGAGAGGAGGTCCCGCCATGATCGACGTTCAGCCGGAGGATCGGGCCGCCCGCGTGATCGACCGGGTCCTGATCTGCGCAGCGATGCTCTCGCTCACCTTCGGACTGGCGACGGGCCTGTGGGGTCTGCTGCAGTGAGCCGGCCCGGGGATCCGGGTCCCGCGCAGGGATCCGGGGCGCGGATCACGATCCGGCCCGGTCGCGCGCCCGCGCGGCGGTCCGGACGCGACTACACCGCCGTGACGCTGATCGGAGCGGGACTCACGGTGCTCGCGCTCGCGCTGCTGCTGGTCGGGATCCCGTGAGCGGTCGCCGGCGATGCTGCTGAACCGCGTCCTCGTCGCCGCGCTGGTCGTCGCGGTCGCGGCGTTCCTGCTGTACCTGGCGGCCCTCGCCCGCGCGGCGCTGTCGCCCAACGAGCCCTACGCGTCCAGCATCGGCCTCACCCTCGACCAGTGCGTGGCCGCCCAGGACAGCCTGTCCGCCGAGGCGTCGCGCCTCTACTGCCTCAGGCCCGTCCCGAAGCGCCTGTGACCGGCAGGGATCTCGGCCCGCCGGAGTCCCTGCGTGAGTTTTCCTGACACATCGTGTGAGGACATGGTGATTGTCCGCACGGTGCCGGAAACTTAGGGTCCGGTGTGCCGGCTGGCTCCGCCACCGCGCCCGATCGCAGGAAAACGCACGGGATGCCCAGCACCATGGCGGACGACGCGACGACCTGGTCCGGACGCTGCCACTGCGGGGCGGTGCGCTTCGAGGCGGCCCTCGACGACGATCTCGCGTCGATCCGACGCTGCACTTGTTCCTACTGCCGCATGCGCGGCGCCGTCGTCGTCATGGCGCGGCCGGGCGGGGTGAGGATCCTGGAGGGGGCGGAGGCGCTGACGACCTACCGGTTCCATACCGGGGCGGCGCAGCACTTCTTCTGCTCCCGCTGCGGCGTCTACACGCACCATCAGCGACGGTCGGACCCGAACGTCCACGCCGTCAACGTGGCCTGCCTGGACGGGGTCAGTCCCTTCGACTTTCCGGAGGTCCCGGTGATGGACGGCGTCAATCACACGAACGACACCGGCCAGCCCACGCGGCGCGCCGGCACGCTGCGCTTCGTCCCGGCAGAGTGACGGTCGCGTAGGGCTGTGTGAGGGCCGCGTGACGGTGGCGGACCGTCCGCGGTGTGTGCCCGGTGCGGGATCCCCGATCGGGCCCGGCTCAACCGCTAGTGATCGTGGCCGCAGCCGCAGCCGGGACCGTGCACGTGGCCGTGCTTCTGGTGCCCGTGCTCGTGATCATGGCCGTGATCATGGCTGTGATCATGGCTGTGACCGTGGGCATGATCGTGGCCGTGCTTCTCGTGCCCGTGATCGTGGCTGTGCCCATGATCGTGCGCGTGGGCGTGGTCATGCCCGTGGTCATGCCCGTGGTCATGGCCGTGCTCATGGCCGTGCTCATGCCCGTGGTCGTGATGATGGTGGGCGTGATGGTCGTGCCCGTGATCGTGCCCGCAGGTGCTGTGATCGTGGGCGGCCTGCTCGGGACGGAAGGCACGGGAGACCGGGGTCGCGACGCAGCCCTGCCCGCGCACCAGCTCGGCCGCGGCGGGCGTCGCCGGCACGTAGAGCACGTCCGCGCCGATCTCGGCGTCCACGTGGCTGCCGCCGAGCTGCCAGGCCAGGCGCAGCAGGCGGGCCGGATTCTCGGCGCGCACCTCCAGGAGGTCCTCGGCGGCCGCCCGCACCGCGACGAGCCGGCCGTCGTCGAGGCGCAGGGCGTCGCCGTCCTCGAGCGCCGCGGCCTTGGTGAGCGCGACGTCGAAGCTGAGGCCGCCCTCGGCGACCAGGGATCCGGCGACGGCAGCCCGGCCCGCGCGGTCGAGGGTCACCGTGTCGGCGACGCGGTCGGCGCGGACCGCGGCCCGGCGGACGATCGTGGTGGCTGTCGGCATGGGACCCTCGGACATGTGCCGGACTGGTGCCGGGCGTGGTGCCGGATAGGGCGTCGCGGCACCGCGGCCGGAGCGCCTCCGAACGTGGCATAGGGCGAGACGGGAACCGGGCGCAACTCGTCTGGCAACGCGTCTCGCGGCCGATGGAACCTTAGCCGTATGGCCGACATTCCTTTCCTGCTAAGCTCGACCCGATCCGCAACGATCACGGCCACCGGCCGGACCGGATTCACAAGGGAGTTCTGGGGACCATGAAGAAGCTGACGGCCGCCGCCATCGCCACCATCGCCGCCCTCTCGCTCGCCGGCTGCAACACCCCGGAGGACCGGGCTCTGGGCGGCGCCGGCCTCGGCGCCCTGACCGGTGCCGCGATCGGCGCGGCGGCCACCGGCCGCGCGGGCGGTGCCCTGGCGGGTGCCGCGATCGGCGGCGCCGGCGGCGCCATCGTGGGCGCCTCGACCGCGCCGCGCTGCCCCTACGGCACCTATCGCGACGCCTACGGCAACGTGTACTGCCGCTGAGCTGAAGGGGAAGGGCCGGGCGCGCCCCGGCCCTTCCTCGCGGCGTGCGGAGCGGCTATCCCGTCGCTCGGCCGGGCCCGTCCCGGTGCCGGAACCCCGCCGCCGCCGATGACAGAGCCGAGCCGAGGATCAGCGCCGGGACCGGTCGTCCCATGAATCAGGCGACCAAGACTCAGGGCGTCTGGGGCAAGCTCGGCGGCGCCGGATTCGGCCTCGCGATCGGCGGCCCCCTCGGGGCGCTGATCGGCGGGGTCGCCGGTCATTTCCTGCTCGACCGCGTCGGCGCGCCCTTCGGGCGGACGCCGCGCGACGTCGTGTTCACCACCGGACTCGTGGCGCTCGCCGCCAAGATGGCCAAGTCCGACGGCGTCGTGCTGCCCTCGGAGGTCGAGGCGTTCGGCCGGGTCGTGCAGGTGGAGCCGTCCGCGCGGGCGGGCGTCGAGCGCCTGTTCGACCTCGCCAAGAAGACCACGAACGGCTTCGAGGCCTACGCCCAGCAGCTGGCGACCACCTTCGGCGACGAGCCGGCGCTCCTCGAGGACGTGCTCGACGGCCTGTTCCAGATCGCCGGCGCCGACGGGGCGCTGCACGAGGCCGAGGAGCGCTACCTGCGCGCGGTCTCGGGCATCTTCGGCTTCGACGAGGCGGCGTTCCGGCGCATCGCCGCCCGCCACGTGCGGCTGCCGGACGATCCCTACGGCGTCCTCGGGCTCGACCGCGAGGCGGACGACGCCGCCGTGAAGGCCCGCCACCGGGCGCTGGTGGCCGAGCACCACCCGGACCGGGCGCTCGCCCGCGGCCTGCCGACGGAGGCGGTGGCCATCGCCACGCGGCGGCTCGCCGCGATCAACGCCGCCTATGACCGGATCGCGCAGGAGCGCGGGCTGCGGTGAGCCTGACCCCCGACAGCCCCCTCGCCCGCCGCGTCGCGCCCTCGCCGAACCACGGCGCCCGCCGCGCGGGGCCGCTCGATATGCTGATCCTGCACTACACCGGGATGGACAGCGGGGCCGCCGCCCTCGCGCGCCTGCGCGACCCGCTGAGCGAGGTCTCGGCGCACTACCTCGTGTTCGAGGATGGCGGGATCGTCCAGATGGTGCCGGAGGCCCGCCGGGCCTGGCACGCCGGCGCCGGCGCCTGGAAGGGCGAGACCGACGTCAATTCCCGGTCGATCGGGATCGAGATCGTCCATCCGGGCCATGCCGGCGGCCTGCCGCCCTACCCGGAGGCGCAGGTCGAGGCGGTGATCGCGCTGGCCCGGGACATCCTCGGCCGCTGGCCGATCCCGCCGGAGCGGGTGCTCGCCCATTCCGACGTCGCGCCCGAGCGCAAGGAGGATCCGGGAGAGATCTTTCCATGGGACCGTCTGGCGGCGGCGGGGGTGGGCCACCGCGTGCCCCCCGCCCGCCTCCAGGACGGCCGGTTCTTCGCGCGGGGCGATGCCGGCCAGCCCGTCGAGGCGCTGCAGGCGATGTTCGCGCTCTACGGCTACGACCTGCCGGTGACCGGGCTGTTCGACGCGCGCACCCAGGCGGTGGTCACCGCGTTCCAGCGCCACTTCCGCCCGGCGCGGGTGGACGGCGTGGCCGACGCCTCGACCATCACCACCCTGCGCGACCTGATCGCGGCGCTGCCGCCGGCCTGAGGGCCGGGCGCCCGCCGGGCCCCCTCAGGCGCGGTGGGCCCGGGCCTCACGGGGGTGCCCGGCCTCAGGGGCCGGCGCGACCGGCGCGTCGGTCCGGGTCCGCCAGAGGCTGTAGACGACGCCGGCCGCCAGCAGCGTCAGGGTCACCACCAGGGAGACCCAGGGCTGCACGTGGACGAGCTCGAACGTGTCGGCGACCACGATCTTGGCGCCGATGAAGATCAGGATGAAGGCGAGGGCCGTCTTCAGGTAGGCGAACCGGTCGACCATCGCGGCGAGGGCGAAGTAGAGGGCGCGCAGGCCCAGGATCGCGAAGATGTTGGAGGTGTAGACCACGAACGTGTCGGTGGTGATCGCGAAGATCGCCGGCACGCTGTCGACCGCGAAGATCACGTCGGCGCCGTTCACCAGCACCAGGGCGAGGGCCAGCGGTGTGAAGTACAGGGTGACCTTGCCGGTCTTCGGGTCGGTCTTGCGCACGGTGAAGCGCTGGCCGTGCAGGTCGGGGGTGACCCGGAAGGTCGTCTTGAACCAGCGCACGACGGCGCTGTTCTGGAAGTCGCCCTCCTCCTCGTCGCCCGCGATCAGGATCTTCAGGCCGGCGTAGATCAGGAAGGCGGCGAACAGGGAGAGCACCCAGTGCACCTCGTGCACCAGGGCGGCACCGAGCCCGATCATCAGGCCGCGCAGCACCACGGCCGCCAGGATGCCCCAGAGGAGGACCCGGTGCTGGGCCGCCCGCGGGATGCCCAGGGCCGTGAGGATCATGGCGATGACGAAGACGTTGTCCATCGACAGCGACTTCTCGACCACGAGGCCGGTGACGTACTCCTCGGCGGAAGACGGCCCGAGATACCACCAGATCCAGCCGCCGAAGGCGAGGCCGAGGGCGAGGTAGAAGCCGGTGAGAGCCAAGCTCTCCCGGACGCCGATCTCGTGCTCCTTGTCGCGGTGGAGGAGCCCGAGGTCGAAGGCGAGCAGGCAGGCGATCAGGACGTGGAACCCGAGCCACATCCACAACGGCTTGCCGAGCCATTCGACGGTGAGGACGTCCATCATGTGCGGGACCTGATGCTGATTCCAAATGGAAAGCATCGGCTCCGACATCACGGGCGCTGAGGAGCGCCCGCCAGAGGGGCCCGCAGCCGATGGGGCCGACGTAAGGGGTGATCCGGGCGAATCAAGGGCAAGATGCCCGGGCGGTGCGCGGGCCGGTGACGATCTCCGGCCCCCGTGGCCCCGATGCGACGCGGGCGCGCGTGTCGGGGCGACCTCCGGTCCCGGACGGGAACGCGGGGGTTGAGGGAACGCGTCCGGTGCCGCGAGGCCGTCAGGCGGAGGCCTCCGGGGTCTCGGCGGCCATCCTGGGCGACGTGCGCTCGCGCAGGGGCCGCTCCTCCATCAGCGCCAGGAACGTGAAGGCCCCGAGCAGGCCGAGGCAGGCGGCCAGGAAGACGTGGCGGAAGGTCAGGGCGAGCTGGGCCGGGTCCGCGCCGCGGATCAGGCTCTCCACGTCGTGGGCCCCTCCCCCCGCCCCGCCGGCGGCGCCGCCGAGCACGATCGTGCCGAAGGCCGCCACGATCAGCGCCCCGCCGAGGGAGCGGAAGAAGTTCATCGCGGCGGTGGCGATGCCGAGCTGGTGCGTCTCCACCGCGTTCTGGATCGAGATGGTCGAGAGCGGCAGGATCGTCCCGATCCCCATGGAGAGCAGCGCGAACAGCACCTCCATGAGCCAGAAGGGCAGCGCCCGGCCCTGCCAGGCGATGGTGGCGCAGCAGGCGAGGCTGACGCACATCATCGCCAGGGGCACGCGCTTGTAGTGCCGGAAATGGAGCATCGACCGGCCCGACAGGGTCGCGCCCGTGACGGTGCCGATCATCAGCGGCACCAGGGCCACCCCGGACTCGCTCGCCGAGAGCCCGATCACCCCTTCGAGGAAGATCGGCACGTAGATGGTGAGCCCGATGAAGGTGCCCATGGCGAAGCACGCGGCCAGCGTCGCGCTGTAGACCACCCGGTCCTTGAGCACCTCCGTGGGGATCAGCGGCTCGGCCGCCGTGGCGAGCCGCGCCGCGAAGGCGCCGCCCAGCACGGCCGCCCCGGCGAGGAGGGCGAGGACCGGCGCCGAGTCCCAGGGATAGCGCACCCCGCCCCAGCTCAGGGCCAGCAGGAGGGTGACGGAGCCCGCCACCATCAGGGCGGCGCCGGGATAGTCCAGCCGGTGGCGGCGCTCGTGGCGGGGCAGGCGCTTGAGGTTGGCGTTGGTGAGCGCGAAGGCGAGGACGCCGATCGGCAGGTTGATCCAGAAGATCAGGGACCAGTGCAGGTGCTGGGCGAAGAGGCCGCCGAGCAGCGGCCCCGCCACCGAGGCCGTCACGAACACGCCCGCGATCACCACCTGGTAGCGCGCCCGCTCCTTGGGCGACATGATGTCGGCCAGGATGGTCTGCGCCAGGGCGATCAGCCCGCCGCCGCCGACACCCTGGAGACCTCGGGCGAGCGCCAGCGCCACCATCGTGGGCGCGAGCGCGCAGGCGAGCGAGCCGACCACGAAGGTCGCGATGGCGATCAGCAGCATGACCCGCCGGCCGTGGATGTCGCTGAGCTTGCCGTAGAGCGGGGTCACCGCCGTGGAGGCCAGCAGGTAGGCGGTGACGATCCAGGGCAGGTTCGCGGCGTCGCCGAGGTCGAGGCCGATGGTCGGCATGGCGGTCGCCACGATGGTCTGGTCGAGGGCCGCGAGCAGCATCGCGGTCATCAGCCCGTAGACGATGGCGCGGATCTCGCCGGGGCTGAGCGCGGCCTGCGGGGCGGGCCGCGCCTGGGCCTGCGCCTGGGCCTGCGGCTGGATCTCGGTGACGGCGACGGGACTGGCCACGTGTCTGAGAGCCTCTGATCCGGACCGTGCCGGCCGACCGTCCGGGACGGACGGGGCCTGGGGCGGCATGAGGGGGGCGCGGGCGGGCCGCGGTCGCGGGCCGGTGCACCGGTAACCGCGGCGCCCGGGATCGGGAAGAACGTGCGTTCGGGCGTGTCCGTTTCCTAGCGCAACGCCGGAGGCCGGCCCATGGCGCCCGGCGCCGATCCGGCCTTCGCCCTTGACAGAGGGTGCCGGGCTGTCGCTCTCCCGCCCCATGCCGGATGACAGGGACGCAATCGCCATCGTGGGCGGGGGGCCCGCCGGGCTCGCCGCGGCCGAGGTGCTGGGCGAGGCCGGCCGCGCGGTCACGGTCTACGAGCGCATGCCGTCGGTCGCCCGCAAGCTGCTGATCGCCGGGCGCGGCGGCCTCAACATCACCCACGGCGAGGCGCGGGCCGAGTTCCTCGCCCGCTACCATCCGCGCGGCGCCCTCGATGCGGCCATCGCGGCCTTCCCGCCCGACGCGCTCAGGGCGTGGTGCGCGGATCTCGGCGAGCCGACCTTCGTCGGCACGAGCGGGCGCGTCTTCCCGCGCAGCTTCAAGGCCTCGCCCCTGCTGCGGGCGTGGCTGGCGCGGCTCGACCGCCTCGGCGTCCGGATCCGCACCCGCCACCGGCTCACGGGGATCGCCGGGGGCCTGCGCTTCGAGACCCCGGACGGTCCCCTGGACCTCCGGCCGCGCGCCACCCTGCTGGCGCTGGGCGGGGCGAGCTGGCCGCGCCTCGGCTCGGACGGGCGCTGGGTGCCGCTCCTCGAGGGGCTCGGCGTGGCGGTGTCGCCCCTGCGTCCGGCCAATGCCGGCTTCGCGGCGGCGTGGTCAGACCTGTTCCGGGAGCGGTTCTCCGGCGCGCCGCTGAAGCGGGTGGCGCTCACCTGCGCGGGCACAACGGTGCGGGGCGAGGCCGTGATCACCGAGGCCGGCCTCGAGGGCGGGGCGGTCTACGCCCTCTCGCGCGTCCTGCGCGAGGCGATCGCGGCCGGGGGCAGCGCGCGGCTCGTCGTGGATCTCCGCCCGGACCTGACCCGGGATGCCCTCGCCCGCCGCCTGTCCGGCGCCCGGCCGGGCGACTCGGCCGCGACCCGGCTGCGCAAGGCCGCGGGCCTCGCGCCCGCGGCGGCGGGGCTGCTGCGCGAGGCGGCCGGCGCCGCCCTCCCGGCGGAGCCCGGGGCCCTCGCCGAGCTGATCAAGGCGGCGCCCGTCACCCTCACCGCCTCCGCGCCGATCGAGCGGGCGATCTCGACGGCGGGCGGCGTCCGGCTCGACGCGCTGGACGGGCGGTCCATGCTGCGCGCCCATCCCGGCCTGTTCCTGGCCGGCGAGATGCTCGACTGGGAGGCGCCGACCGGCGGCTACCTCCTCCAGGGCGCCTTCGCGGGCGGCCGGTCGGCCGCCGCCGGGATGCTCGACTGGCTGCGCGAGACCGGCGGCTGACCCGCCCGGCTCACGGCCGCGTGCAGAACCCGACGATGCCGGTCGCCTCCGCCGGGCAGCTGGCGCCCTCCCCGTCGTAGACCGGCGCGCCGCCCTTGAGGCAGTGGGCCGTGACCAGCATCTCCCCGGTCCCGCAGGTGATCGCGCAGCCTCCCGGGCAGTCGGACTTGCGCACGGGCCGCAGGCTGGCGGCCTCGCCCTTCGGGCCCGGGCCGCCCTGCGGCCCGATCGGCCCCCGCGAGCCCGGTGCGCCCGGCGGGCCCGAGGCTCCCGTGTCGCCCTTCGGGCCCGGTGCGCCCTGCGGGCCGGCCGCGCCCGTGGCACCGGGCTCCCCCTTCGGGCCGGGCTCGCCCTGGGGACCCGTATCGCCCTTGAGGCCCTGATCTCCCTTGAGACCCTGATCCCCCTTGGGACCGGTCTCGCCCCTGGCCCCTGTCTCGCCCTTGGCCCCCGTCTCGCCGGGCGGTCCCGCCGCACCCTGGGGACCGGGCGGTCCGGGCGGACCCTCGGGCGCGCAGTTCGCCACGACCGCCTCGCGCTCGTCCGGCTCCGCCTTCAGCGTCACCACGCAGGTCGAGGGCCGGTAGGGCAGCCGGAAGGTGAACCGGCCGCGCCGGTCGGCCTGGATCGAGATGTCGTCGTCCAGCACCACGATCGCGCCGGGCTTGCGCACGGAGCCCGAGATCCTCAGGTCGCCGGCCTCGATCCGCGCGTCGTAGACCATGATCGGCTGGCTCGGGGCCTGCGCGTGGCGGACCCGCGGGCGGGCCGGGCGCGCCCGCCCCGTCGCGGGGGCGGACGCGGCCGGATCCGGGGCGGCGGCACCCGGCGGATCCGCCTGCTGGCCGAGCGCCGCGCCCGGCAGGGCGAGCAGGAGCGTCAGGGTGAGGGCTGAGCTGAGGGCTGAGCGCATGCGCGGTCCGGTTCGGCCGCGTCACGCGCGCGGCGTCCGGACATTGGTCTCGCCCTGCGATTGCGGTCAACCGCGACCTCGGACCCCGCGGGGGCGGCCGATTCCACAGGCGTCCACAGCCGTCCACAGGCCAAGCCGCTGCCGCCACGTGCGATTCCGGGACCCCGCGGAAACCGTTTGTGCATGTTCCTGTTATGTTCCTATCGTCCAGCATGACCGGAGCCGATGGAGATGGGGCTGGACCCTGCCGACGAGACCGAGGCGGCGATCGCGCGGGGCGATCCCCGGGCCCGGCTGGCGGTCCTGCGGGCGCGCCTCGCGCCGCCGGATCGCGGCCGGGATCCGGCCCCGGTCCTGCCGCTGGGCGTTCCGGATCTCGACGCGCACCTGCCGGGCGGCGGTCTCGCCCTCGGGCCGCCCCACGAGATCGCGCCGGCCGAGCCCGCGGACGCGATCGCGGCCCTGGGCTTCGCCCTGGCGCTCTGCGCCCGCCAGCTCGCCCGGGAGCCGGGGGAAGCGCTGATCGCCGCGGCGCCCGGCCAGCCCCTGCCCTACGGGCACGGCCTCGCCGGCCTCGGCCTCGACCCCGGCCGCCTGCTGCTGCTGGAAGCCGGCAGCGACGCGGAGGTGTTCCGCGCCCTGGAGGCGGCCCTGCACGCGCGGGCGCTCACGGCCCTGATCGGCCTCCTGCGGGACGGGCTGCCGCTGAAGCCGGGCCGGCGCCTGCAGCTCGCCGCGGAAGGGCCGGCGCCGCCGCTGCTGCTGATCCTGCGGCCGGCGCCGGCCAGCCTGCCCAACGGGGCCGCCACGCGCTGGCGGATCGCCGCCGCGCCGGCGGCGCGGGACCGGTTCGGGACCCTGGACAGGCCGCGCTGGCGGGCGCGGCTCGAGCGCTGCCGCAACGGGCGGGGCGGCGACTGGCTTCTGGAGTGGGACCATGCCGCGCATCGTCTGCATCTGCCTGAGCCACTGGCCGGTGACGCGGCTGCGGCGGGCCGGTCTCGCGCCTGAGCGCGGCCCCCTCGCGGTGGCGGCCGAGGGGTCCGGCGGGCTGCGGCTCGTGGCCCTCGACCCGGAGGCCCGCGCCCTCGGCCTCCGGGTCGGCGAGCCCCTCGGCCGGGTCCGGGCGCGGATCGGCGTGCCGCTCCAGGTCTACCCGGCCGACCCGGAGGCCGACCGGGATGCCCTGCTGCGGCTCTGCCGCTGGGCGAGCGGCTACGCGCCCCACGTGGCGCCGTTCGGGCCGGGCGAGGCGGCGGACGGGCTCTACATCGACGTCGCCGGCGCGAGCCACCTGCGCGGCGGCGAGGCGAATCTCGTCGCGGACCTGGCCGCCCGGCTCGCGCGGAGCCGCGTACCGGCGGGGATCGCGCTGGCCGACACGCCCGGCGCCGCCTTCGCGCTGGCGCGGCAGGGCGGGCCTGATCCGGTCGTGGTGCCGCCGGGCGGGGCCTCGCAGGCCCTGCGGGCCCTCCCGGTGGACGCCCTGCGCCTCGATCCCGGCACGGTCGCGGGCCTGAAGCGGCTCGGCCTGCGCCGGATCGGCGAGCTCGACGCCCTGCCCCGGGGGCCCCTCGCCCGCCGCTTCGGCGCGGCGCTGCTGCTGCGGCTCGACCAGGCCCTGGGCCGCCGGCCCGAGCCGCTGGCGCCCCTGACGGAGGCGACCGCCTACGCCGCCGCCCGCGGCTTCCTCGACCCGATCGGGCGGCAGTCGGACATCGTCCGGACCGCCCGGGACCTGATGGCGGAGACCGCGCCGCGGCTGGAGCGGGACGGGCTCGGCGCCTGCGCCCTGCGCCTCGGCCTGCACCGGGTCGACGGCGCCCTGCGGGTGATCGATCTCGGCCTGTCCCGCCCCGAGCGCGATCCTGAGCGGGTCGCGGCCCTCGTCGCCCTGCGCCTCGACCGGCTGGGCCCCGCCCTCGACGCCGGCTTCGGCTTCGAGACGGTGGCGCTCGCCGTGACGGTGACCGGCCCCATGCCGGCCCGCCAGACGGATCTCGGCGCGGCGGCCCCGGGCGACGGGATCGGGTTCCTGGCCGACGCCCTGGCGCAGCGCCTCGGGCGGGCGCTCCTGCGGCTCGAGCCGCGGGCGAGCCACCTGCCGGAGCGGGCCGACCGGAGCCGCGTCTGGGTTGCCGGAATGGGGCACGGACCGTCGACCGATCGAGGCGTCGGCCGGCCACGGGCGCCTCTCCCGCCCCCCGCTCCCGAACGGGAGCGGGGGGCGGGTGCGCTCCTTCAGCGTCGGCGTTCAACCGTGATGGCTGAGCCTTCCGGCCCAGCGGCGGAAGAGGAGGCACGCACCGGCGCGTCCCCCTGGCCCGACCACCTCCCGCCCCGCCCCCTGGTGATCTTCCCCCGCGGCGAGGCCGCCCTCGACGTGCTCTCGACCGTCCCGGAGGGGCCGCCCCGGCGCTTCCGCTGGCGCGCCCGGGTCCACCGCGTCGCCCACGCCGAGGGGCCGGAGCGGATCGCCGCCGAATGGTGGCGCGCGCCCGGCGCGGATCGCGATTACTACCGCATCGAGTGCGAGGCCGGGCACCGGCTCTGGCTCTACCGCGACGGCCCGCACGCCCCTGATCGCCCGGCCGCGTGGTACGTCCACGGGCTCTTCGCGTGAGCGGCCCCGCCTACGCCGAGCTCGCCGTCACCACGAACTTCTCCTTCCTGCACGGCGCCTCGCATCCGCAGGACTTCGTTGTGCAGGCGGCGTCCTACGGCCTCGCGGCCATCGGCATCGCCGACCGCAACACCGTGGCCGGCGTGGTCCGGGCGCATGCGGCGGCGCTGGCGCTCGACCAGGAAGGCACACCGATCCGGATCCTGCCGGGGGTGCGCCTCGTCACCGAGGAGGGGTTCGAGGCCGTCACCTACCCGATGGGCCGGGGCGCCTGGGGGCGCCTCTGCCGGCTGCTCACCCTGGGCAACCGGCGCGTCCGCAAGGGCGCGTGCCGCTTCTCCTTCGCCGAGATGGTGGAGGCCGCCGAGGGGCAGATGTTCATCGCGATGCCGCCGGCCCGGCGCCTGCCGGAGGGGTTCCGGGCGCGGCTGGAGGCGCTGGCCGCCGCCGCCCCGGGCCGGACCTTCCTCGGCGCGAGCCACACGCGCCGCGGCGACGAGCGGCGGCGCCTCGGGCTGCTCGCCGAGCTGGGCGCGGCCTCCGGCGCCCCGATGGTCGCGGTCTCGGACGCGCTCTACCACCATCCCGAGCGACGCCCGCTGCAGGACGTGGTCACGTGCATCCGCGAGGGCTGCCGGATCGGGGAGGCCGGCTACCGCCTGGAGGCCAATGCCGAGCGCCACCTGAAGCCCGCCGCCGAGATGGCGCGGCTGTTCGCCGACCACCCGGAGGCGCTCGCCCGCACCGTCGAGATCGCGCAGGCCTGCGCGTTCAGCCTGTCGCAGCTGCACTACGAGTACCCGGACGAGCCGGTGCCCCCCGGGCGCACGCCGCAGGAATACCTGGAGGAGAAGACCTGGGAACGGGCGCGCTGGCGCTACGGCGGCGAGGTCCCGGACGGCGTCGCGGCGACGCTGCGCGAGGAGCTGCGGCTCATCGCCAAGATGAAATACGCCCGCTACTTCCTGACCCTGTTCGACGTGGTCGAGTTCGCCCGCGGCCGGGGCATCCTGTGCCAGGGCCGCGGCTCGGCGGCCAATTCCGCCGTGTGCTTCTGCCTCGGCATCACCGCGGTGGACCCGTCGAAGCACCGGCTGCTCTTCGCCCGCTTCATCTCGGAGAACCGCGGCGAGCCCCCCGACATCGACGTCGACTTCGAGCACGAGCGCCGCGAGGAGGTGATCCAGCACCTCTACGCCCGCTACGGCCGGGAGCGCGCCGCCCTCTGCGCCACGGTGATCCACTACCGGCCCCGCATGGCGATCCGCGAGGTCGGCAAGGTCCTGGGCCTGACCGAGGACGTGACCGCGGCGATCGCCGACACGGTCTGGGGCTCCTGGGGCACCGGCATGCCGGACCAGCACGTGCGCGAGGCCGGGCTCGACCCGGAGAACCCGGCGATCCGGCAGGCGCTCGACCTCGCCCACCAGCTGATCGGCTTCCCCCGCCACCTGTCGCAGCATGTCGGCGGCTTCGTGCTGACCCGCGGCCGCCTCGACGAGACCGTGCCGGTGGGCAACGGCGCCATGGCGGACCGCACCTTCATCGAGTGGGACAAGGACGACATCGACGCGATCGGCCTGATGAAGGTCGACGTGCTGGCGCTCGGCATGCTGACCTGCCTCAAGCGCGGCCTCGATTTCTTGGAGAAGGATCACGGCACCTTCTACGAGACGCTGGCCGACCTGCCGCAGGACGATCCCGCGACCTACGCGATGCTGACGAAGGCCGATTCCGTCGGCGTGTTCCAGGTCGAGAGCCGGGCGCAGATGTCGATGCTGCCGCGCCTTAAGCCCAGGGAGTTCTACGACCTCGTGGTGCAGGTCGCGATCGTGCGCCCCGGCCCGATCCAGGGCGACATGGTCCATCCCTACCTGCGGCGACGCTCCGGGATCGACCCGGTCGAGTACCCGGCCCCGCACCCGGATCACGGCCCGGCGGACGAGCTGAAGGAGGTCCTGCAGAAGACCTACGGCGTGCCGCTGTTCCAGGAGCACGCCATGCAGATCGCCATCACGGCGGCGGGCTTCACCCCGGCCGAGGCCGACGGGCTGCGCCGGGCGATGGCGACCTTCCGCCACGTCGGGTCGATCGGCGGCTTCGCGGACAAGTTCGTGGGCGGCATGACCCGCCGGGGCTACCCGCAGGACTTCGCCGAGCGCTGCTTCGCGCAGATCCGGGGCTTCTCGACCTACGGCTTCCCGGAGAGCCACGCGGCGAGCTTCGCGCTCCTCGTCTACGCCTCGGCCTGGATGAAGTGCCGGCACCCCGACGTCTTCCTGGCCGCGATCCTCAACGCCCAGCCCATGGGCTTCTACCAGCCGGCCCAGCTGGTGCGCGACGCCCGGGCCCACGGGGTCGAGGTGCGGGGCGTCTGCGTCAACGCCAGCGACTGGGACTGCACCCTGGAGCCGGCCGGGGATCCGGCGCTGCACGCCGTGCGGATCGGTCTGCGCGTCGTGCGCGGCCTGCCCGAGGCCGCGATGCGCCGGCTCGTGCGGCTGCGCGCCAACGGCTACGCCAGCATCGAGGGCCTGCAGGCGTCCCTCGCCCTGCCCCGCAACGCCCTGGAGCGGCTGGCGGAGGCGGACGCGTTCCGCTCGCTCGGCCTCGACCGGCGCGCCGCCCTGTGGATGGTCCGCACCCTGGAAGGGACGTCATCCCGCAAGGCCGCCAAGGCCGATGCGAGCGAGCGCCGCGCCCATCTTCTCGACGCACCCCTGCCGCTCTTCGCGTGGCACGCCGATGACGGCCTGTTCCGGCACGAGCCGGCGGTGGACCTTCAGCCCCTGGCCCCGTCCGAGGCCGTGGCCGAGGATTACGCCGCCACCGGCCTGTCGCTCCAGGGGCACCCGGTCGCGTTCTTCCGGGGGCGGCTCGCCCGGATCGGCGCGATTCCGGCCCGGGCCCATCTCGATCCGGCGCTGCCCCAGGGGGCGCGGGTCACGGTGGCGGGGCTCGTGCTGATCCGCCAGCGGCCCGGCACCGCCAAGGGCGTGGTCTTCCTGACGCTGGAGGACGAGACCGGTATCGCCAACGTGATCGTCTGGAAGACCGTGTTCGAGGCGAACCGCCGGATCGCCATGCAGGCGCGGTTCCTCGCCGTGCGCGGCCGGATCCAGCGGGCGGACGGGGTGGTCCACCTCGTGGCGGAGGGGTTTCGCGACCTCACCGCCGCCCTGCGCGACCTGCGCGAGGCCGGCATGAAGCTGCCGCCCGAGAACACGGATTTCGGCGTGCCCCCGGACCGGCGCGTGTTCCCCAGCCGGGATTTCCACTGAGGCCGGCACTTCGACCAGCCCCTCGACAGGCCCCGCGCCGCGCGTAGAGTGCGGCGATGTCGAGCTTCGCCGTCCCGCGCCTCCTCCTCGCCGCCTGCGCGGCCCTGCCCCTCCTGGCGGAGGCCGCCCGGGCCGACAGCTGCGACGACCTCACCCGCCAGATCGCCGACGCGATCGGCGGCCGGGTCGGCAAGCGCGCCGGGCCGAGCATCGACATCCGCGTGGCCGGCCCGATCAAGTTCGACGTCACCTGCCGGGCCGAGCCGATCGTTCAGGCGACCTCCGCCGAGCCAAGCCCCTCGGCGACCTTCTTCCGCGACCTGTCGGTGGCCTCCGAGATCCTCGTCGGCCAACCGGCCGCGACCGTCGAGCCGATCATCGCCAGCGCCTACCGGACCGCGCTGGCGGAGCGGCGCAAGTCGTTCATCCAGCAGAACGGCTGGTCGGCCTCCTGCTACACCGACCCGGGCAGCAGCACGATGCGCACCCTGTGCTCGGTGGGGCGTATCCCGCCGGGTTAGGCGCCCTTGACCGGGCGAACCGTCGGCGGAATCCTCGATCTCCGTCGACTCGGCCCTGGCTGCCCATGACGACTCTCAAGACCCCGCCCATCCACAGGACCGATCCCCATCGGGGCTTCCGGGACTTCATCGAGACGCGCCCCGATGAGGAGAAGTGGGAGCTCATCGAGGGCCAGATCGTGATGCAGGCCCGGCCGAGCCTCATCCATCAGGTCGTGGTCGTGAATTTCCAGCGCCTGCTGAACGCGGCTCTGGAGCGGTCGGGCTCGTCGTGGATCGCCATCCACGATCCCGCCATCGACCTCAGGCCGTTCCTCACGGGACACACCTACGTCCCGGATGTCGCGGTCATCGATGCGGCGACCATCGAGCCCGACCAGAACGTGGTCGAGGGCTGTTACCTCGCTGCCGAGATCCTCTCGCCGAGCGATCACCGGAAGCTGCCCGGTACGCACCGGACGAAGATCGACGTCAAGCGCGCGGGCTACGAGGCGTTGCCGCTCTGTCAGGCCGTGCTTCTGATCGAGCAGAGGAGCTGCGCACTGTCTCTTTCCGTGCGCAGCGGTGAGACTTGGACCCGCACCCGCCTCACCGGGGATGATCGTCTGGCGCTCCCCGTCTTCGGCCTCGAGTGTGCCGTGGCCGATCTCTACGCACGCACGCCCGTGGGGCGTGCGTCGGGACCGGGTTGACCCACAAACCATCGAAGGAACCGGGCTGGCCCCCTCCTTGCCAGCGCAGCGAAGCGATCCAGGCGGCGCCACGGTCACCGAACGCGCGCTGCCCCGACGCGCTTCGCCGCGCGATGACGGGGCGGCGTGCCCCGCCGAGCGGCCGCTCAGTACTCGATCACGCCGTCGAGCGCGTAGTGCTTCACGGTCTTCCGGTTGGCGATCAGCTCGTCGACCGTGGGCTCGCCCTTGAGGGCGCGGGCGATGGCGAGTTTCGTGGCCTCGTAGTTGGTCCGGTAGAGGTCCTTCTGATCGAGGTTGTCGTCCTCGGCGCAGCGCTGATCGAGCCAGATCATGATGATCATGCACAGCTCGTCGAGCCCGTCCTTCGGCAGGATGCCCTCGATGATGCAGTCCACGATCGCGTCGCCGGTGGCGGCCTGGACCACGCCGCCGAGGAGCTCGGCATACTCGGCCGTGTGGATCGTGACCTTGGTGGTCATCATCGTGGCCGGGCGCACGAGCTGGTTGAGGTCGCGCACCACGAACATCCGCGTGTGGCCCTGGACCTGCCCCATCATCGACGCGAAGGCCTGACCGACCGGGCCGCGCACCGAGCCGATCAGCACCTCCGGCATGGCGTCGGTGTACTGGCCCTCGGCCGCCAGCACCGTGGCCTCGCCCGTGCGGAACCAGATCTCTTGCATGTTCGAACTCCACCTGATCGGAGCCAGCGGGAGACATCATCGGCGGCCTCGCGTCAATCGCCCCGAAGCCGGCCCCCATCCCGGCCGCCCCTGCCCTCGCCCGCGCCGCGGCGCGGGCGCAGCCCCGTGCCGCCCCGTGTCGCCGCGATGCGGCCGCCGGCATCCGCGACGGCGCGCATCTTCACCCCTGCGCGGCCTGTGGCCTTGAGGAACGCGGACAGGCGAGGCAGGGAAGACCGGAGCGTGGCTCCGGGAGCGGTCCCGGGCCTGGCCGTTCCGGTGGGCGCGCGGCGCCGTGCCGGGCATGCGGGAGGAACACGATGGCGGAGAGCACGGACCGGGGCTCCGGCTGGAGCCTTCAGGCGAGCGCCGTGCCCGACGGGGTGCGCCTGGAACTCGCCCTCGCCGACCTCGGCGGTGCGCCGGTCACCGCCGCGATCGTGCTCGACCGGACGGAGGCCCGGGCCTTCGCCCGCGCCCTGCTGGCCGCCGCCGGCGACGCCGCGGAGCGGACCTTCCCGAAGCCGGGCGCCTGAGGACGCGCCGCCGGCCGGTCAGCGCACGCCGAGGCCCGGATTGCGGCCCGGCAGGCGGGGGACCACGGTGCCGCGCTTCTCGATCGGCGCGTCGCAGGCGTAGGCGAACTCGGTCTTCAGCGGATCGAACACGGTCTCGCCGGTGATCCGGCAATCCTCGCGCACGGTCTCGTCGAGATAGGCCCGGGCGGCGGTGCGGAAGCGCTTCACCCGGGTGGCGCCCGGCTCCGGATCGATCCGGACCTCGCTCAGGTTGCAGCCGGTATACTCGCGCAGGGCGTTGGACACGATCAGCATCCGGCGCAGCTGCCGGTTGTCGTAGACCTCGTAGGGCTCCTTGCAGCCGATCGTGACGACCTGGGGAGTGAGCGCCACGTAGTTCCGCGAGATGTAGGAGAATCCGGTGGTGCAGCCGGCAAGGCCGAGGGCGGCGAGGCCGAGGGGCAGCAGAGCTGCGGGTCGTCGCATCCTCGTCATTCCAAGAGGGTCCCAGCCCGCGCCCCGGATCCGCCGCCTTCCCGGCGGGGCGCCGCGATGCATTGAAACGGCTCCGCTTGCGCCGTCAATGCGTTTCTCGACCTTCTCCCGCGGGCGCGCCGCGGAGCGCCGGGCCGAGCGGTGCCGCTCTTGCGGAACACTTGCGGAACGTTTAACCTGTTCGTGATTTGTTTCGGAGACCGTCACGTGGCGGTCCGCCAAGCCGCGAGTCCCCCGTCGATGCTCACGCGCAAGCAGCTGGACCTCCTGCGATTCATCCAGAGCCGGATGCAGGAATGCGGTGTCCCGCCGTCGTTCGACGAGATGAAGGATGCCCTCGATCTCAAGTCGAAATCCGGCATCCACCGGCTGATCACGGCGCTCGAGGAGCGCGGCTTCCTCCGGCGCCTCCCGAATCGGGCGCGCGCCATCGAGGTGATCCGGATCCCCGAGAGCCTGACCCAGGCCGCTCCGGCGACTCAGGCCCCCGCCGAGCCGCGCCGCTTCACGCCGAGCGTGGTCGAGGGCGGTAAGTCCAAGCAGCCGCCGGCCCCGGCGAGCACGCGGATGATCGACGAGTCCGGCCGCGCCATCTCGATCCCGGTCATGGGCCGGATCGCGGCCGGTACGCCCGTCTCGGCGATCCAGAACCAGAGCCACGCCATCACCCTGTCGCCGGACTTCGTGGCCGGCGGCGAGCACTACGCCCTCGAGGTGCGTGGCGACTCGATGGTCGAGGCGGGCATCCTGGACGGCGACCTCGTGGTCATCCGCAAGCAGGAGACGGCCAATACCGGCGACATCATCGTGGCGCTGATCGACGACGAGGAGGCGACGCTCAAGCGCCTGCGCCGCCGCGGCTCGTCGATCGCCCTCGAGGCCGCCAACCCGGCCTACGAGACCCGCGTGCTCGGGCCCGACCGGGTCCGGATCCAGGGCCGCCTCGTGAGCCTCGTCCGCCGTTACTGAAGCGGCTCGGCCGGCGCGTCGCCGGGGGCGAGGTCTCCGCCCGGCGCGGCGTCGGCCTCCGGCGTCGCGGCGACCCCGTCCTCCGCGGGGCGGTCGCCCGGCTCCGCGGTGACCGGCCGCGGCGGTCTGGGCCCGCGCCCGGCGGCCGGCCGCCAGGGCACGGCGCGGCCGTCGTCCCGGGCGTAGCGCGCGGCGAAGCCGTCGCCATCGGTCCGGAGGGCCACGGCCCCGCGGGCGGCGAGGACGCGCCGGTCGATCACCAGCGGCCCCGTGCAGGTAGGCGGCGCCGCGAGGCCCGTGATCAGCACCGCGGCGCGGGCGCAATCCTCCGGGAAGGCCCGCCGGTCCCGGACCAGGGCGACCGCCCGCCCGTCCGGCAGCCGGGCGGTGCAGCCGAGCCGGTCGCAGCGCCCGCTGCCCGACCGGACGATCAGCGCCGCGGACCGCCGCCCGTCGCCGTCCGCCTTCAGCCACTGCTCGAGGACGAAGCCCGAAGGGCTGCCGAGGGCCGCGAGCCGCCCGTCCGGGCCCCGCACCGCGGCCCCCGCGCCCTGCCGGTCGACGTAGAGGTCGTAGTGGTCGGGCCGGGCCGCGAGGACGAGCCCGAGCAGGACCGGCGGCACGGCGAGCCAGCGCAGGCGCGAGGCCGGCAGCGTCCCCAGCAGCAGGCCGGCGGTCAGCAGGGCTAGCGCCCCGGCGCCGAAGGCCGGCAGCACCAGGACCGCCCGCTCGAACCCGGCGATCCAGTCCGAGATCGCCAGCATCCCGGCCACCGCCTGCCCCATCAGCCACCAGACCGGCCGGTCGAGGGCGAAGGGATAGGCGAGGCAGCCGATCACCGCGGCGGGCATCACCACCAGGGAGACGAGCGGCAGGGTCAGGGCGTTGCCGACGAGGCCGAAGGGCTGGACCGTCTGGAAGTGGTAGGTGGCGAAGGGGGCCGTCGCGACCTGCGCCACCAGGGTCGTGGCCAGGGTCCCGGTGATCGCCGACAGGCCGGTCCCGACGAGCCGCCCGATCCGCCCGGCCCCCGGGCGCACGAGCAGCCGCCCGTCGATCAGCCGCGCGCAGGCGATCAGCCCGGCCACGGCGCCGAAGGACATCTGGAAGCTCGGGCCGAGCAGGCCCTCCGGCTCCCGGGCGAGCGCGATCAGCGCCGCGAGGGCGAGGTTGCGCATCGACAGGGCCGGCCGGTCCACCAGGATCGCGCCCAGCATGATCAGGGTCATGATCAGCGAGCGCTCGGCCGCGATGTCCCAGCCCGAGAAGGCGCAGTAGGCGGTGACGCCGACCATGGCGAAGCCGGCCGCGATCTTCTTGATCGGCCAGAGCAGCGCGCAGAGCGGCACCGCGGCGAGGAGCGCCCGCACCAGCCAGAACACCACGCCGGCGGCCAGCACCATGTGGAGGCCCGAGATCGACACCACGTGGTAGATGCCGGCGGCGCGGAGCGCGTCGTTGGTGGCCGGCCCGATGAGGCCGCGCTTGCCCGTCACCAGGGCCGCCGCCACCGCACCCGCCTGGCCGCCGGCGGCCTCCGCGATCCGGCGCGTGAGCCCGTTGCGCGCCGCGTCGAGCGCAGCGGCGAGCCGCAGGCCCAGCGGCGGCGGCCCGGACGGTTCCCGGACGGTGACGGTGCCGATCAGCGAGCCCACCGCGCCGATCCCCTGGAAATAGGCGTCCCGGGCGAAGTCGTAGCCGCCGGGCCGGGCCGCCTCCGGGGGCGGCAGCAGCCGGGCCGTAGCGGCGACGCCGTCCCCGGGACGCGGGATCGGCGTCTTCCGGAACGAGACCCGGACCCGGGCGGGCCGCGCCTCCGGCGCGAGGCCGGCGAAGCTCTCCACCCGGATCACCAGCCGGGCGCCCACCTCGCGCTCGTCCAGGGCCTCGACCGTTCCGACGAGCGGGCCGATCGTGGTGCGGGTGAGGATCGGTGCGGCGACCTGCGAGACCCGCCAGGTCGCCGCCGCGAAGCCGAGGAACGCGGCCGCCACCGCGAGCGCCGCCGCCAGGGCCGCCGGCCGCGCGCCGAGGACGGGGACCGGCGCCAGCGCGAGGCCGGCCGCGATCAGGGGGGCGGCGAGGCTCGGCGCGCCGTCGGCCGCCGCGAAGTAGACCAGGATCCCGCCGCCGAAGGCCACAGCCAGCCAGGGGAACAGCCGGCGCTGCTCGGCCTCGCGGGCGAGGCCGGCGACGACCCAGTCGCGGAGCGCCGGGAGGGCGGCCGGGAGGGCGGCCAGGAGGGCGGCGGGAAGGGGTCGGGCGCGCGGGCCGATCAGCGCGACCGCGCCGTCCGCCCGCCTCGCGCCGCTCCGCCGCATCGCCGCCGCCCCGCTCCGCGCGACCTGTCGTCGGGGCCGGGCGATTCTGCGGGCGATTCTTAACGCATCCGCCGGCCCGTGCTACAGCGGGTTCTTCGTGCTACGGCCGCCCTGTCGAGCCCCTCGCCGCTCCGCCGCCCCTTCGCCGTCCGTCGCGCCCCGTCCGCGACCAGCCCCGGAACATACCGGACCGATGTCCTCAGCCGTCGTCACGCGCTTCGCCCCCTCGCCCACGGGTTACCTGCATATCGGCGGGGCCCGCACGGCCTTGTTCAACTGGCTCTACGCCCGCCACACCGGCGGCACGATGCTGCTGCGCATCGAGGACACCGACCGCGAGCGCTCCACCAAGGGGGCGATCGACGCGATCCTCGACGGCCTCTCCTGGCTCGGCCTCGACTGGGACGGCGACGTGGTCTTCCAGTTCGCCCGCGCCGAGCGCCACCGCGCGGTCGCCGAGGAGCTGCTGGCCGCGGGCCGCGCCTATCACTGCTACGCCACCGCCGAGGAGCTCACGCAGATGCGCGAGACCGCCCGCGCGGAGGGGCGCGCCCCGCGCTACGACGGCCGCTGGCGCGACCGCGACCCGTCCGAGGCCCCCGCCGGGGTCAAGCCGGTGATCCGCCTGCGCGCCCCGACCGAGGGCGAGACCGTGGTCGAGGACGCCGTCCAGGGCCGCGTGACCTGGGCCAACAAGGACCTCGACGACCTCGTCCTGCTGCGCTCGGACGGGACGCCGACCTACATGCTCGCCGTCGTGGTCGACGACCACGACATGGGCGTCACGCAGATCATCCGCGGCGACGACCACCTCACCAACGCGGCGCGCCAGAGCCAGATCTTCTCGGCCCTCGGCTGGGACATCCCGAGGATGGCGCATATCCCGCTGATCCACGGGGCGGACGGGGCCAAGCTCTCGAAGCGCCACGGCGCGCTCGGCGTCGAGGCCTACCGCGATCTCGGCTACCTGCCGGCGGCCCTGCGCAACTACCTCGTGCGGCTCGGCTGGAGCCACGGCGACCAGGAGGTCTTCTCCACCGACGAGATGGTCGCGGCCTTCGACCTCGGCGCGGTCGGACGCTCCGCGGCGCGGTTCGACTTCGCCAAGCTCGCGAACCTCAACGGCCTCTACATCCGCACCAGCGCCGATTCCGAACTCGTCGCGGCGATCGAGACCATCCTGCCCAACGTCGGGCCAGAGCGCGGCCTGTCGGCGCCGCTGCGGCCCGATCTCAAGGACAAGCTCGTCCAGGCCATGCCGGGCCTGAAGGAGCGGGCCAAGACGCTGATCGAGCTCCTCGACAGCGCCTACTACCTCTACGCCCAGCGGCCCCTGGCGCTCGACGACAAGGCCCGCGCCCTGCTCTCCGACGAGGGGCGCGGCCGCCTCGCCGGGGTGCGGCCGGTGCTCGAGGCTCTGCCCGACTGGAGCGCGACCTCCACCGAGGGCGCGGTGCGGCAGTACGCGGAATCGGCCGGCTGCAAGCTCGGGCAGGTGGCCCAGCCCCTGCGCGCGGCGCTCACCGGCCGCACCACCTCCCCGCCCCTGTTCGACGTGATGGCGGTGCTCGGCCGGGAGGAAACCCTGGCGCGCCTCGGAGATCAGGCGCCGCAGGGCTGAGGGCAGGGACGAGGCGGGGACGAGGCGGCGCTGGGACCGCCGCGCGCGGACCGGCAGCGGACAGGGAACTGCCGGCCCCGACCCGGATTGCGTTGGGTGGAAATCGGTTGGCGGAATTCGCTTGGCGACGGGGGCGGGTTGTCACCGACCCCGTTGCTGCTGCACTGCCGTTTGGGTAACCCATGGCTGTGAGCACCCGCAGCATAATGCGTGTGCTCAGGCCCCCGGGACCGACTCGGGCAGCCCGAGGCCGGCATCCGCCACGTCGCCAGAGAAGGGTCCACGATCCATGAGCGCACCCAGCACCATCACCGTGGACGGCAAGTCGATCGAACTGCCGGTGAAAACCGGCACGATCGGGCCGGACGTGATCGATATCGGCAAGCTCTACGCCCAGACCGGCGCCTTCACCTTCGACCCGGGCTTCACCTCGACGGCCTCGTGCGAGTCGAAGATCACCTACATCGACGGTGACGAGGGCGTGCTGCTCTACCGCGGCTACCCGATCGAGCAGCTCGCCGAGAAGGGCGACTTCCTCGAGACCTGCTACCTGATGCTGTTCGGCGCCCTGCCGACCGCCGCCCAGCGGGCCGATTTCGAGTACCGGGTCACGCGCCACACCATGGTGCACGACCAGATGAACCGGTTCTTCACCGGCTTCCGCCGCGACGCGCACCCGATGGCCGTCATGGTCGCCTCGGTGGGCGCCCTCTCGGCCTTCTACCACGATTCCACCGACATCACGGACGAGAGCCAGCGGCTGATCGCGTCGATCCGCATGATCGCCAAGATGCCGACGCTCGCCGCGATGGCCTACAAGTACTCGATCGGCCAGCCCTTCGTTTACCCGAAGAACGACCTCGACTATACGTCGAACTTCCTGCGCATGTGCTACGCGGTGCCGTGCGAGGAGTACGAGGTGAACCCGGTCTTCGCCCGGGCCCTCGACAAGATCTTCATCCTGCACGCCGACCACGAGCAGAACGCCTCGACCTCGACGGTGCGGCTCGCCGGCTCCTCGGGCGCCAACCCCTTCGCCTGCATCGCGGCCGGCATCGCCTGCCTGTGGGGCCCGGCCCATGGCGGCGCCAACGAGGCGGCGCTCAAGATGCTGATGGAGATCGGCACCCCCGAGAATGTCAGCAAGTACGTCGCCAAGGCCAAGGACAAGAACGACCCGTTCCGCCTGATGGGCTTCGGCCACCGGGTCTACAAGAACTACGATCCGCGCGCCCGGATCATGCAGAGCACCACCCACCAGGTGCTGAAGGAGCTCGGCAAGACCGACGATCCGCTGCTGCACGTCGCCATGGAGCTGGAGCAGATCGCCCTCAAGGACGAGTACTTCATCGAGAAGAAGCTCTACCCGAACATCGATTTCTACTCGGGCATCACCCTCAAGGCGATGGGCTTCCCGACCGACATGTTCACGGTGCTGTTCGCGGTGGCCCGCACGGTCGGCTGGATCGCCCAGTGGGCCGAGATGATCGAGGACCCGTCGCAGAAGATCGGCCGTCCGCGCCAGCTCTACGTGGGCCCGGCCCAGCGCGACTACGTGGCGGTGGACCAGCGCGGCTGAGGCGGGACCTGTCCCAGACGGTGATCAGCGGGGCGGCCGAGAGGCCGCCCTTCGCGTTTGAGGGGGCGATCGAACTCCGCCTGCCCTATCGGCCGCCCTACGACTGGGTGGCGATCCGCGCCTTCCTGGCCAAGCGGGCGATCCTGGGCGTCGAGGCGACGGACCCGGCGGCGGCCTACGCGCGCACGATCAGCGTCGCGGGTCGGCACGGGGTCCTGACCGTGGCGCCCGGCGGGGGCTGCCTGCAGGTCGTACTCCGCGGCGTCGAGGCCAGGCAGGCCGAAGCGGTCGCCGCGCGCCTGCGCCGCCTGTTCGACTGCGACGCGGATCCAGTCGCCATCGCGGCCTGCCTCGCCGGGGATCCGATCCTGGCGCCGCTCGTGGCCGCGCGGTCCGGGCTTCGGCTGCCCGGCGCCTGGGACCCGTTCGAGACCGGATGCCGGGCGATCCTCGGCCAGCAGGTCTCGGTGGCCGCCGCGATCGGGCTCGCGGGTAAGCTGGTCGCGGCCTTCGGGACGCCGCTCGCCGAGCCTGTCGGCGGCTTGACCCACATCTTTCCGGCACCGGAAAATCTCGTCGAGGCGGATGTCGCGCTGGCCCTGAACATGCCGCGCGCCCGTGGTGCGGCGATCCGGGCGTTGGCGGCGGCGGCGCTCGCCGATCCGGAGCTGTTCGCCCCGGCCGCGTCGCTGGAGGACGCGGTTCAGCGCTTCACGGCAATCCGCGGGATCGGACCGTGGACCGCGCAGTACATCGCCATGCGGGCGCTCAAGCTGCCCGACGCCCTGCCGGTGGGCGATGTCGGCCTTCTGCGGGCGCTGGAGGATGGCTCCGGGCGGCCGAGCCCGGCGGCGCTCCTGGCACGGGCCGAGGCGTGGCGGCCGTATCGGGCCTACGCGGCCCAGCACCTCTGGGCGGCGGACGAGGCGGCTGTGGAGGGGCGGTGAAGCGAGGGGCGTCGTTCGTTCCCCGCATCGCCAGGGTGGGCTAACGCAGGTGCCGGTCGGGGGGCTCGGATTCGATGTCGGACGGGGACGAGGACGCGCGCGAGAAGCTCGTCGCGAACGAGCGCATCAAGTTCACGTCGACCTACGCCAATGGTCTCGCCGTCGCGATCTTCGCTGTGGGTGGTTTCGCGCCGTTCATCTCGACTGCGCTATCGGATAGCCCTCACTTCGCGCCCGTACTCGTCGCGATGGCGATTTGCTGGATCATGAGTGGCGTCATACATTGGGTTGTGAGGCACGCCTTGCGGAACCTTCGCCCATGACGACAGCCCAGTTTCTCCTTTTGCTCGCTGTCCCGATCGGTGGGGGCGTGCTGGCCCTGGGTGCGCTCTGGTTAGACCAGCGTTCGCACCGACACAGGACTCATCGCACCCGCTCTTGATCCCGAGGCGCCGGAGCATTTCAAATGCGTGCTTCGAGGCCCGCTGACGCGGGCACCTCAGGATGAGGGCGCGGGTTGGAGGCCCGTCACCCCCCTGCCTCACCGTCCGAACCGCTCGAATTTCGGGAAGCTGCGCGCCATCATCAGCCCGACCTCGGCGCGGTGGCCGAGCCACTTCTCCAGCACCGACGCGTTCGCGAGCCGGCCCTCGGCCGAGCCGTCCTGCCAGGGCAGGCCGTCGGCGAGCTTGAACACGTGCGCGTCGAGGAGCGTCCCGCTGCGGCAGCGCTGGAGCCGGACCCCCTTGCCGCGGGCGAGTTCGGCCACCTCGGAGACCGGGAAGACCAGCAGCAGCTTCTCCGTGTTCACGACCGCCACGTGGTCGCCGTCGGCCGGCACCAGCACGGCGGCCGTGGCGTCGCCGTCGAGGCCGAGCACGCTCTTGCCCTTGCGGGTGTTGGCCACGAGCGCGTCGGCGGGCGCCACGAAGCCGCGTCCGTCCGAGCCGGCGATCAGCAGCTTGGTCTCCGGCCGGTACGGCAGCGCCGCCACGATCTCGGTGCCGTCGTCGAGGTCGGCCATCAGCCGGACCGGGTCGCCGAAGCCGCGGCCACCCGGCAGCTTCGAGGCCTCGAGCGTGAACACCTTGCCGTTGGTGGCGAGCAGCAGGATCTTCTGGGTCGTCTCGGTCGGGAAGGCGATCTTCAGGGTGTCATCGCCCTTGAACGCGACGCCCGAGAGATCGGCGACGTGGCCCTTGAGCGCCCGGATCCAGCCCTTGGTCGAGACGATCACGGTGATCGGCTCGCGCTCGACCAGGGCCGCCGTGAAGTCGATGCCGCCGACATCCGGCGGGCTCGCCAGCGTCGTGCGGCGCTTGCCCAGCTTGGTCTCGGGCCCGAAGGTCTTCTTCACGGCGCGGATCTGCGCCTGGATCGCCTTCCACTGCGCCGGCTCGGAGGCGAGGAGCGCGTCGATCTCGGCCTTCTCGGCGGTGAGCGCCTCGAACTCGCGCTTCAGCTCCATCTCCTCCAGCTTGCGCAGGGAGCGCAGCCGGGTGTCGAGGATGGCGTTGGCCTGCACCTCGGTCAGCTCGAACCGGGCCATGAGAGCGGCCTTCGGCTCGTCCTCCTCGCGGATGATGCGGATCACCTCGTCGAGGTCGAGGTAGACGATGAGCAGGCCGCCCAGGATCTCGAGGCGCCGGTCGATCTGGCCGAGGCGGTAGCGCGAGCGGCGCTGCAGGACCACGCGGCGGTGGTCGACCCACTCGCGCAGGCACTCGGCGAGGCCGATCACCTTCGGCACGAGACCGCCGACCAGGACGTTGAGGTTGAGCGGGATGCGGGTCTCGAGTTCCGTGAGCCGGAACAGCGATTCCATCAGGATCACCGGGTCGACCGTGCGCGAGCGCGGCTCCAGCACCACGCGCACGTCCTCGGCCGACTCGTCGCGCACGTCGGCGAGCAGCGGCAGCTTCTTCTCCTGCAGCAGCTCGGCCATCTTCTCGATGAGCCGGCCCTTCGGGATGCCGTAGGGGATCTCGGTGACGACGATGTTCCAGGTGCCGCGGCCGAGATCCTCCTTGGCCCAGCGGGCGCGGACCCGGAAGGCGCCGCGGCCGGTCCGGTAGGCCTCGGCGATCGACTCGGCCGAGTCGACGAGGATGCCGCCGGTCGGGAAGTCCGGGCCCTGGACGAACTTGGCGAGCTGCCCCGAGGTCGCCTCGGGATGGTTGATCAGGTAGAGCGCCGCGTCGCACAGCTCGGCGGCGTTGTGCGGCGGGATCGAGGTCGCCATGCCGACCGCGATGCCCTGGCTGCCGTTGGCGAGCAGGTTCGGGAAGGCCGCCGGCAGGACGATCGGCTCCTCCTTCTCGCCGTTGTAGGACGGGCGGAAGTCGACCGTGTCCTCGTCGATCCCGTCGAGCAGGAGGCGCGCGACCTCGGTGAGCCGCGCCTCGGTGTAGCGGTAGGCCGCGGGACCGTCGCCGTCGATGTTGCCGAAGTTGCCCTGGCCGTCGACCAGCGGGTAGCGCTGGGCGAAATCCTGGGAGAGCCGGACGAGCGCGTCGTAGATCGCCTGGTCGCCGTGGGGGTGGAAGTCGCCCATCACGTCGCCGACGATCTTGGCGCACTTCTTGTGCGCGGTGGTCGGGTCGAGGCGCAGCAGCCGCATCCCGTACAGGATGCGCCGGTGCACGGGCTTCAGCCCGTCGCGGGCATCCGGCAGGGCCCGGTGCATGATCGTGGAGAGCGCGTAGGCGAGGTAGCGCTCCTCCAGCGCGGATTTCAGCTCGACGCTCTCGATCCCGTCGCCGGACGGCGGCTCGAAGGGCTGGCCCATGACGGCTCCTCACTACAACGTCTTCACCGCGCGCCGTCATTCCGGGGCCGCGCAGCGGGGCCCGGAATCCAGAGCCGCCGACGTCCCGCGCGTGCGCGCGGACGGTGGTTCTGGATTCCGGGCGCGCCTTCGGCACCCGGAACGACGACGGGGCATTAAGAACAGAACACGAACATTACCCGGCCTCGCGGCCGAGCGCAACGAATCGCGCCCGCTCCTCGGGCGGCCCGAGGCCGCGGGGTCCCCAGACGTGCCGGTCGAGGAAGTATCCCGTCAAGGTAAACCCTTGGGCAACGCCGTCGGGACCCGGGGAACCGCCCGCGTGCAGGAAGGTCGGGAGCGCCAGGAGACGGTCCCGGTAGGGCTCGCCGGCCGAGGCGCTGACCGCCCGGCCGCTCTTCGGCGACACGTAGGCCAGGGCGTCGTTGCCGCCGGTGGCCGCGCAGGCGGTGAGGTCGAGGCCGAAGCCGAGTTCCGACAGGATCGCCAGCTCGAACCGCACCATCAGGGGCGGGGCGATGGCGGGGTCGTCGAGGTGCTCGACCAGGATCCCCGCCGCCGCGTAGAGCGCCGGATGCGGGTCGCGCTCGGGGAGGAGCCGCAGCAGCGCGGCCATGTGGTTCATGCCGTAGAGGGCGAGGCTCGACCCGATCAGCCGCGAGACCTGCGAGTCCAGGGGCTCGACCGCGTAGGCGCCGAGACCCTCGTCGAGGCGCGCTCGCCACGTCACGCGGACCCGGTTCCCGGCCTGCAGCACGGGCTGCATCCGGCGCGAGCGCCCACCGTGCACGAGGCCGAGATGGCGCCCGTGGGCCTCGGTCATGGCCTCGAGGATGACGCCGGTCTCCCCGTGCCGGCGCAGGCCGAGCACCAGGGCGTCGTCGGTCCACTGCATCGAACGTCGCGTCTTCGTGTGAGAGATCGGGTGAGAGGCGCGCTTCGCGCCTGTCTCTCATATAGGGGGCCGCGGCCGCCGGCGCTGCCCCGCGCGGTCCCAGCCTCGGGCAACCTTGGCCGGGTAGCGGTGACCGATGCCGCTCCGCGCCGCCCTCGCCGCCCTGCTGGTCCTCCTCGCCGCCGGCGCGCAGGCCGCGCCGCGCGCACCGAAGCCCGCCGCCGAGCCCGCCGCCGAGGCCGACCCCTCCCCGGCCCTCCTCCGGCGGATCGCCGCCCTGGCCCTGAGGCAGGTCAGTTTCGGCGCGGTCTCGCTGCTGCCGGTGCGGTTCGCGGGCAGCCGGATCGCCGGGCCGATCGCCGAGGGGGGCGGGGTGATCTACTGCGTGTCGGGCCGGATGTACGGCCGGACCTTCGGCAAGCCCGAGCGCCCGAGGGTGGCGCTGCGCTACGACAACGACCGGCTCACGGTGCTCGACGACGACGAGGTCTGCACCGGACACCGCACCCGGCCCTTCCCCGAACTCGACGCGCTGGGCAACAAGCCGTGAGGCCCGGGCGTTGAGGGCCCATGCCCGCCGCGTCCGTCCGCACCCTCGACCTCAGCCTCAACCTGATCGCCCGCGCCCATTCCGTCCCGATCCCCGACGACCCGAGCGCGCTCGAGGTTCTGTCGGACGCCGAGTTGCGCCCGGGGCTCGACGCGATCGTCGCCGGGCGCGAGGGCAGCGACCTCTGGGTCTTCGCCTACGGCTCGCTGATGTGGAACCCGGAATTCCCGGTGGCCGAGCGCCGGATCGGGACGGTGCGCGGCTTCCACCGACGCTTCTGCCTGCTCCAGCGGCGGTTCCGCGGCACGCCGGAACGGCCGGGCTTCGTCCTGGCGCTGGACCGCGGCGGCCTGTGCCGGGGCGTGGCCTTCCGCCTGCCCGGCATGGAGATCCGCGAGGCGCTGATGCCGGTCTGGCGCCGCGAGATGCGCGGCCGCGGCTACGTCGCCCGCTGGCTGCCGGTCGCCACCGAGGCCGGGACCGTCCCGGCCCTGACCTTCCTGGCGAACCGCGCCAGCGACCGCTACGCCGGACGCCTCTCGGATTCCGAGATCGCCGAGAAGATCGCCGCGGCCTGCGGCCACAAAGGGCCGAGCGCCGAGTACCTGTTCCGGACCGTGGAGGCCTGCGAGCGCCTCGGCATCCGCGACCGCCACCTCTGGAGCCTCCAGGCCCTCGTGGCCGCGCGCCTCAGGGCCTGCGCGCCCGGGGGGTGAGACCGTCTCCTGTCGAGCGCGTCGGTGCAGCCGTGCTCGCGAGGACGGTCGCGTCGACCGGGCAGCGGTTCAGATCCAAGCCCGCTTGGTCGCGACCACGAGGCGCCCGCCGCCGTGCTCCGCGTCCGGATTGCGCGGCTCCCGGATGCCGGGGGCGCGGCCGGTGGTGACGTAGACGAGGAGGGTGAGGACGAGCAGGATCTTCGTGCGCATGGCGACGCTCAAGGTTGAGCGTCGGTGCATAGGAACGATCGGTTTTTACCGAGTTGCTGCGGTGCACGCGGACGCGTCGGCGGCCGATTCCCTGCGGACGTGGTGAACGGAGGGTTGCGATGCGGCCGCGATCGTCTATGCCGCCGGCCCGTGATGTCCACAGGCGGAGGATGGGATGCGGCTCCGGATCGGCGTGGCCCTGGCGGTGGTCGTCATCGCCGCCGTTGCTCTGCTTGCCGGGCCGCTGAGCCGCGGCGACAGCCTGTCCGACATCCTGACCGGCCGGACCCCCCTGCTCGCCGGCAGCGCCCGGGCGCCCGGCGGCAGCGCGGACTTGAGCGGCACCGCGACCCTCGCGGCGGACCAGCGGCCGGCGACCCTGCACGTCGCCTGCGATCCGGGCGGCACCGGCCTGTCGGCGGCGCTGACCGTGCCGCGCTTCGCCGAACTGGCGCCGCGCTTCGATTTCGCGGGCCTCGAAGGGGCCGACAGCGAGAAGCCCCTGACCGGCCTCCTGGTCTCCAGCGCCGGCAGCGTGCGCTCCGTGCGCATGCCGGTCCGCGGCGCCGCGACCGGGGCCGATGCGGGCTTCACGCTGACGGTGGCGGGCGCGCGCCGCGGCGAGGATCCGCTGCGCGGGGTCGCCCTGGCCCTCGTCCAGCCCGGGACGAAGCTGACCTGGACGCAGGCGAGCCCGCGCGGCGAGGACTCGACCCTGACGGCCACGTTCACGGTGGCGGAGGCCGACGCCGCCGCGCTGAAGGGCGCCCTGAGCGGCTGCCTCGCGGCGCCGTTCTAGGGTCGCGATCGCGGCGGTCGGCCACCCCGGCCCGTTCGTCGCGGCCGCAGCGCGCCGGAGCCGGTCAACCGGCGTGGCTGATCCCCTCGATGGCGCGGATGCGCGGCACGGCGAAGTCGGTGAACGCGCGGACGACCGGGCGCATGTGGCGGACGGACGGGTAGACCAGATAGGCGTCCGTCGAGCGCACCTCGTACGCGGGCAGGACGCGGACGAGGTGTCCGGCCGCCAAGTCCTCGGCGACCAGCAGGTGCTGGACCGGGCCCATGTACCGTCCCGCGCGCAGTTCGGCCAACAGCACCTCCGCGCTGTTGGTCCGCAGGGCCGGGCGGACGGCGAGGCTCAGCGTCTCGCGCCCGTGCTGGAGCACGAGCGTGTTCCGGTCGTCCAGGGCCGACGTGGTCGTCACGAGGGCCCGGTCGGCGATCTGCCCGGGCGCGTCGATGCCGCCGGCCCGCGCCAAGTATGCCGGGGCGGCGACCAGGATGCGGCGCACCCAGCCGAGCCGCCGCGTCACGACGTCCTGCCCGTGGGGCCGGCCGTAGCGGAGCGCGAGGTCGTAATCCTCGTAGACGAGGTCGATCAGCCGGTTGTCCAGCACGAGATCGACCGTGACCCGCGGATTCTCGGCCTGGAACGCCGCCACGATCCGGTGCAGATGGGCCGCCCCGATGCAGGCGGGCGCGTGCAGCCGCAGCCGGCCTTCGATGCGGCCGGCCTCGGTGCGGGCATCTTCCAGGGCGGCGTCGATCGTGGCGAGCGCGGGCTGACAGGCCGCGTAGAGCCGCTGGCCCTGCTGGGTCGGACGCACCAGCCGCTCGGACCGTTCGAGGAGCCGCGCGCCGACCTGGGCCTCCAGATTGCGCAGATGCTTGCTGATCGCCGGCTGCGACACCGCGAGGTCGCGTGCGGCCGCGGTCATCGAGCCGCGCTCGACGGTCCGGAGGAACGCGCGCAGGGCCAGCGTCAGATCCATGGATGCCATCCGGTTATGGGTGCGATCACCCCATAGCCGATGGACGGGGCGGCCGCGTGGCGGTTCTGTGCGTCGTCGCCAGACCTTGGAGCGCAGCATCGATGTTTCCGACCCGCCGCAGCCTGCTCGCCGGCACGCCCCTGCTCGTCGCCGGCTGCGTCACCCGCGAGCCGCGCCCCGTCGCCGCGCTGCGCCCGCCCGTCGACCAGGCCTACACGGCCCTCTACGCCGCGCTCGACGGCGAGCCCTTCCCCGTGCCGGCGGTGGACCTGTCCGCGATAGACCCGCGCTTCCTGCGCCGGGAGGTGGCCTACGCCACGGCCGAGCCGCCGGGCACGATCGTGGTCGATCCTTCGGCGCGCTACGCCTACCTCGTGCGCGAGGGCGGGCGCGCCATCCGCTACGGCGTGGGCGTCGGGCGCGATGAGGCGTTCAACTTCCGAGGCGCGGCCGTCATCGCCCGCAAGGCCGAATGGCCGCGCTGGACGCCGACCCAGGCCATGATCAAGCGGGAGCCCGAGCGCTACGGGCCCTATGCCGGCGGCCTGCCCGGCGGGGCCGGCAATCCGCTCGGTCCGCGGGCGCTCTACCTCTATCGGGACGGCGGCGACACGCTCTACCGCCTGCACGGCACCACGGAGCCGCAGACCATCGGCACGATGGTGTCGTCGGGCTGCGTCCGGTTCCTGAACCAGGACATCATCGACCTGTACGCCCGCGTGCCGGTGGGGAGCCGGGCGGTGGTGCTGGCAGCCAGCGGGACGGCGGCGAGCTGAGGGCCTCGACGGGCACGCACCTACAATTCCCGGCGACAGAACTCACAAAAGCCCACCCGTCCTTGCGAGCGGAGCGAAGCAACCCCGTGTCGCGCGCCCTCATCGAGCGTGGCGCGTCCCTGGATCGCTTCGCTCCGCTCGCGAAGACGGCGCGGGCCGACCGAACCCACAGGCGCTTGGTATCAGCCGCCCCTCAGCTCACCTCCACCTGCACCACCCCGGGCACGGTCCGGAGCTGGCCGGCGAGCGCCGGGCTCGCCTGGAACTTGCCCGGCAGCCGGATCTCCACCTCGCGCTCGCCGCCGTCGAGCTTGAGGATCAGCGAGACCTCGCTCTCGCCCCGCATCGACAGGCGCTGCTGCACGGGCGCGACGCCGCGCGGGTCGCTCAGATGGATGCGGATGCCCTTCTGGTGGCGGGCGACCGCTTGATCGAGGGGTTCCGCGGTGAGGATGCGGGCGCGCACGTCCTCGCCCTCCAGATTCGCCTGGAGCTGCAGAACCAGCGGTCGGCCCGGTTCCAGGATGTCGCGATACTGGCCGAGCCCCTCGGAGAAGATGATCGCCTCGAAATGCGCGGTCCGGTCCGACAGGGTGACGATGCCCATCTTGTTGCCGGTCTTGGTCCGCCGCTCCGCCCGGTCGAGCACCGAGGCCGCCACGCGGCCGACGCTCGACGTCCCGGCCCGCACGGCGCGGCAGAAATCCGTCCAGCTCTGCACCCGCAGCTTGTCCAAGAGGTCGCCGTACTCGTCGAGCGGATGGCCCGAGATGAAGAAGCCGATCGCCGCGTACTCGCGCTTGAGCGTGTCGGCCATCGGCCAGATCTCGTGCGGCGGGATCCGCAGGGACACGTCGTCCGCCACCACGCCGCCGAACATGTCGGTGACGCCGGCCGACTCCGCCTCCGCCGCGCTGGCGGCGAGCTTCATCATCGGCTCCACCGCCGCGAAGGCGCGCGCGCGGTCGGGCTCGATGCAGTCGAGCGCCCCGGCCTGGACGAGGCTCTCCAGGGTGCGCTTGTTGATCATCCGCGGGTTCAGCCGGCGGGCGAGGCAGGCGAGATCCTTGAACGGCCGGTCGCCGCGGGCCTCCACCAGCGCCCGCACCGCCTCGCGGCCGACGCCCTTGATCGCTGCCAGCGCGTAGAAGATCTTGCCGTCGCGCACCGCGAACACCTCGCCGGAGGTGTTGATCGAGGGTGGCTCGACCACGATCTTCAGGCGCTGCGCGTCCTGGCGGAATTCGGCCAGCTTGTCGGTGTTGTCGATGTCGAGGGTCATGGCGGCGGCCAGGAACTCGACCGGGAAGTTCGCCTTCAGGTAGGCGGTCTGGTAGGTCAGCAGCGCGTAGGCCGCCGCGTGGCTCTTGTTGAAGCCGTAATCGGCGAACTTGGCGAGCAGGTCGAAGATCTCGTTGGCCTTGGCCTTGGTCAGGCCGCGCTCGGTGCAGCCCTTGAGGAACCGGTCGCGCTGCGCGTCCATCTCGGCGCGGATCTTCTTGCCCATGGCGCGCCGGAGCATGTCGGCCTCGCCGAGCGAGTAGCCGGCGAGCACCTTGGCGATCTCCATCACCTGTTCCTGGTAGACGATGATGCCGAAGGTCTCCTTCAGCATCGGCTCCAGCTTCGGATCCGGGTACCAGGACGCCTCGTTGCCGGCGTCGCGGCCGAGCTTGCGCTCGCAATAGACCGGGATGTTGGCCATCGGGCCCGGCCGGTAGAGCGCCACCAGGGCGATGATGTCCTCCAGCCGGTCGGCCTGCATCTCGCAGAGCGCCTTGCGCATGCCGGCCGATTCCACCTGGAACACGCCGACCGTCTCGCCCCGGCCCATCGGCCCGTAGGTGTTCGGGTCGTCGAGCGGCAGCGAGGCGAGGTCGATGTCGATGCCGCGCTGCTTCAGCAGATCGGTGCAGCACCGCAGCATCGTCAGGGTCTTGAGGCCCAGGAAGTCGAACTTCACCAGCCCCGCCTGCTCGACCCACTTCATGTTGAACTGGGTGACCCGCATGCCGGTCTTCGGGTCCCGGTAGAGCGGGACCAGCTCCTCGAGCGGCCGGTCGCCGATCACCACGCCGGCGGCGTGGGTCGAGGCGTGCCGGTGCAGGCCCTCCAGCTTCTTGGAGATGTCGATGAGGCGGCCGACGATCGGCTCCTCCTCCATGGCCTGCTGGAGCTTAGGCTCGCCCTCGATGGCCTGGGCGAGCGTCACCGGGTTGGCCGGGTTCTGCGGCACGAGCTTGGTCAGCTTGTCGACCTGCCCGTAGGGCATCTCCAGGACGCGGCCGACGTCGCGCAGCACGCCGCGGGCGAGCAGCGTGCCGAAGGTGATGATCTGCCCGACCTGCCCCTCGCCGTAGCGCTGCTGCACGTAGCGGATCACCCGCTCGCGGCCCTCGACGCAGAAGTCGATGTCGAAATCCGGCATCGAGACGCGCTCGGGGTTGAGGAAGCGCTCGAACAGCAAGCCGAACCGGAGCGGGTCGAGGTCGGTGATGAGCAGCGACCACGCCACCAGCGAGCCGGCGCCCGAGCCGCGGCCCGGACCGACCGGGATGTCGTGGTCCTTGGCCCACTTGATGAAGTCGGAGACGATCAGGAAGTAGCCCGGGAACTTCATCTTGACGATGACGTCGAGCTCGAACTCGAGGCGCTTGCGGTAATCCTCCTCGGAGAAGCCCGGCGCCGTGCCGTGCTGCTTCAGGCGCAACTCCAGCCCGGCCTCGGCCTGCCGGCGCAGCTCGGTCGGCTCGTCGGCCGAGACCGCCCGCGCGCCCGCGTCGGACGCCTCCGCCAGGGCCTCCGCCATGGGCGGCGTCTCGCCGGCCGCCACGGCGCCGAAATTCGGCAGGATCGGCTTGCGGGTCCGCGCACGGACGGCGCAGCGCATGGCGATCTCGACCGTCGCCTGGAGCGCGTCCGGCAGGTCGCGGAACAGCTCGGCCATCTCGGCCCGGGTCTTGAAGGCGTGGCTCGGTGTCAGGCGGCGGCGGCGCTCGTCCGAGACGAGGCGGCCCTCCGCGATGGCGAGCAGCGCGTCGTGGGCGTCGTAGTCGTCGGGCTTGGCGAAGTAGGGCTCGTTCGTCGCCACGATCCCGAGGCCGTGGCGGCCGGCGAGGTCGAGGAGCGCGGTCTCGATCCGCGCCTCCTCGGACTGGCCGTGGCGCTGGATCTCCACGTAGAGCCGGTCCTCGCCGAACGTCTCCTTCAGGCGCTTCAGGCGGTTGAGGGCGAGCTCCGGCCGGCCCGCCCGAAAGGCCGCGTCGAGGGGGCCCGCCATCCCGCCGGTGAGCGCGATCAGCCCCTCGGAGGCGCCCGCGAGCGCTCCGGCATCGAGGCGCGGCGCCTCGCCGAGGGCCGTGTCGAAATAGGCGCGGCTCGCCAGCCGCAGCAGGTTGGCGTAGCCGGTCTCGTCCTGGGCGAGGAGCACGATGCCGTGGCTGGTCGGCGCCTGACGCTGGTGCGGGTCCGCGGCCTCGAACGCCACCGAGAGCTGCACGCCGGCGATCGGCTGGACGCCCTCCCCGGCCGCCTTCTCGGAGAATTCCAGCGCGCCGAACAGGTTGTTGGTGTCGGTCAGGGCCAGGGCCGGCTGCCTGTCGGCGACCGCCGCCTTGATCAGGGAGCCGACCTTCAGCGCCCCTTCGAGCAGGGAATAGGACGAGTGGACGTGGAGGTGGACGAATCCGACCTCCTTGAGCTGGCGTGGCATGGCCGACCTTGTTCCGGGGTCGGGCAGCATCCCCGCTCGCCGGCCTCAAGTCGACGTGCGCCGCGCCGCCGGCGGACGATATCCACCGGTCGTGCCCCGGAAGCACCAGTTCGGCCCGGCCCTGTGGACAATCGGCGCCCGCGGCGCGATCGCCTGTGCATAACCCGTCCGCGGACGGAACCGGGCAGTCTTCGGAAAAATCCGGCTAACGAACCGGTGCCAAGGCTATCGCCCAGGCGCCCACCGCCGCGAACAGCATCCCGAACGCCATGAACTCGACCATTCCGGTCAGGATCACCCGCTTGAGCATCGACCTGCCTCCTGTGTTCCGGCCCTAGTATGTTCATGTTTTGTTCTATGGAAAGGGTCTGTGGGTCACAGGGCGGCCCCGTTTCTTCGACAGGGTAAAAAGTGTCTTGATGCGGATCGGGCGGGCTGGCATGCCCCCGCCTTCGAGACGAGCTCGTCACCGGCTGGGGAGTTCGAAGGAGCAAGCCATTCCCGAGCACCGGACGGTCGAACGGTTCGACGTCGCCCTCGTGGCCGTCGGCACACACGGCGATGTGCTTCCGTTCATCGCGCTGGGGCACGAGCTCCTGAAGCGCGGCCACGGCGTCTCGCTGGCGGCCCCGGCCCCGTTCGAGGCGATGGCCCGCCGGGCCGGCCTCGCCTTCCAGCCCCTGGGCACGGTTGCCGATTACGAGGCGGTGATCCGCCAGCCGGATCTGTGGCACCCGCAGCAGGGGTTCCGCCCGATGTTCGATTACGCCCTGCGGGTGGCCGAGCCGGCCTGCCTGTGGCTCGGCGCGACCCGCGCCCGGGGGATCGACCTGCGGGTGGTCGCCTCGCCGCTGGGCTGGGGGGCGCGGCTCGCGCAGGACCTCTACGATCTGCCGACCGCGACGCTGCACGTCATGCCGTTCCTGATCGAGAGCCGGTACGATCCGCCGCGCCTGCCGGGCCTGCCGCTGCCGCGCGTCCTGCCGGCCGCCCTGCGGGCCTACGTGAATCTCGGCGTCGACAAGGTGGCGGTCGGCCCGTTCACCCTCCCGCCGCTGAACGCCCTGCGGGCGCGTCTCGGCCTCGATCCGGTCTACCGGCTGCGGCACTGGTGGAACAGCCCGACCGGCATGCTCCTGATGTTCCCCGACTGGTACGCGGAGCCGCAGGCCGACTGGCCGGGCCAGGCGGTGCAGCTCGGCTTCCCGCTGGTCGACCGGTTCGGCGACGTGGCGTCCATGCCGCCGGAGCTGGAAGCGTTCCTCGAGGCGGGCGACCCGCCGATCGTGTTCACCTACGGCTCGGCCATGCGCCAGGGCGCCGGCTTCTTCGACACCGCGGTGCGGCTGTGCCGGCGCATGGGCCGGCGCGGCGTCTTGCTCGCCCCGCAGGGGGGGCAGATCCCGAAGCCGCTGCCGGCCGGGATCATCCACCTGCCCTACGCCCCCCTGAGCGCCCTGCTGCCGCGCAGCGCGGCGCTGGTCCACCACGGCGGCGTCGGCACGGTGGCGCAGGCGCTGGCCGCGGGCGTCCCGCAGCTGGTGGTGCCCGTGGCCTTCGACCATTTCGACGAGGGGCGGCGGCTGAAGGATCGGGATCTCGGCGCCACCCTGAGCCGCCGCGCCTTCCGGCCCGCGCGGGCGGCGCGGGTCCTCGGCCGGCTGCTCGCCGACCCCGCGGTGACGCGGGCCTGCGCGGCGGCCCGGGCGCGGATGGCCAATGGCCGCGACGCCGTCCTCGACGCCTGCGACTACGTCGAGCGGCTGACGGCCGCCGAGTCCGGTCCCGGCCCGTCCCGCGCGTCCTGACCCGCCGGCTGCCCGAACGCGGGGGGGCGCCCCCTCCGACGGAAGCGGCGCCCTTTCGATTACTGCCCGAGCAGCGCGGTGGCCGAACCGACGAACGTCATGAGCAGGCCGCTCACGAAGGCGCCGATCATGACGTAGGAGAGAGCCTTGAGCTTCATCCGTCCTCGCGTCGGCTCAGCAGCGGTAGCCGCCGGAGGTCTGGCCGTACTGCTTCACCGGCCGGGTCTGCTGGTCGGCGTTGCCCTCGGCGGCCGAGCTCAGCGGGCAGCCGACGTAGTTGGGATTGTCGTGGACCCCCAGTCCGAGCGAGCCCGTGGTCTCGACCTCGTAGGGAGCGAGGCCTGTCCAGCGGGCGCCGTTGGCCGCCAGAGCGGACGAGATCGGGGCAACGCCAAGGACAAGTGCGGTGACGGCTGCGGCGATACGGGTCTTCATGGTCAGGCTCCAGAGATAACCCAGTACAGGCCCGTTGTTCGGCTCTGTTTTGTCTTGCGTGATCACAAGATAGGGGCCCGGTGTCTTCCGCGACGTGACGCGTCGCACGCGGCGCGACGGATTAAAGATCGCGTGCACTTGCGGGACTCGGAGGTTCGCGGGCCGGCTGGCGTCGCGGGCCGGGAGCGATGCGCCTTGTGGTTGATCGAGGCTGCCGCGGCGCGGCGTGTAAGGGGCGCGCCGCCGCGCGTGCCGTCGCTGCGCCGGCACACGGGAGATCTGCTCAGCGGGTGGCCCGCTCAGTCGAGCTGCGTGATCAGCCCGTCCCGGATGGTGACCCGCCGATCCATGCGGGCGGCCAATTCCAGGTTGTGGGTCGCGACCAGGGCGGCGAGCCCCGAGGCGCGGACCAGGGCCATCAGGATCGAGAAGACGTGGCCCGCCGTTCCGGGATCGAGGTTGCCGGTCGGCTCGTCGGCGAGCAGCAGCCGCGGGCCGTTGGCCACCGCCCGGGCGATGGCCACGCGCTGCTGCTCGCCTCCCGACAGCTCCGCCGGGCGGTGCGGCAGCCGCTCCTTGAGGCCGAGGAAGCTCAGGAGTTCCGTGGCGCGGGCCTTCGCCTCCGGGGCCTTCAGGCCGCGGATGAGCTGGGGCATCACCACGTTCTCCAGCGCCGAGAACTCCGGCAGCAGGTGGTGGAACTGGTAGACGAAACCCATCTCCTCGCGCCGCAGGCGCGTGCGCTCGGAATCCGCCATCGCGGCCGTGGGCTGACCGCCGATATAGATCTCGCCCCCGTCCGGCCGCTCCAAGAGGCCGGCGAGGTGCAGCAGGGTCGACTTGCCGGCACCCGACGGCGCCACCAGCGCGACCAACTCCCCCGGCCAGATCGCGAGGTCGGCCCCGCGCAGGATCTCGAGGGCACCCTCGGCCTGGGCGTAGCGCCGCTCGACGCGGGAGAAGAACAGCGCCGGCACCGGCTGGTCGCCGGCGGTCTGGCTCGAATCGCTCATCGGATGCGGCCCGTCAGCCGTAGCGGAGGGCCTGCACCGGATCGAGCCGGGCGGCGCGCCAGGAGGGATACAGTGTCGCCGCGAGCGACAGCAGCAGGGAGGTGATCACCACGGCGGTGATCTCCTTCGGGTTCATCTGGGCCGGGATCTCGGCGAGGAACCGCACCGTCGGGTCCCAGGCGCCCGGAAACAGCACGTGCTGGATCGGCTTGATGTTCAGCGTGATCAGGATGCCGAGGCCGAGCCCGCTGAGCGTCCCGACGACGCCGATCAGCGCGCCGTTGATCAGGAACACCCGCATGATCGTGCCCGGCGTCGCCCCCATGGTGCGCAGGATCGCGATGTCGCTCGACTTGTCGCGCACCAGCAGGATCAGGCCGGAGACGATGTTGAGGGTCGCCACCACGACGATCAGGCTGAGGATCAGGAACATGACGTTCCGCTCGACCTCCAGGGCCCCGAAGAAGGTCCGGTTGCGCTGGCGCCAGTCGGTGAGCAGGATCGGGCGCTCGGCCGCCATCTCCAGGGGCTCGCGCATGTCGCCGACATGGTCGGGATCGTCGACGTAGATCTCGATCATGCTCACGTCGCCGTCCTTGTTGAAGAACGCCTGGGCCTCGGCCAGCGGCATGAACACGAAGGTCTGGTCGAACTCGGTCATCCCGACCTCGAACACCGCCTTGACCGTGTAGCTCTTGGTGCGCGGCGCCGTCCCGAAGGGCGTCGACGAGCCCTTGGGCGTGACCAGCGTGATCGTGTCGCCGGCCTGCAGGCCCAGCGTGTCGGCGAGCCGCCGCCCGATCAGCACGCCGGTGCCGTCGTCGAAACCTTCGAGGGTGCCGCCGCGGATCGCCGAGGACACGGCCGCCAGCGCGTCGAGGTCGGCCGCCCGCACGCCGCGGATGATGACGCCGGATCCGCCGTACTGCGACGAGGCGAAGGCCTGGCCCTCGACCAGCGGCACCGCGGCGCGCACGCCCGCCACCTTCGACAGGCGCTCCGACAGGTCGGTCCAGTCGTTGAACGGCCGGTCGATGGGCGTCGCGAACAGGTGGCCGTTGATGCCGACGATCTTCGACAGCAGTTCCGCGCGGAAGCCGTTCATCACCGACAGGACGATGATCAGCGTGGCGACGCCGAGCGCGATGCCGAGCACCGAGAAGAACGCCACCACCGAGACGCCGCCGCCCCGGCGCCGGGCGCGCAGGTAGCGGCCCGCGAGGATCCACTCGAACGGCGCGAAGGGCGCGGTGCCCTGGCGGAACGAGGCCGCGAACGAGGCCGCAAAAGTCCGAACCCGGTCCAGCTTCGCTGAGGCGGCCATCGGCACGCCTCAGACGCGCCGGATGCGTGCCAGCAGATCGACGGTCGCGAGGCTCTCGCGCTCGCCGCCGGCACGCCGCTTCAGCTCGACCTTGCCCTCCGCCAGGCCCTTGGGCCCGACGATCACCTGCCAGGGCAGGCCGATCAGGTCGGCGGTGGCGAACTTCGCGCCGGGGCGCTCGTCGCGGTCGTCGTAGAGCACCGACAGGCCGGCGGTCTCGAGGTCGGACTGGATCTGCGCGCAGGCGGCGTCGGTGGCCGTGTCCCCGACCTTGAGGTTGATCAGCGCGACGTCGAACGGCGCCACCGAGTCCGGCCAGATGATCCCGGCCTCGTCGTGGCTGGCCTCGACGATGGCGGCGACCAGCCGGCTCGGCCCGATGCCGTAGGAGCCCATATGGACCGGCCGTTCGATCCCGTCCGGACCGGCGACCTTGGCGCCCATCGGCTCGGAATACTTGGTGCCGAAGTAGAAGATGTGCCCGACCTCGATGCCGCGGGCCGCCATGCGGTTGTCCTCCGGGACCTCCGCGAAGGCCGCCGGCTCGTGCATCTCCTCGGTGGCCGCGTAGTGCGAGGTCCAGGCATCGACGATGCCCTGGAGGGCGGCGACGTCGTCGAAATCGACGGTCGCCGGCGGGATGTCGAAGTCGAGATAGGCCTTGTCGCAGAAGACCTCGCTCTCGCCGGTCTTGGCCAGGATGATGAACTCGTGGGACAGGTCGCCGCCGATCGGGCCGGTATCGGCGCGCATCGGGATCGCCTTCAGGCCGAGGCCCGCGAAGGTGCGCAGGTACGCCACGAACATCCGGTTGTAGGCGTGGCGCGCGCCGGCTTGGTCGAAATCGAACGAGTAGGCGTCCTTCATCAGGAACTCGCGGGAGCGCATCGTGCCGAAGCGCGGCCGCACCTCGTCGCGGAACTTCCACGAGATCTGGTAGAGGTTCTTGGGCAGGTCCTTGTAGGAGCGCACGCTCGCCCGGAAGATCTCGGTGACCATCTCCTCGGCGGTGGGGCCGTAGAGCATCTCGCGGTCGTGCCGGTCCTTCAGGCGCAGCATCTCCTTGCCGTAGGCGTCGTAGCGGCCGGATTCCCGCCACAGCTCGGCGGACTGCACCGTCGGCATCAGGATCTCGACGGCGCCGGACCGGTCCTGCTCCCGCCGGATCACCGCGCAGACGCGCTCCAGCACCCGCAGGCCCAGCGGCAGCCAGGCGTAGATGCCGGCGGCTTCCTGGCGGACCAGGCCGGCGCGCAGCATCAGCCGGTGCGAGACGATCTCGGCTTCCTTGGGCGTCTCGCGCAAGGTCGGCATGAAGTAGCGGGAGAGACGCATGTCGTCAGAGTCTTGGAAGAGGATCGGCCGGGAGGAGCCGCGGCGCGCCGGCACACAACACGCCGGAGACGCAAATTACAAGCACTGCGCGACCACGGCGGGGCGTAATCGCGGCGAACCGGAGGCGGCGGCCCGGCCGCGCTGAGGCCGCTGCCTAGGCGGAAAGCGGTATGCCCATTTGCCGGCAAGAAAGCGCAGATTTTTCTCGCAGACCCGGTGACAACACGAATTGTTGTTCCTATAAGCGTCCGGCGATGTTTGCGACGCCCGGAAGAGGTGGCGCAAGGTCCGAGTCTCGGGAGGAAAAGCGACCGCCCCGCAGCCAATGCGAGGGATATTTCAAGGTCGAGCCAGTGAAGCTTGAAAGCAAGGCCTCGGGCCTTGCTTTTTTTATTCTTGGGTCCGGTCGGCGCGGCCGTGTCGAACCACCCGCTAGGCCCGCGCCCATCTGGTTTCGGGCGGTGGCCCGCCGCGGCGGCGCTTCCCGGATCGCCGCTCCGAGCCGTCCTAGAGCCCGGTCAGCGGGAACACCGCCAGGGCGATGAGGAAGGCCGCGCCCGCGACCAGCGTCGTCCAGATCGCCTTCTCGCGCAGTCGCGGCGCCGCCGGCGCCCCGGGATCCTGGCCCGGCACCACGTGGCTGGGCCGCGTCTCCGGCTGGTTGCGCAGGGGCAGGACCGCGAAGAGCAGCGTCCACCAGACCACGAAGTAGAGGGCGATCGCCCCGCCCACCGTCAGCTTGAACAGGCTCACCGCCGCCGCCACGAAGGCGGCGATCAGGACGGTGATCGCCGCCAGGGTCACCGGCGTCGAGCGGGCCAGCGCGTTCATCATCAGGCTCACACCTGCTCCAGCTCGACCAGGGTGCCGAGGAAGTCCTTGGGGTGAAGGAACAGGACCGGCTTGCCGTGCGCGCCGATCCGCGGCTCGCCGGTGCCGAGCACCCGGGCGCCCTGCGCCTTGAGCTGGTCGCGCGCGGCCAGGATGTCGTCGACCTCGTAGCAGACGTGGTGGATGCCGCCGCCCGGGTTGCGGGCCACGAAGGACTCGATCGGCGAGCCCTCGCCCAGGGGGGACATCAGCTCGATCTTGCTGTTCGGCAGCTCGACGAACACGACGGTGACGCCGTGCTCGGGCTGCGGCAGGGGCGCGGTGATCGTCGCGCCCAGCGTGTCGCGGTAGACCGCGCAGGCGGCGTCGAGATCCTGCACGGCGATGGCCACGTGGTTGAGACGGCCGATCATGATGTTTCCTCCCCGGCGTTCTGGCCCCCTGTCCGGGAGCTTCGTTCGTTCGCGGGGAAGGCTCCGCCCGTACGCGCGGACGCGACCGGCCCCCTCTCCCGTGCGGCAGAGGGTTGGGGTGAGGGACGAGCCCTCTCCGGCAGAACCTGTCCCCCTCACCCTGTCCCTCTCCCGTGCGCGAGAGGGAACCCGGGCCCTGTCCGGCAGCCGATCGGATGATCGGCTGCTTCGGCTCCGTCTAGATTACAGCCAACCGCTATCGGCAGCCAGCCTCACACCTCCACCACCTGCACGTGGCAGGCCGGCTTCTTGCCCCACACCTCGTTGACCGCGGTGCGCACCGCCCGGTCGACCGTCTTCTCGACGCTCTCGGAGTCCTTGAGCTTGCCCCGCGACATCCCCGACAGGGTGCGGGAGACGGCGTCCACCACGGTCTCGATCAGCGGCTCGCCGGACCGGCCGCGGTTCGGCAGGCCGATGATGTCCACTGCCGGCTCGCCGAGCACGACGCCGTCCTCGTCGATGGCGATCGCCACCGAGACCAGGCCGGCCTGCATCAGCTTGCGCCGCTCCGGGATCGCCCGGTCCTTCTCGTCGATCAGGACGTCGCCGTCCTTGAACAGGCGGCCGGCCTTCACGTGGTCGATCACCTCGGGCTTGCCGGGGCTCAGGCGGATCAGACTGCCGTTGCGGGCCTTGACCACGTTCTGCACGCCCTGCGCCCGCGCGAAGCGGGCGTGCTCGTCGAGGTGCAGGGCCTCGCCGTGGACCGGGATCGCGGTGCCCGGGCGGGTCCAGCGGTACATCTCGACCATCTCGTCCCGGCGCGGGTGGCCGGAGACGTGGACGAGGTCGGTGCGGTCGGTGATCACCTCGACGCCCTGCTCGATCAGGTCGTTGATGATCGAGCCGACATCGCGCTCGTTGCCCGGGATGGCGCGCGAGGAGAAGATCACCTGGTCACCGGCGGTGAGGCTGATATCCGGGTGGTCGCGGCGGGAGACGCGGGCGAGCGCCGCCCGCGGCTCGCCCTGTGAGCCGGTGAGCAGCGCGACGACGCGCTCCCGCGGCAGGCTCTTCCACGAATCGGAGCGGCGGAACTCGGGCAGGCCGTCGAGGTAGCCGCACTCGCGGGCCACGTCGATCACCCGGTCCATGGCGCGGCCGACCGCGATCACCTCGCGCCCGCAGGCGGCGGCGGCCTCGGCGACCGCGCGGATGCGCGCCACGTTGGACGCGAAGGTCGTCACGGCGACCCGGTGCGGCGCGTCCGCGATCAGCGTCTTCAGCGTCTCGGCGACGGTCTTCTCGCTCGGCGAGAAGCCCTCGCGCACGACGTTGGTCGAGTCGCAGACGATGGCGAGGACGCCCTCGTCCCCGAGCGCCGTGAACGCCTCCGGCGACGTCACCGAGCCGGCCACCGGGGTCGGGTCGATCTTCCAGTCGCCGGTGTGGAGGACGAGGCCCGCCGCGGTGCGGATGGCGATGGCGTTCGATTCCGGGATGGAGTGCGAGACCGGCACGTACTCGAGCTCGAACGGCCCGACGGTCACGCGCCGCCCGGGCTTCACCTCCCGCAGCTCGACCTTCGGCGCGCCGGGCTCGGACAGGCGCCGGGTCTCCAGCAGGTTCTTGGCGAAGCGGGTCGCGTAGACCGGCGCCTTGAGCCGGGGCCACAGCTCCGAGATCGCGCCGATATGGTCCTCGTGCGCGTGGGTGATGAAGATCCCCAGCAGGTCCTTGCGCCGCTCCTCGATGAAGGAGAGGTCGGGGAACATCAGGTCGACGCCCGGCATCTGCTCCTCGCCGGCGAAGCCCATGCCGCAATCGACCATGATCCACTTCCGGCCCTTCTCCGGGCCGAACCCGTAGAGCGCCGCGTTCATCCCGATCTCGCCCACGCCGCCGAGCGGCAGGAAGACCAGCTCCTCCTGTCCCTTAACCATCTGTCGTCGTCCAAACTCAGGCCGCCGTCGCGGCCGATCCGAAATGCACCTCGCCCGCCGTCACGGTATGCCGGTTCCCGTCGGGGGCGAGGATCACGAGCCGCCCCCCCTCGTCGATCGTCTCGAACACGCCCCGCAGGATGTGACCGCCGCTGTGCACCGCGATCTCCGATCCGAGACCCGCGGCCCGCGCGAGCCAGGCCGCGCGCAGGTCAGCGAAATTCCGTCCCCGGTCCCAGGCGCGCGCCCGCGCGGCCACCCGGTCCGAGAGATGTTCCAGTAGCGCCTCGGCGCCGCACGCGTAACCCGCCGCCGCCAGGCTCGCGGCCCCGAGGCCCTCCGGCGCCGCCGCGACGTTCACGCCGAAGCCGATGACCGCGGCGCGCCGCCCGCCCGGGAGCGTCTCCGCCTCCAGGAGCAGGCCGGCGAGCTTCGCCCCGCCGAGCAGCACGTCGTTCGGCCATTTGAGCTGAAAAGATCGGGCCCCGGCGCCGGATCCGGTATCCGGCAGGGTGCCGCAGGCCGCCTCCAGCGCCTCGATCAGGGCGAGGCCGGCCACAAAGCCCAACTCGGCGAGGTGGTCCGGCGCGACCCCGGCGACCGGCCAGAGCACGCTCGCCGCGAGGTTGCCGGGGAGCGAGGACCAGCTGTTGCCCCGCCGACCGCGGCCCGCCTCCTGGCGGTGCGTCACCACCCAGAGCGGGCCTGTCTCGCCGGCGCGCGCGCGCGCCACGGCCTCCGTGTTGGTGGAGCCGAGGGTGTCGTGGACGTGCAGGCGGTGGCCCTCGGCGCGCGCCGAGGGCCCGAGTCGGTAGGTCAAGGCCGTCCTAGAACAGCGACTTCGCGGCCCGGCCGGCGGCGCCGACCAGCGGCCCGGGCAGCAGGAAGAACAGCACCACCACGACGCTCGACAGGGCGAGCACGATGCGCAGGCCCGGGGCCATCGCCTCGTACGGCTCCTTCGGCTCGTCGAAGTACATGATCCGCACGACGCGCAGGTAGTAGTAGGCGCCCACCACGCTGGTCACCACGCCGATCACCGCCAGCGTCACGAGACCCGCCTTGATGGCGGCGGCGAAGACGTAGAACTTCGCGAAGAACCCGGCGAGCGGCGGGATGCCGGCCAGCGAGAACATCATCGCGGCGAGGCAGAAGGCGAGCCACGGATGGGTCCGCGACAGGCCCGACAGGTCCTCGATCTTCTCGAACATCACGTCCCGGCGCCGGAGCGACAGGATGATCGCGAAGGTGCCGAGCGTCATCGCGAGGTAGATGATCATGTAGGTGACGAGCCCGCTGATCCCCTCCTCCGAGCCGGAGGCCAGGCCGATCAGCGCGTAGCCGATATTGCCGATCGACGAGTAGGCCATCAGGCGCTTGATCGAGGTCTGCCCGATCGCCGCGAACGAGCCGAGCGCCATCGACGCGATCGAGACGAAGATGAAGATCTGCTGCCAGATCGCCGTCACGTCCGGCATCGCGCCGATGAAGACCCGCACGGTCATCGCCACGGCGGCCATCTTGGGCGCCGAGGCGAAGAAGGCCGTCACCGGGGTCGGCGAGCCCTCGTAGACGTCGGGCGTCCACATGTGGAACGGCACGGCCGCCAGCTTGAAGCACACGCCGGCCGCCAGGAACACGATGCCCAGCACGATGCCGAACCCGGCATTCTCGTTGAGCGCCGAGACGATGCCGGGGAACGAGACCGTGCCGGTGAAGCCGTAGACCAGCGAGGCGCCGTAGAGCAGCATGCCGGAGGAGAGCGCGCCGAGCACGAAGTACTTGAGGCCGGCCTCGGTGGACTTCACGTCGTCGCGGTGGAAGGCGGCGATTACGTAGGCGGCGAGCGACTGCAGTTCCAGGCCCAGGTAGAGCGCGATCAGGTCGTTGGCCGAGACCATGACCATCATGCCGATGGTGCAGAGCACGATCAGGACCGGGAACTCGAACCGGTCGATGCGCTCGCGCTTGAAGAAGTCGTGCGCTAGCAGGATCGTCGCCGAGGATCCGAGCAGCACCAGCGACTTCATCACCTTGGCGAAGGAATCGGACACGAACGCGCCCGACAGGGTCGTGACCCGGCCGTGCACCGGCTGCGAGATCACCACCGACAGGGCGACGAGGAGCAGGGCGAGGGCGCCGATGCTCACGGTCTCGGCGGAGCGGTCGCCGCGCCACGCGCCGTAGAGGATCAGGCCCATGACGCCGACGCCGAGGATCAGCTCGGGCATGAGCGGCGCCAGCGAGGGCAGGACGGAGTGGACGGTTGTCATGGTGTCCGCCTCAGCGCGGGATCGGCAGCGCCGCGGCGGCCGTCTGGGTGTTCGAGAGCGCGGTCTTGATGCTCGCCATCAGCGCGTCGGTCGAGGGCGCGAACACGTCGAGCACGGGGGCCGGGTGAACGCCGTAGTAGATCGTCAGGACGACCAGCGGCGCCAGGATGATCTTCTCGCGGGTGTCGAGATCCAGGATGCCCTGGAGATTCGGCTTCTCCAGCTTCCCGTAGATCACCCGGGCGTAGAGCCACAGGGCGTAGGCCGCCGACAGGATGATGCCGAAGGTCGAGAAGAACGCCACGTTCGGGTTCGCCTTGAAGGCGCCGAGCATGGCCAGGAACTCGCCGACGAAGCCCGAGGTGCCCGGCAGGCCGACATTGGCCATCGTGAACACCATCATGGCCACGGCGTAGAGCGGCATCCGCTTCACGAGGCCGCCATAGGCCGAGATCTCGCGGGTGTGCATCCGGTCGTAGACGACGCCGACGCAGAGGAAGAGCGCCCCCGACACGATGCCGTGGGAGATCATCAGGAACAGCGCGCCCTGGATGCCCTGCTCGTTCAGGGTGAACAGGCCCAGCGTCACGAAGCCCATATGGGCCACCGACGAGTAGGCGATCAGCTTCTTGATGTCGGTCTGCATCATCGCGGTGAGCGACGTGAAGATGATCGCGATCACCGACAGCGCGAACACGAAGGGCGCGAAGTCGTGGCTCGCCACCGGCAGCATCGGCAGCGAGATCCGGATGAAGCCGTAGCCACCCATCTTCAGGAGGATGCCCGCCAGGATCACCGAGCCGGCGGTGGGCGCCTCCACGTGGGCGTCGGGCAGCCAGGTGTGGACCGGCCACATCGGCATCTTCACCGCGAAGGAGGCGAAGAAGGCGAGCCACAGCCAGGTCTGCATCTGCACCGGGAAGCGGTACTGCAGCAGCGTCGGGATGTCGGTGGTGCCGGCCTGCCAGTACATCGCCATCACGGCGAGCAGCATCAGCACCGAGCCGAGCAGGGTGTAGAGGAAGAACTTGAAGCTGGCGTAGACCCGGCGCGCGCCGCCCCAGATGCCGATGATCAGGAACATCGGGATCAGGCCGGCCTCGAAGAACAGGTAGAACAGCACCAGGTCGAGGGCGGCGAAGACGCCGATCATCGTCGTCTCGAGGACGAGGAAGGCGACGAAGTACTCCTTCACCCGGAAGTGGATCGAGTGCCACGAGGCGCCGATGCAGAACGGCATCAGGAACGTGGTCAGCAGGATCAGCGGCATCGAGAAGCCGTCGACGCCGAGCTTGAACCGGATCGTCTCGGTGAGCCACGCGTGGCTCTCCACGAGCTGGAAGCTCGACGAGGCGGTGTCGTAGCGGCTCCACGCCACCAGGGAGAGCAGGAAGGTGACGATCGTGGTGGCGAGCGCGGCCCAGCGGCTGTTGCGCGCGACCGACTCCTCGTCGCCGTTCAGCGTGAGGATGAAGGCCGCGCCGCAGAGCGGCACGATCAGCAGGCCGGAGAGGATGCCGAGGCCGAGCATGTCAGTGTGCACCCTTGGGCAGGCCGGACATCAGGTACCAGCTGATCAGGCCGGCGACGCCGATGAGCATGACGAAGGCGTAGTGGTAGACGTAGCCGGTCTGGAGACGGACCACCCCGCGGGTCACGTCCACGACGCGCGCAGCGATCCCGTTCGGCCCGAGGCCGTCGATGATCCGGCCGTCGCCCTGCTTCCAGAGGAACAGGCCGAAATCCTTGGCCGGGCGGACGAAGATCCGGTCGTAGATCTCGTCGAAATACCACTTGTTGAGCAGGAACCGGTACAGCGACGGCTGCTGCGCGGCGAGCGCGCCCGGGAGTTCCGGCCGGCGGATGTACATCCAGTATGCCACGACGAAGCCGAGGATCAGCATGATCAGCGGCGAGTACGAGACCAGCGCCGGGACGTCGTGGATCTCGTGCATGATGTGGTTGTTCGGGCCGTGCGCCAGGGCGTGGCCCCAGAACGCCTCCATCCCCTCGCCGATGAAGCGGTTGTGGAAGATGATCCCGGCGAACAGCGCGCCGAAGGCGAGCACCGCGAGCGGGATCGTCATCACCAGCGGGCTCTCGTGGGGCGTGTGGTCGCCGTGGTGGCCGTGCCCGTGGTGGTCGTCGGCGACGAGGTCGCTCTTGTGGGCCGGCTCGATGTCGTGGCCCTTGTCGTCGTGGGCGACGCCCTCGGTGTGCCCGGGCGCGCCGTCGGCCTCGTGGGCCATGGTCGCGTGGGCCGTAGTCGCGTGGGCGACCGCGGGGGCGTGGTGCTGGTCGTGGGCGGCGTGGGCGCCCCAGCGGGCCGGGCCCTCGAAGGTCATGAAGAACAGGCGCCAGGAGTAGAACGAGGTGAAGAACGCCGCCACCACGGTGCACAGGAAGGCGAGCGTGTGCCCGGGGCGGGTCGAGGCGTAGGCCGCCTCGATGATCGCGTCCTTCGAGTAGTAGCCGGCCGTGTAGGGGAAGCCGATCAGCGCGAGCGAGCCGATCGCCATCATGGCGCTGGTGTAGGGGATGTAGCGGCGCAGGCCGCCCATGTTCCGCATGTCCTGCTCGTGGTGCATCGCGTGGATGACCGAGCCGGCGCCGAGGAACAGCAGCGCCTTGAAGAAGGCGTGGGTGAACAGGTGGAACACGCCGGCCGCGTAGGCGCCGACGCCGAGCGCCACGAACATGTAGCCGAGCTGCGAGCAGGTCGAGTAGGCGATCACCCGCTTGATGTCGTTCTGCACGAGGCCGATCGTGGCCGCGAACAGGGACGTGATGCCGCCGATCACCGTCACGACGATCAGCGCGTTCGGCGCCTCCTCGAAGAGCGGCGACAGGCGGGCGACCATGAACACGCCGGCGGTGACCATCGTGGCGGCGTGGATCAGCGCCGAGACCGGGGTCGGGCCCTCCATGGCGTCGGGCAGCCACGTGTGCAGCAGGAACTGCGCCGACTTGCCCATGGCGCCCATGAACAGAAGCAGGCAGGCCAGCGTCAGGGCGTTCCAGTCGTAGCCGAGGAGGTGGAAGCTCAGCGTCTTGATCGCGTCGACCTTGCCGAAGACGGCGTCGAACGCCACTGAGCCGGTCAGCACGAAGACCAGGAAGATGCCGAGCGAGAAGCCGAAATCGCCGACGCGGTTGACGATGAACGCCTTCATGGCGGCGGCGTTGGCCGAGGGCTTCTCGTACCAGAAGCCGATCAGCAGGTACGAGGCGAGGCCCACGCCTTCCCAGCCGAAGAACATCTGGACGAGGTTGTCGGCCGTCACCAGCATCAGCATGGCGAAGGTGAACAGCGACAGGTAGGCGAAGAAGCGCGGCCGGTGCGGATCCTCCTCCATGTAACCCACGGAGTAGAGGTGCACGAGGGTCGAGACGGTGGTCACGACGACCAGCATCACCCGGGTCAGGGTGTCGACCTTGAAGGCCCAGTCGACCTGGAGGTCGCCGGCCGCGAACCAGGACGCCACCTGCACGCGCTCGGCCGGCCCGCCGTCGATGAACACGCCCCAGGCGATCAGCGCCGTGAAGGCGAGGAAGGACGTGGTGATGTACTCACAGGCCCGCGCCCCGATGTACCGGCCGAACAGGCCGGCGATCAGGAAGCCGATGAGCGGGAAGAAGACGATCGCGTGATACATCGCTCTCTTGCAGTCCGTCCTCCGGGCCGGCCGCGAAGCGGCGGCGTCCGGATGTCACTCGGGGCGCGCGAAGGGGAAGGCCCTAGCCCTTCATCATGCTGACGTCTTCCACCGCGATCGAGCCGCGGTTGCGGAAGAACACCACCAGGATGGCGAGGCCGATCGCCGATTCGGCGGCCGCGACGGTCAGCACGAACAGGGCGAAGACCTGTCCGGTGATGTCGTTCAGCTGCGTCGAGAAGGCGACGAGGTTGATGTTGACCGAGAGCAGGATCAGCTCGACCGACATCAGGATGACGATGATGTTCTTGCGGTTGATGAAGATGCCGAGCACGCCGAGCGTGAACAGGATCGCCGCGACGGTGAGGTAGTGGCTCAGGCCGATCATCGTTCGATTCCTCCGGCTCTCATCAGCGCGCGCATCAGACCTCGACACCCTGGCGCGAGGGGACCTTGCGGGTCTCGACCGCCATGGCCTGGGTGCGGGCGTTCTGGACCGCGATGTTCTGGCGCTTGACGCCCGGCCGGTCGCGCAGCGTCAGCACGATGGCGCCGATCATGGCGACCAGCAGGATCAGGCCGGCGAGCTGGAAGAAGTAGGCGTAGTCCGTGTAGATCACGCGGCCCAGCGCCTGGGCGTTAGTGAGGTTCTCGGCCGAGGCGACGTTGCCGAGCGGGGCCTGGACGAGGCCCGGATCGATGCTCCACGAGCCGACGACCAGCAGGATCTCGACCAGGAAGATCGCGCCGATCAGGGCGCCGATCGGGAGATACTGCTGGAAGCCCTGGCGCAGCTCGGCGAAATCGACGTCGAGCATCATCACCACGAACAGGAACAGCACCGCGACCGCGCCGACGTAGACGACCACGAGGATCATCGCGAGGAACTCGGCGCCCATCAGGACGAACAGTCCGGCGGCGTTCACGAAGGCGAGGATCAGGAACAGCACCGAGGCGACGGGATTGCGCGAGGCGATCACCATGAAGCCCGACGCGACCGTGATGCTCGCGAACAGATAGAAGAAGGCGGCTGCTGCGGTCATGCGCTGATCGGGATCGGCCGCCGGAGCGGCCCCTTCTGCCGTGCGTGGAGACGGTCCGCGGCGGGCGGCCCGTCTATAGAACCCGGTCGACGGGGGCACAACAGCGCCCCCGGCATGGCTCTAGAGCATCGCACCGGAACCGGGAACCGGCGCGACGCTCTAGAGCCTTGTTTTCGCGTCATCTTCTGCCGGGCACCGGCAACCGGTGCCCGGGACGATGGCTCAGCGATACGGCGCGTCCATCGCGATGTTGCGGGCGATCTCGCGCTCCCAGCGGTCACCGTTCAGCAGGAGCTTCTGCTTGTCGTAGAGAAGCTCCTCGCGGGTCTCCACCGAGAACTCGAAGTTCGGCCCTTCCACGATGGCGTCCACCGGGCAGGCCTCCTGGCACATGCCGCAGTAGATGCACTTCACCATGTCGATGTCGTAGCGCGTCGTGCGGCGGGTGCCGTCGTTGCGCCGGGGGCCCGCCTCGATGGTGATCGCCTGCGCCGGGCAGATCGCCTCGCAGAGCTTGCACGCGATGCAGCGCTCCTCGCCGTTCGGGTAGCGGCGCAGGGCGTGCTCGCCCCGGAAGCGCGGACCGCGATGGCCCATCTCGAAGGGGTAGTTGATCGTGGCCTTCGGCTTGAAGAAGTAGCGCATGCCGAGGATCATCCCGGACACGAACTCCTTCAGGAGGAGGCTCTTGGCGACCTGATCGAGCTTCATGCCCGGATCTCCGATGCGAAGGGGGGCTCAGGCGCCCGGCGCGAGGCCGGTCAGCTTGAGCACGAAGGCGACGACGACGACCGAGATCAGGGAGATCGGCAGGAAGACCTTCCAGCCGAGGCGCATGAGCTGATCGTAGCGGTAGCGGGGCACGATGGACTTCACCATCGCGAACAGGAAGAACAGGAAGCTCGCCTTCAGGGTGAACCAGATCACGCCCGGCACCCAGGTGAAGGGCGCGAATGGGATCGGGGACAGCCAGCCGCCCAGGAACAGAATGGTCCCGAGGGCGCACATGCTCATGATGGCGACGTACTCGCCGAGCATGAACAGCAGGTACGGCGTCGAGGAATACTCGACCATGTAACCGGCCACGAGCTCCGACTCGGCCTCCGGCAGGTCGAAGGGGGGGCGGTTGGTCTCGGCGAGCGCCGAGACGAAGAACACCACGAACATCGGGAACAGCCACAGCCAGTACCAGCCGAACAGGCCGAGGCTGGTGTCCTGCGCCATCACGATGCGCGAGAGGTTGAGCGAGCCGGCGCAGAGCAGCACGCAGATGATCACGAAGCCGAGCGAGACCTCGTAGGAGATCATCTGCGCCGCCGAACGCAGCGCGCCGAGGAAGGCGTATTTCGAGTTCGACGCCCAGCCGCCCATGATGACGCCGTACACGCCGAGCGACGAGATCGCGAAGATGTAGGTGATGCCGACGTTGATGTCGGCGATCGCCCAGCCGTCCGCGAGCGGGATCACCGCCCAGCTGGACAGGGCGAGCATCGCGAAGACCAGCGGCGCCAGCAGGTAGATCGCCTTGTTGGCGCCCGCCGGGATCACCGGCTCCTTGATCACGAACTTGATCAGGTCGGCGAAGGACTGGAACAGGCCGAACGGCCCGACCACGTTCGGGCCGCGCCGGAGCTGCACCGCCGCCCAGATCTTGCGGTCGGCGAGCAGCGCGTAGGCGATGAAGACGAGCAGTGCCGAGAGCAGCACGAAGCTCTTCAGCACGATCAGGAGCACGGTCCCGAGGATTTCGAGCGGCGTCATCGGTCTTGAGCTCCTACTCGGCCGCCGCGAGGGGCCGCGCCTCGGCAGCGCGCTCCCGGGCGAGGCGCGAGCACTCCGCGAGGATCCGCGAGGCGCGGGCGATCGGGTTGGTGAGGTAGAAGTCGGTCACGGGCGACGCGAAGGCCGGGCCGGTCGCGGTGCCGCCGAGGCCGGCGAGCCGGTCGACCGCCTCGGTCACGTTGCCCGGCTCGACGGCGCCGACCGCCGCGAGATGCGGGTGGGCGGCGTAGAGCGCGCGGCGGAGCGCGGTCAGCGAGTCGAACGGCAGGCGCTTGCCCAGCACGTCCGAGAGCGCGCGCAGGATCGCCCAGTCCTCGCGGGCGTCGCCCGGCGGGAAGGCGGCGCGGTTGCCCATCTGGACCCGGCCCTCGGTGTTCACCCAGGTCGCCGACTTCTCGCTGTAGGCGGCCCCCGGCAGGATCACGTCGGCGCGGGCGGCGCCGCGGTCGCCGTGGCTGCCCTGGTAGACCACGAAGGCGCCCGGGGCGACGTCGCGCTCGTCGGCGCCGAGGTTGAACAGGACGTCGAGCGCGCCCGGCTCCAGCATCTGCGCGAAGGTCAGGCCGCCCTCCCCCGGCACGAAGCCGAGATCGAGCGCGCCGACCCGGGCCGCGGCCGTGTGCAGCACGCCGAAGCCGTTCCCCTCGGCCGAGACCGCGCCGATCTCCTTCGCGAGGGAGGCGGCAGCGGCCAGGATGCCCGGTGCAGCATCGGCGCCGACGATCACGAGCGGCGCCTTCGCCTCCTTGAGGATCTCGAGGAAGCTGTGCTCGCCGCGGGCGAGCGCCGCGAGCGAGTCGGGGCCGGCGCCGATGTAGTGGCTCGGGTAGGTCAGGTCGACCGGCTCGCCGATCACGCCCACCGCCAGCGGGGCCATGCGCCAGCGCTTGCGGATGCGGACGTTCAGCAGCGAGGCCTCGGTGCGCGGGTTGGCGCCGACGATCAGGATCGCGTCCGCCGCCTCGATGCCCGGGATGGTCGGGTTGAAGATGTAGGAGGCGCGGCCGAGCGCCGGGTCGAGGCCGGCGTCGGTCTGGCGGCAGTCGAGGTTCGGCGAGCCGAGGCTCCTGATCAGCTCGCGGAGCGCGAAGATCTCCTCGACGCCCGCGAGGTCGCCGACGACCGCGCCGACGCGCTTCGGATCCGCGCCCTTCACCTTGGCGGCGATGGCCTGGAAGGCCTCACCCCAGGAGGCGGGCCGCAGCCGGCCGTTCTCGCGCAGGTACGGCCGGTCGAGGCGCTGCATCCGCAGCCCGTCGATGTGGTAGCGGGTCTTGTCGGAGATCCACTCCTCGTTGATCTCCTCGCTGATCCGCGGCTCGATCTGCATGACCTCGCGGCCGCGTGTGTCGATGCGGATCGACGAGCCGACCGCGTCCATCACGTCGACCGACTCGGTATTGTTCAGCTCCCACGGGCGGACGTTGTAGCTCTGCGGCCGGTGCACGAGGGCGCCCACGGGGCAGAGGTCGGCGACGTTGCCCTGGAGCTCCGAGGCCATCGACTGCTCGAGGTAGCTGGTGATCTCCATGTCCTCGCCGCGGCCGATGGCGCCGAGGTCGGGCACGCCCGCCACCTCGGCGAGGAAGCGCACGCAGCGGGTGCAGTGGATGCAGCGGTTCATCGCGGTCCGCACCAGCGGACCGATATGCTTCTCCTCGACCGCGCGCTTGTTCTCCGTGTAGCGGGTCGAATCGACCCCGTAGGCCATGGCCTGATCCTGCAGGTCGCAGTGGCCGCCCTGGTCGCAGATCGGGCAGTCGAGCGGGTGGTTGATAAGGAGGAACTCCATCACCCCCTCGCGGGCCTTCTTGGTGCCCTGCGAGCGCGTCAGCACCTCCGGCGGCTCGCCGTTCGGGCCCGGGCGGCAGTCCTTGACCGCGTAGGCGCAAGAGGCCACGGGCTTCGGCGCACCCTTCAGCTCGACGAGGCACATGCGGCAATTGCCGGCGATCGACAGGCGCTCGTGGAAGCAGAAGCGCGGGATCTCGGCCCCCGCGGCCTCGCAGGCCTGGAGCAGCGTGTAATCGGCGGGGACGTCGACCTCGGTGCCGTCGACGAGGATTTTTGTCATCGGATCGTCTCGTAAACTGGCCCAAACGCGCGAGGCCGGATCCCACCCACGCCCTCATCCTGAGGTGCGAGGCGCAGCCGAGCCTCGAAGGAGATGTCCAGCCCGCCTCGCGACCTCTGGAGGACTCCTTCGAGGCCCGCTGACGCAGGCACCTCAGGATGAGGCTGTGGGTTGGACACCGGCATAGCGCCCTTACTCGGCGGCCATCGGCACAGGTTCGCTGTGCGGGTTGGCGGTGTAGCGGTCGATGCGCTTCTCGATCTCGGGGCGGAAGTGCCGGATCAGGCCCTGGATCGGCCAGGCCGCCGCGTCGCCCAGCGCGCAGATCGTGTGCCCCTCGATCTGCTTGGTGACCTCGAACAGCATGTCGATCTCGCGCTTGTGCGCGCGACCCTCGGTCATGCGCTGCATGACGCGCCACATCCAGCCGGTGCCCTCGCGGCAGGGCGTGCACTGGCCGCAGGATTCGTGCTTGTAGAAGTACGAGATCCGGGTGATCGCCGCGACGATGTCGGTGGACTTGTCGAGCACGATCACCGCCGCGGTGCCGAGGCCGGAGCCCAGGTTGCGCAGGGTATCGAAGTCCATCTTGGCGTCGACGATCTGCTCGGCCGGCACCAGCGGCACCGAGGAGCCGCCCGGGATCGAGCACAGCAGGTTGTCCCAGCCGCCGCGCATCCCGCCGCAATGGCGGTCGATGAGCTCGCGGAAGGTGATGCCGAGCTCCTCCTCGACGTTGCACGGCTTGTTGACGTGCCCGGAGACGCAGAAGAGCTTGGTGCCGGTGTTGTTCTTGCCGCCGAGGCCGGCGAACCATGCGCCGCCCCGGCGCAGGATCGTGCCGGCGACCGCGATCGACTCGACGTTGTTCACGGTCGTGGGGCAGCCGTAGAGGCCCATATTGGCCGGGAACGGCGGCTTCAGCCGCGGCATGCCCTTCTTGCCCTCGAGGCTCTCGATGAGCGCCGTCTCCTCGCCGCAGATATAGGCGCCGGCGCCGTGGTGGACGTAGATGTCGAACGGGTAGTCGTGGACGTTCGACTGGCCGACGAGGCGGGCCGCGTAGGCCTCGTCCACGGCCTTCTGGAGGGCGTGCTTCTCGGCGACGTACTCGCCGCGGATGTAGATGTAGCAGGCATGCGCGTTCATCGCGAAGCAGGCCAGCATGCAGCCCTCGATCAGGAGATGCGGGTCGTGCCGCATGATCTCCCGGTCCTTGCAGGTGCCCGGCTCCGACTCGTCGGCGTTGACCACGAGGTAGTGCGGGCGCCCGTCGGACTTCTTGGGCATGAACGACCATTTGAGGCCGGTGGGGAAGCCCGCGCCGCCGCGGCCGCGCAGGCCCGAGGCCTTCATCTCCTCGATGATCCAGTCGCGGCCCTGCTCCAGCAGGAACTTGGTCCCGTCCCACGCGCCGCGCTTCTTGGCGGCCTCCAGGCCCGGCGAGTGCAGGCCGTAGAGGTTGGTGAAGATGCGATCCTGATCCGACAGCATGTCAGGTCCTCACTGAGCCGGCGCCGACAGGGCCTTGGCCTGCCCCACCCAGTTCTCCCGGTCGATGCGACCCGGGAACGCGAGGTAGGTGCCGACCCAGGCGATCTCGTCGCGGGACCAGGCGGCGATCTGGTCGAAATGGTAGATGCCGAGCCCGTTCAGGCGCTGGCTGTTGCCCGGGCCGATGCCCTTGATGCGCGTCAGCTCGTCCGGCTTGCCGGCGCGGGCGGCCTCCAGCCCCGGCGGTCGCTTGCCCACGGCGTCGGCCTTCTGCTCGGGGCTCGCGTCCTTCGGCAGGGCCGCGAGCGCGCCGGCGATGCGCGCCTCCTCGGTCTCGGCCGCCACCTCGCCCTCGCTGGCGCCGGAGGCCTCCGGCTGCTGCGGGACGGCGTCGCGGTTCGGCACCGCCTGGTGGCCCTGCTCGCCGGCGGCGGGCTCGCCCTCGGCGACGCGCTTGGCCGGCGTGTCGAGCACGTCCGCGTCGCCCGGCCGGGCGGCGCCGTGCTTGGCGGTGGAGCGGCCGCGCTCGGCCGCGTCGGCGCGATCCTCGGGCTTCACCGGGCTCTCGCCGTTGGCGGCGCGCTGGGCCGGGGCGTCGCTCACGGGACGCTCGACCGGGCGGCCGGCGTCGGGCCGGGCCGGCTTCGGGTTCTCGGCGGCCTGCTGCGTGCTGGACGCGGCTTCACCGGTCTTGGCGGCCGGTTCCTCCGCCTTGCCGGCCTCCTCGAAGCGCTTGCGCCACGCGCCGACCCGCGAGCCGTCGAACAGCGTCGGGTCGGTGAGGGTGTTCACGGCGTCCTGGGGCTCGGACGAGACGCGCCCGGTCTGGGAGCCGACCTTCACGGGCCGGCCGGCGGCGAGGTCGTCCATCAGCTGGCCGAGGGACTCGGGCGTCAGGTCCTCGTAGTAATCCTGGTTGATCTGCACCATCGGCGCGTTGCAGCAGGCGCCGAGGCACTCGACCTCGAGCCACGAGAAATTGCCGTCGGCCGAGACGTGGCCGGCCGGGCCCAGACGGGCCTGGAGCATCTCCTTGAGGCCCCGCGCGCCGCAGGAATCGCACGGGACCGTGCCGCAGACCTGGATCCAGAAGCGGCCCACGGGCTCGAGGGCGAACATCGTGTAGAAGGTCGCGACCTCCAGCACGCGGATGTTCGGCATGCCGAGCTCGGCCGCCACCGCCTCGATGGCCGCCCGCGGCAGCCAGCCGCCGTTCTGCTCCTGCGCCCGCCACAGGAGCGAGATCACCGCCGAGGCCTGGCGGCCTTCCGGGTACTTGGCGATCTGGGTCTTGGCCCACTCGGCATTCTCGGGGGAGAACGCGAAGCTCTCGGGCTGCTCCGAGGCCGGGGCGAGTCTGCGGTTTGCCATCGCTTTTGTCTTACCGATCCACTTCGCCGAACACGATGTCGAGCGTGCCGAGCACGCAGGACACGTCGGCTAAGAGGTGCCCGCGGCACATCCAGTCCATCGCCTGCAGGTGCGCGAAGCCCGGCGCGCGGATCTTGCAGCGATACGGCTTGTTGGTCCCGTCGGACACCAGGTACACGCCGAACTCGCCCTTCGGCGCCTCGACCGCGGCGTAGACCTCACCCTCGGGCACGTGGAAGCCCTCGGTGTAGAGCTTGAAGTGGTGGATGAGCGCCTCCATCGAGCGCTTCATCTCCCGGCGCGGCGGCGGCGCGAACTTGCCGTCGACGGAGGCGATCGGCCCCTGGCCGGCGGGCTCGCGCAGCTTGGCGACGCACTGCTTCATGATGCGCACGGATTCGCGCATCTCCTCCATGCGGATCACCTGGCGATCGTAGGTGTCGCCGTTCTTCCCGACGGGGATGTCGAACTCCATCTCCTCGTAGCACTCGTAGGGCTGCGCCTTGCGCAGGTCCCACGGGATGCCGGAGCCGCGCACCATCACGCCCGAGAAGCCCCACTCCATCGCCTCGTCGACCGACACGATGCCGATATCGACGTTGCGCTGCTTGAAGATGCGGTTGGCCATGACGAGGTCGTCGAGGTCCTGGACGACCTGCAGGAACGGGTCGCAGAACGCGTCGATGTCGTCGATGAGCTTCGGCGGCAGGTCCTGGTGGACGCCGCCGGGCCGGAAGTAGTTGGCGTGGAGCCGGGCGCCGGAGGCCCGCTCGTAGAAGATCATCAGCTTCTCGCGCTCCTCGAAGCCCCAGAGCGGGGGCGTGAGGGCGCCGACGTCCATCGCCTGCGTGGTGACGTTGAGCAGGTGCGACAGCAGGCGGCCGATCTCGCAGAACAGCACACGGATCAGCTGCGCGCGGCGCGGCACCTCGATCCCGGCGAGCTTCTCGATCGCCAGGCAGAAGGCGTGCTCCTGGTTCATCGGCGACACGTAGTCGAGCCGGTCGAAATAGGGCGTCGCCTGCAGGTAGGTCTTGTACTCGATCAGCTTCTCGGTGCCGCGGTGGAGCAGCCCGATATGCGGGTCGACCCGCTCGACCACCTCGCCGTCGAGTTCCAGCACGAGGCGCAGCACGCCGTGCGCCGCCGGGTGCTGCGGGCCGAAGTTGATCGCGAAGTTGCGGATGTTGTGTTCGGTCACGGACGCTCTCCGCGGCTCAAGCCGACGTCTTCTCGTCGCCGGGGAGCACGTAGTCGGTGCCTTCCCACGGGGACAAGAAGTCGAAGTTCCGGAATTCCTGCGTCAGCTGCACCGGCTCGTAGACGACCCGGGCCTGGTCCTGGTCGTAGCGGACCTCGACGAAGCCGGTGAGCGGGAAGTCCTTGCGCAGGGGGTGCCCCTCGAAGCCGTAATCGGTGAGCAGGCGGCGCAGGTCGGGATGGCCCGAGAACAGGATCCCGTAGAGGTCGTAGGTCTCGCGCTCGTACCAGTTGGCCGCCGGGAAGACCTCGATCACGGAGGGGACCGGCGTCACCTCGTCGGTCTGCACCTTCACCCGGATGCGCAGGTTATGGCGCAGGGAGAGCAGGTGGTAGACCACGTCGAAGCGCTTCTCGCGCTGCGGGTAGTCCACGCCGCATATGTCGATGAAGTTGCGGAACGCGCAGGCCGGATCGTCGCGCAGGTAGGTCAGCGCGTAGACGATGTCGGAGGCCTGGACCACCAGCGTCAGCTCGCCGAACGCGACGGTGTGGGACACGACCGCCGGGCCGAGGGCGCCGAGGACGCGCTCGGCCAGGGCCGAGACGGCGTCGTCGCCGTAGGCCGGCTGGGTGTGGGGCAGGATCGAGATGCCGTTCGTCATGGCCGCTCCTCAGCGCTCGATCGTGCCGGTCCGGCGGATCTTCTTCTGCAGCAGCAGCACGCCGTAGAGCAGCGCCTCGGCGGTGGGCGGGCAGCCGGGCACGTAGATGTCCACCGGCACCACCCGGTCGCAGCCGCGCACCACCGAGTAGGAGTAGTGGTAGTAGCCGCCGCCGTTGGCGCAGGAGCCCATGGAGATGACGTAGCGCGGCTCCGGCATCTGGTCGTAGACCTTGCGCAAAGCCGGGGCCATCTTGTTGGTGAGCGTGCCGGCGACGATCATCACGTCGGACTGGCGCGGCGAGCCGCGGGGTGCGAAGCCGAATCGCTCGCAATCGTAGCGCGGCATCGACATCTGCATCATCTCGACCGCGCAGCAGGCGAGACCGAAGGTCATCCACATCAGCGAGCCCGTGCGGGCCCAGTTGATCAGCTCGTCCGTGGTGGTGAGCAGGAAGCCCCGGTCGGCGAGCTCGTCGCTGATCGACAGGAAGGTCGGGTCGTCCGCGCCGATCGGGCGGCCGGTGTTGGGATCGATGATCCCCTTCGGCTGGGGCGCGATCGCGGGGGCGCGGTTGGTGTCGGTGATCAGGGCCATCGGCGACTCAAGAATTCTGTGCGGGCGGCGAGCGGCGGGAGATCAATCCCATTCGAGGGCGCCCTTGCGCCACTCGTAGACGAAACCGACGGTCAGCACGCCCAGGAAGACGATCATCGACCAGAAGCCGAACCAGCCCAGATCCCCGAAGGTGATCGCCCAGGGGAAGAGGAACGCGACCTCGAGGTCGAAGATGATGAACAGGATGGCGACGAGGTAGAAGCGCACGTCGAACTTCATGCGGGCGTCGTCGAACGCGTTGAAGCCGCACTCGTAGGCCGAGAGCTTCTCCGGATCGGGGCTCTTGAAGGCCACCAGGAACGGCACGACCAGGAGCGCCGTGGCGATGAACAGCGCCACGCCGATGAACACGATGAGCGGCAGGTAATCCGCCAACAATCCGGTCATGCCAGGGCCTCGCGAGACGAGTGAAACCGCGGTGCGACGCCGACCCGGATCCGCCCGTGGAATTGTTCTTATGCCAGGATGCGCGCGGCCGGAGGCTTAGTCGAGCCGCCGGCTCGTGACAATGGCTTGTCGCGTCGCACAAAGCGCGCTGTCAGCCATCCTGTCGGTCGTCCTGTCGGTCATGTCCGAGATGGGCTTGCGCGGCGCCGGCGCAACACGACGGAAGCGCGCAGGTCCGAGTCGGGGGGCTGGTATGCCTGCGGCGGCGGTCGCGGATCGAGGCGGATGCGAATCCGTGCGGGACGCGCTTGACAGGGCACCGGGCGCCCCATAAACCCCGCCCCGTCGCCGGGCGAAACGCCCCTTCGAAGCGACCACGCCGTGCGGGCGTAGCTCAGTTGGTTAGAGTGCCGGCCTGTCACGCCGGAGGTCGCGGGTTCGAGCCCCGTCGCCCGCGCCACGTCCCCCCCGATATCACCATCAGACTTCGTCTCGCGGTGCATCGTGCCGACGCGCAGTCGCGCCTGCCCGAGCGGGACGGGTGATGGCTCGACCGTGCGGTCAGGCCACCTTCGACGATTCGGGAGAAGGACCCGGTGGAGCGACCGCGCCCGGCCGCGTCCCGCGCAGGCTGAGGGCGATTCCCGTCAGGATCAGGCCTCCCCCGGCCAGGATGTCGGCGCTCAGCGGTTCGCCCAGGACGAGATGCGTGCTCAGGATGCCGGCCACCGGCACCAGCAGGGCGAAGGGGGTCACGGCAGCCGCCGGGTAGCGGGTCAGGAGCCCGTTCCAGAGGCCGAAGGCGAGGAGCGTCGTCGGGTAGGCCTGGAACGCGACCGATCCGATCGCCCCCCAGCTCGGATGCGCCAGCGCCGTGAGCGCCCCGGGCCCCTCGACGATCAGCGACAGGATGAGCAGGGGCGGCGTGGTGGCGAGGCTGCTCCAGACCATCAGCGCCAAGCGGTCGACCCGGCCGATCCGCTTCGCGACGACGTTCGCGCTGGCCCAGGACAGGGCCGCGCCGACGACGAGGATCAGCGGGCCGAGCGGGGCGCCTCCGCCCCGCCCGAGCGCCACCGCGGCGACGCCGAGGAGCGCAATGCTGCCGCCCAGGATCTGTCGTCGGCGCGGGCGCTCCCCCTGCAGCGCCCAGGCGAGCGCCACGGTGAACGGGACCTGGACCTGGATCAGGAGCGACGACAGCCCGGCCGGCATGCCGAGGCGGATCGCCGTCATGAGCAGCCCGAACTGGCCGACCCCGAGGGCGAGGCCGAACCCCGCCACCAGGGCGACGGGGGCCCGGGGCGGCCGGATCACCAGCGCCGCCGGCAGCGCCGCGAAGCCGAAGCGCAGGGCGCACAGCATCAGCGGCGGCACCGTCTCCAGGCCGACCTTGATGGCCACGAAGGCCAGCCCGAGGATCGTGACCACCAGGATTGCGGCGAGCCCGTCGCGCAGCGTCATGCGCGCACCCTACGCCGCACGCCGCCGCGTCACCACCGCATCACCAAGGCCGCACGGCCGCCCGAGCGTGGCGTCGCTCGTCGCGCCGGCCGACCAGCAGGTGGATCGCGTCGCCCGTGCCGGGCACGCAGGCATCGGCCACGTCCTGCCGCGTCAGGCCGATATCCTTCAGTTCCCGGTCCGACAGGGTCGACAGGCGCTGGAGCACGCGACGGTTCATCGCCGCCCGCGACAGGCCCGCGCGCACCTCGGCGGCGACCGTCAGCACGGGCCCGGCCATCCGGGCGAGCCATCCGCCGCGCGATCTGATCCGGGATCCGATCCGGGATCTGATCCGGGTTTCCAGGGCGGCGGTCTCTGTCAGGCACTGAGTCATGGATCCCCTCCTCCATCGTTCCGGGGCGTCGCGATCCTGGCGGGCGGGGGCTGGCGGCGACAGGAACACTTCGGTACGGTTCAGAAGAATTGTCCGGACGAAAGAGCAGTACGGATGGCGGTCGCAGTCAGAAGCCCAGGGACGCGCGTCGAGGCCGTGGTCGGCGAGATCCGCGAGCGGATCGCGGCGCGGCGGCTGGTCCCGGGCGTGCGGATCCCCTCGGTCCGGGCCTTCGCGGAGACGATGGGCGTCTCGAAATCCACCGTCGTGGAGGCCTACGAGCGCCTCGCCGCCGAGGGCGCCGTGGTGCCGCGGCCGGGCTCGGGCTTCTACGTCGCCGGCAAGACCCGGCCGCTCTCGCTCCAGGCGATGGGGCCGCGGCTCGACCGGATCGTCGACCCGCTCTGGATCACCCGTCAGGCGCAGCAGGCCGGCTCCGACCAGCTGAAGCCCGGGGCCGGCTGGCTGCCCGATTCCTGGATGCCCCACGAGGCGATCCGCCGGGGCCTGCGCCGGGTGGCCCGGGCCGACCTCGCCGAGATGACCAACTATGACCGGCCCCTGGGCTACGAGCCCCTGCGCCACCAGATCGCCCGCAAGGTCGGCGAGAAGGGCGTCGGCGCCGAGCCCGACCAGATCGTGCTGGTCGAATCGGCCACGCAGGCGCTGGACCTCGTCTGCCGGTTCCTGCTCCAGCCCGGCGACACCGTGCTGGTCGACGATCCCTGCTACTTCAACTTCCTGGCGCTGCTGCGCGCGCAGCGCGTGGCGGTGGTCGGCGTGCCGATCACGCCGGAGGGGCCGGACCTGCAGGCGCTCGCGACCCTGCTGGAGCAGCACCGGCCGCGCTTCTACCTGACCAACGCCGCCCTCCAGAACCCGACCGGGGCGAGCCTCGCGCCGACCGTTGCGCACCGGCTCCTCAAGCTGTGCGAGGCGCACGACACGCTCATCGTCGAGGACGAGATCTTCGGCGACCTCGAGCCCGAGGCCGCCCCGCGGCTCGCCGGCTTCGACGGGCTGGAGCGGGTGATCCAGATCGGCAGCTTCTCCAAGACCCTGTCGGCGGCCGCGCGCTGCGGCTGGATCGCGCTCCGGGCCGACTGGGTCGAGCCGCTGGTCGATCTCAAGCTCGCCCTCAGCCTCGGCAACGGCCACATCACGGCCGCACTGGTGCACGCGCTGATCACCGAGGGCGCCTACCGGCGGCACCTCGCCGAGACCCGCCGCCGGCTCGCCGGCGCGATGGTGCAGGCCTCCGCGGAGCTGCGCGCCTGCGGCCTCGAGACCTGGGCGCAGCCCCGGGGCGGCTTCTTCCTGTGGATGCGGCTGCCCGACGGGCGCGACGGGGCCGACGTCGCCCGCCGGGCGCTGGCCCGCGGCATGGTGCTGGCGCCCGGGACCTCGTTCAGCCTGTCGGATGCGTGGAACGGCTACATGCGCTTCAACGTGGCCCACTGCGCCGATCCGCGGATCCGGCCGATCCTCCGGGAGGCGCTGGGCTGAGGGGCTTGGTCAGGCCGGCAGCCGCAGCTCCGCCCGCAGGCCGCCGAGATCCGACCGCCCGAGGCTCAGGCCGCCGCCGTACAGCTCGGCGAGCTCCAGGGTGATCGGCAGCCCGAAGCCGTGGCCCGGCACGCCCTCGTCGAGGCGCAGGCCCCGGGCCATGACGGCGGAGGCCGCCGCCGGGTCGAGGCCGGGTCCGTCATCCTCCACGACTACGGCCACCGCGCCGTCGCGCGCCGCCGCCGAGACCCGCACGCGGCCGCGGCACCAGCGGCAGGCATTGTCCACGAGGTTGCCGAGCATCTCGTCGAGATCCTGGCCCTCGCAGGAGACCGACAGGGTCTCCGGGACGTCGAGGTCGATCGCCGCGCCCTTCTCGGCGTGGATCCGCGTCAGCGCCGCGCGCAGGTCCGACAGCCGGGGCGCCAGGGCCGTGCGGCCCCGGGCCGAGCCCGCCAGGGCCGCGGCCCGGGCGCGCCGGAGGTGATGGCGCACCCGCCGGTCCATGTCGTCCACCTGCCGGCGCAGGGCGCCGTCCGGGTCGCGGGCCGGCTCCGCGAGGGCCATCGACAGGGTGGCGAGCGGCGTCTTGAGGGCGTGGGCGAGGTTGGCGACGTGGCCGCGGGCGCGTTCCAGGTTCTGCGCGTTCTGGTCGAGGAGCGCGTTGAGTTCCGCCACCATCGGCGCGATCTCGGCCGGCTGGTCCGCCGGCACGCGCTCGCGCCGCCCTGCCCGGACCGACGCGAGGTCCGCGCGCAGGCGCGTCAGCGGCGCGAGGCCCAGGCGCACCTGGAAGGCCAGGCCCGCGAGCAGGCACAGGCCGAGGATGCCGAGCGCCAGGGCGAGGCTCGTCAGCGCCTCGCGCAGCGGCCCGCGCAGCTCCCCCTCCGGCGCCGCCACCACGATCGTTGCCGGCTCGGGCCCGGGCACGGCCAGCACGCGGGCGACGAGGGGCTCGCCGCGCGGCCCCGTGCCCGAGGCCGGGTGCGGCCGGCCCGGATCGTCGTCCGGTCCGGGATCGGACAGGCGGATGTCCCCGCCCCGCAGAGAGCCGGATCGGATCGTCTCGGCGCCGCGGCGTACCTCCCAGGCCCAGCCGGGGCCGGGCCGGTCGAAGGGCGGCGCGTCGAGACCCTGCGGGAGGATCCCGGCCTCGAGCCCGGCCCGCAGGGCGACGATCTGCGCGTCGAGCCGGCCGTCGAGCTGCCCGCGCACGAAGCGGTGCAGGATCACCCCGATGGCGAGGCCCGCCACAACCAGGGCCGCCAGCACCATCACCAGGGCCGCCGCGAGCAGCCGTGTGCGGAGCGAGCGGCGCCGCGCCGTCGCCGCCATCAGGCGGGCTCCGCGTGCAGGCGGTAGCCGTGGCCGCGCACGCTCTCGATCCGCGCCGGCGCGATCTTCCGGCGCAGGCGCGTGATGATCACCTCGACGGAGTTCGAATCGACGTCGGCGTCACCCTCGTAGACCCGCTCGATCAGGTGCAGGCGCGGCACCACGGTCTCGCGGTTCAGCATCAGGCAGGACAGGACCCGCCATTCCAGGCCGGTGAGCTTGAGCGGCAGGCCCTCGTGCTCGAAGGCGCCGAGACCCGGATCGAAGCTGAGGGGACCGCAGGTGATCCGGCTCGCGCCCCCGCCCTGGGACCGGCGCACGAGGGCGCGCAGGCGGATCACCAGCTCCTCGACGCGCACCGGCTTCACGAGGTAGTCGTCCGCCCCCGCCTTGAAGGCCGCGACCTTGTCGCTCCAGCCGTCCCGGGCGGTGAGCACCAGCACCGGCAGGGTCCGGCCGGCCCCGCGCCAGGCCCGCAGCACCGAGACGCCGTCGCCCTTCGGCAGGCCGAGATCGAGCACGACGGCGTCGTAGCCCTCGGTCTCGCCGAGATGCTGGGCGTCCTCGCCGGTGGCGGCGTGGTCGAGCACGAAGTTCTCGGCGCGCAGGACCTTGGCGACCTCCGCCGCGAGGGCGGCGTCGTCCTCCACCAGCAGGATCTTCACCGGTCTCACCTCCCCGTCTGGACCGCGGCGGCCGGCCGGTTTCGCCCGCTGCCGCCGGCACTTAGGGCCGTGGTCTCACGTCGGCTCCCGGGACGGCCGCGCGGGCGCCGACCTGTCGGCCCGCATCAACGCCCGCTGCCAAGCCTCTGAACCCGCACGGGTTCCACACGGAGCGCTCTAGGGCGGCGCGTTTAACCGGGCCTGAACCGCGCGGTTCAGACCGGATTGCCGGCGCCTCCCTAGGAAGGGGCATCGGATCGAGCCGATCCGGACCCTTCAGAGGATGAGATCATGAGCGACGACAAGACCATCGACGGGACCGCGCGGGAAGTCCGCGAGACCGAGGCCGCCAAGCCGGCGTCGCGGGCGGTGCCGCGGCGGACCTGGGTGGTGGGCGCGGTGGCGCTGCCGCTGGCCCTGGGCGCCGTCGGCCTGTCCCTGGCGCAGGGAACGCCGTTCCAGCCGACGCCGGTCGCGCCGGTGGCGATCCAGGCCCTGGTCCCCTCCGGCGCGACCGCTATCAAGGGTGAGGTCGCGGAGATCTTCGGCAACAAGTTCGTGGTGCAGGACGGGACCGGGCGGGCCCTCGTGGAGACGGGCCGCGAGGGCGAGGGCGGCGGCCTCGTCGCCAAGGGCGAGACCGTGACGGTGCAGGGTCGCTTCGAGACCGGCTTCCTGCGCGCCCGGGTCCTGACCCACGGGGACGGGCGCACGCTGCTGCTCGGGCCGGCCGGCGGCCCTCCGACCGGCAGCCTGGACTGGGCCAAGGACCGGCTCGGTCTCGGGCCGAAGCCCGACATGGCCGCCCTGACCGCCTCGCTCCAGGCGGCGGGCTACGGCGACGTGCGGGTCACGGGCCGCGGGCCGCGCCATTTCGAGGTGGCCGCGAAGGACCGGGACGGCCGCGAGCACCAGCTCCATGTCGGCTTCGACGGCCAGGTGCGGGAGCGCCCGGCGCCGGGGCTGCCGCCGCTCTGAGCCGGGCCCGGGCGGGCGGGCCCGCGTGCAACCCTTCCGCGCCTGCCGCGTCCTCCTGTCTCTCGCCGGACAGGAGGTGCGCGCCGTGGAGCCGATGAAGCCGATGAAGCCGATGGAACCCATGAAGCCCATGGAGCCGATGAAACCGATGAAGGGCGCGGAGCCCTGGTGGCCGAAGGATCTCGGCGAGCCCGCGACCAGCGGCGCGCAGAACGGGATGAGGTACGCGTTCTTCCCGGACAAGCGCCGCCTCCTCGTCGACCGCGACGGGCAGGTCTCGACCTACGACAGCGGCGACCACCGGATCGGCGGCGTCGCGCAGGCGGACGGGGCGGCCAAGACCCTGACCTTCACCGGCCAGGACGGCGAGGTCGACCTGGGCTCCCTGAAGAAGCTCGACTGAGCCCGGCGTGGACAGGCCGGGACGGCGCGCTTAAGCCCGGCCCGACCATGCGAGCCGTCCCGCCAGACCCCGCGATGCCATGCGCGCGCTGATCGACCTCGTCCGCGCCATGCGGTCGGCCGACCGGCGCCGGCTCGCCCTGATCGCCCTCGGCCTCGCGGCGGCGGCGCTGCTCGAGGTGGTGGGCGTCGCCTCGGTGATCCCGTTCCTGACGCTGGTCGGGGACCCGTCGGCGGCGACCCGGATCCCCTATCTGGCCCAGGCCCGGAGCGCCCTCGGCCTGACCGACGAGCGCGGCTTCCTGCTGGTGACCGGCGGGGCCGCGCTCGCGGCGATCCTCGTCACCGCGCTGGTGAATGCCGGGCTGACCTACGCGCAGCTCCGGTTCACGCACCTGGCCGGCTACAGCCTCAGCCGGCGGCTGCTGTTCCGGTACCTCGACCGGGAGCGGCTGTTCTTCGCGAAGGCCAACAGCGCCGAGCTCGCCAAGAACGTGCTGTCCGAGACCGACCGGCTGGTGATCGGCGCGCTGACCCCCGCCACGGTGCTCGCCTCGCGGGCGAGCTCGGCGCTCGCGGTGATCGCGTTCCTGCTGGCCTACGCGCCGCAGCTCGCGCTGATCCTGGGGGGCGGCTTCGGCGGCCTCTATGTCGGGATCTACCTGGTGATGCGCGCCCGGCTGGCCCGGCTGGGCGGCCGCACCGTCGCCGACAACGAGGCCCGCTTCCGGATCGTGCAGGAGACCTTCGGGGCGCTCACCGAGCTGAAGCTCTACGGGCGCGCGGAGGCGTTCGCGTCGCGGTTCGACGCCCCGGCCCGGGCCTACGCCCTCGCCACCGCGGCGAGCCAGCTCACCGGCCAGATGCCGCGCTTCGTCATCGAGGCCCTGGCCTTCGGCGGGGTGATCGTGGTGGTGCTGTTCGCGCTCGCCCAGGGGCTCGACGTCGCCGGCATCCTGCCGCTGCTCGGCCTGTTCGCCTTCGCGGGCTACCGCATGCTGCCGGCCTTCCAGAACATCTTCACCTCGGTGGCGCTGATGCGCTTCACCCTGCCGGCGGTGCGGGTGATCGTCGACGAGCTCGCCGACGAGCGCGAGCCCCGGCCCCGCACCGCGGAGCGGCTGCCCTTCGCGCGGGCGATCCGGCTCGAGGGCCTCGGCTTCGATTACGGCGCCGGCCGTCCGGCCCTCGCCGGAATCGACCTGACGATCCCGGTCAACGCCACGGTCGGCCTCGCCGGGCGCACCGGCTCGGGCAAGTCGACGCTGGCGGGCCTGATCCTCGGCGTGCTGGGCCCGACCGCCGGGCGGATCACCGTGGACGGCCGGGCCCTCGATGCCGACACCCTGCCCGCCTGGCAGAACCGGATCGGCTACGTCCCGCAGGAGGTGTTCCTGGTGGACGGCACGGTGGCGGAGAACATCGCGCTCGGCCTCGACGCGCCGGACCTCGCCGCCGTCGAGCGGGCGGCGCGGCTCGCCGGCGCCCACGACTTCGTCGCCGCCCTGCCGCACGGCTACGCCGAGCGGGTCGGCGAGCGCGGGGCGCGGCTGTCCGGAGGCCAGCGCCAGCGCGTCGGCATCGCCCGGGCCCTCTACCACGACCCGGACGTCATCGTCTTCGACGAAGCGACCTCGGCCCTCGACGACGAGACGCAGGCGGCCGTGATGCGGGCGCTGCGCGCCCTCTCGGGCCGGCGGACGCTGATCCTGATCGCCCACCGCCTCTCGACCCTGGAGGGCGCCGACGCGGTCCACGTCCTGGAGGCCGGCCGGATCGTCGCTTCCGGGCCGCCCGAGACGGTCCTGCCGGGGCTCGGAACGGCGGCCTGAGCAACCGCGCGCCGGGGCCTTGCGTCCGGCCCCGCCTCCGTTACCTCGGCTCACCGAGGCAGACCGGGAGAGCACCGTGACCACGCGCATCGAGCTGACCGCACCGGACGGCACCACCGCGACGCTCGCGACTGACGGGGCCGAGCCGGTCTCGTGGCGGGTCGGCGGGACCGAGTATCTCTGGAGCGGCGATCCCGAGCACTGGAACCGCCACGCGCCCTGGCTCTTCCCGGTGGTCGGCGCCTCGGCGGGCGGGCACGTGACGGTCGGGTCCGAGCGCTACCCGATGGCCCAGCACGGCTTCGCCCGGGACCTGCCCTTCGCGGTGGTCGATCGGAGCGCCGACGCGGTGACCCTGCGCCTGACCGACGGGCCCGAGACGCGGGCGCACTACCCGTTCGCGTTCCGGCTCGACATCGCCGCGCGGGTTCGCCCGGCAGGGCTCGACCTCGACGTGACCGTCGCCAATCCCGGCGCCGTCCCCCTGCCCTACGCCCTCGGCTTCCACCCGGCCTTCCCGTGGCCCTTCGCGGGCGGCACCCGCGCCCGCGACGGCGGCTACGCGGTCGCCTTCGAGGAGGCGGAGCGGCCCCTCGCCCCCCAGGTCGGCCCGGGCGGCCTGCTGCTGCGCGACGAGCAGCCGATCCCCCTCGCCGGAGACACGCTGACCCTCGATCCGGCGCTCTTCACCGAGGCCTTCGTGTTCCGGAACGCCCGCAGCCGCTGGATGCGCTTCACCGGCCCCGGACGATCGATCCGCATGGAGATGGCGGATTTCCCCCACCTGGCGGTCTGGACCAAGCCGACCGCACCCTTCCTGTCGCTTGAGTGCTGGACCGGCTACGCCGACTGGTCGGACTTCGCGGGCGACCTCGCCGCGCGCGATTCGCAGCGCCTGCTCGCCCCGGGCGCCGCGGCGCGCCACGGCGTCCGCCTGACGCTGGAGACCTAGCCCTTGCGGATCTGGGTGGCGCGGCCCGAGCCGGGAGCGACGCGGACCGGGACGGCCCTGGCCGAACTCGGCCACGCGCCGCTCGTGGCGCCCGTCCTGGCCGTGCGGCCGACCGCGGCGGCCCCGCCCATGGGACCCTTCGCCGCGCTGCTGCTGACCAGCGCCAACGCGGTTCCGGCGATCCGCGACGCGCCGGCCCTGCGCGGCCTCCCGGTCTTCGCCGTCGGCGCTCGGACGGCCGCCCTGGCCCGCGCGGCCGGTCTCGGCCCCGTCCGGGAGGGCCCCGGCGACGCCGCGGGCCTCGCCGGCTTGGTGGCGGCGACGCTGCCGCCCAGCCAGCCGCTCCTCCACGCGACGGGAGCCGAGCGCAAGCCGGAACCGGCGGCGACGCTCACGGCCGCCGGATTCCGGGTCACGGCCTTCGTGGCGTACCGGGCCGAACCGCTGGACCGCCTGCCGCCGGCGGTCGGCCGCGAACTCGCCGGGAACCGCCTCGAGGCGGCCCTTCACTATTCCCGGCGCAGCGCCGCCGTCGCCCTTGCCCTCGCGGATGGATCGGAGCACGGCGGAGCTTTCCGCCGGCTGAGGCATTACTGCCTATCGCCGGATGTTGCGGCACCCCTGGAAGCGGCCGGTGTTCCGGTCCATTTCGTCGCGGCACGCCCGCGCGAAGCGGACCTGCTCGGCGCCCTGACAGGGCGACCGGGCTAACCGCGCGGTGACAGGGAGGCCGGGCCGCCGTATCTCGCCCTCGCGCCCGGCGCCGCCGCGGTGCTAGGGGGGCGCGGCGACGCCGAAGAGTTGGAGGACTTGCCCGTGACGCCACCACCCAGCGACGCCGACAAGCCCGGCCCCGGCGGCCGGAAGCCGGACGCCGCGCCCGGCAAGCCCGGGCAGTCCAGCCCGCCCGGTGGCGCGTCCCGACCGGCCGCGACGTCGGCGTCCACAGCCTCCACGTCGGCCTCGACGTCCGCTTCCACGTCGGCCTCGATGTCGGCCTCCACCTCTTCCACCGCCGCCGGCGGCGTGCGGGGGCCGCAGGGATCCGCGTCCGGAACGCCGCCCAGGTCGGCGACCGACCCGGTCGTGACCGCCAAGCCCGGCACGACCGATCCGAAGGCCGACGCCGGCAAGCCGGTCTCCGGGACCGACGGCCTGAAGCCGTCGACCGGCCCGGCCGCCCAGTCGGCCGGTGCGAAGCCCGATCCCGTGACGGCGGGCGCCGCGTCGTCGGCCTCCGACGGCAGGACCGGAGCGTCCGCCTCGTCGTCGACGGCCTCCACCGCCGCGTCCGGGACGTCCGGCGCGAAGATCGATCCGAAGGCCGCGCAGCCCGGAGCCGGAACGCAGGGCGGTCCCCGTCCGGGCGGACCCGCACCCGGCGCCGCGGGCCCGGCGGCGGCCAGCGCGGTGACGGCCGGCCCGATCATCGACCTGAAGGCCAAGCGCATCCCGGATCCGCCGGCCGCCGGCAAGGAGCCGGGCAAGGACGCTTCCAAGGACGCTTCCAGGGATACTTCCAAGGACGCCTCCAGGGACGGCAAGGAGCCGCCGAAGGGCCCGATCCCCGCGGTGGCCGCCGTCGATCCCGGCAGGAGCGCCGCCGCGCCCACCGGCCGGGCCCGGGCCGGGTTCGGCTCGCTCGCGGCCGCGGGGCTGCTCGGCGGCGTAATCGGCGCCGGCCTGCTGTTCGGCGCCGAGAAGGCCGGGATCGGTCCCGACCCGCGCCTGAGCGCCCTGGACCAGAGGCTCTCCAGCCAGCTCGCGTCCCTCGACAAGCGTCTCGACGGGCTGGCCCCGCGCGACGCCGTGACGGCGCTCGACAAGCGCGTCGCCGCCGCCGAGGCGAGCGCCAAGCAGGCCCTGGACAAGTCCGGTGCGGTGCCCACGTCCACCGCCGACGGGCAAGCGGCCGGTCAGGCCCCCGCCGTGCCGCCGGATCTCGTCGCCCGCCTCGACAGCCTCGACCAGCGCGTCGCGGCCCTGCAGGAGGAGCCGGGTCAGGAGCCCGGTCGCGACCAGCCGGCCGATTCGAAGCTCGGCGTGGTCCAGGACAACGCGAAGCAGATCGCCGACCTCGAGACCCGCCTGAAGGCGGTGGAGGATGGCGGCGCCAACAAGGGCGCGGCCGAGGAGGCCGCCCGGAAGGTCGCGGCGCTGCAGAGCGAGGTGGAGCAGAAGACCAAGGCGAACGCCGAGGCCGACGCGGCCCTGGGGCAGCGCCTCGACGCGCTGCAGCAGGCCGTCGACGCGCGGGTGAAGGCCGCGACCGAGGCGGTCCAGGCGGCGACCCAGGCGAGCCGCACCGCCGCCGAGGCCGGACAGGCCCAGGCCGCGGAGGCCGCGAAGGCGGTCGACCGGCGGCTGCAGGAGCAGGCCGACCAGATCGCCGCCCTGGACAAGAGCGTCGCGCAGCGCGCCGAGGCCAGCACCGTCCAGGCGGCGCTCCGGGTCGTCGTCGCCGACCGCGTGGCGGCCGCCCTGGAATCCGGGACGAGCTACGCCGAGCCGCTCGCGACCCTGCGCAAGCTCGATCCGGGGACCGACGCGCAGGCCAAGGCCCTGGCGCCCTTCGCCGACGGCGGTGCTCCCTCGGCGGGGGATCTTGCCGACACGTTCCGGCCGATCGCCGAGCGGATCGCGGCCAAGCGGCAGGCGCAGCGGGCCAAGAGCGCGGCCGAGACCGGCGATTTCCGAACCAAGCTCCTCAGCATGGCCGACGGTCTCGTGCAGATCCGCAAGGCGGACGCACCCGCTCCCGAGGCCGCGGACGATCCGGAGAGCAAGGTCCAGGCGGCCCTCGACCGCGGCGACCTGCCGGCGGCCTCGGCGGCCTTCGCGGCGCTCCCGGCCGAGGCCCGGGAGCAGGCCGGGGATTTCGGCGCCAAGCTCAAGGCCCGGGCCGAGGCCGAGCAGGCCGTGCGCGCGCTGCTCGACGGCGCCTTCAAGGCCCTGCCGGTCGGCGCCGCCCAGCCGGCCCAGGCCGCCCCCGGGCGCTAGGCCGGTGAGGGCCCCGATCCGCGCGCTGCGCGGCCGCACCATCTCCGAGCGGGCGCGCAGGCGCCCCGCTCCTCCCGCACCCCGCGACGGCCGCCAGCCGGCCGCCGACAGGAGATACTGACCCCATGTGGCGCGCCCTCGCCTTCCTGGCCCTGCTCGCACTCGCCGCCTTCGGGGCGGTCTGGATCGCCGACAGGCCCGGCACCGTCACCGTCGTCTGGAACGGCTACCAGATCGGCACCAGCCTCGCGGTCGCCCTCGTCGGCGTGATCGCGGCGGCGATCGTCCTGGGCGTCCTCTGGGCGATCGTGCGCGGTGTCATCGGCCTGCCCGAGGCCCTGGTCCGCGGCTCGGCCGAGCGGCGCCGGGCCAAGGGCCTCTCGGCCCTCTCCCGCGGCATGGTGGCGGTGGGCTCGGGCGATCCCCTGGCGGCCCGCCGCTTCGCGGGCGACGCCGAGCGGCTCCTCGGCACCGAGCCGCTGACCCTGCTGCTGAAGGCGCAGGCGGCGCAGATCTCCGGCGACCGGGACGCGGCCGAGAGCGCCTTCCAGCGCATGGTCGACGATCCCGAGACCCGGGTCCTGGGCCTGCGCGGCCTGTTCGTCGAGGCCCGGCGCCGCGAGGACGAGACGGCCGCCCGCGCCTATGCCACCGAGGCCGCCCGCCTCGCCCCGAGCGTGACCTGGGCCAACGAGGCCCTTCTGGAGGCGCAGAGCGCCGACGGCGACTGGGCGGCCGCCCTGGAGACGATCGAGCGCCGCTCGTCCCTCGGACTGATCGACAAGGCCGCGGCCCGACGCCAGCGGGCGGTGCTCCTCACCGCCATCGCTGGCGAGCGCGAGGCCGGCGAGCCGGAAATCGCCACGGAGCGGGCCCTGCAGGCGGTCAAGCTCGCCCCCGACCTCGTGCCGGCGGCCTGCATCGCCGGCCGCCTCCTCGCCCGCCGCGGCGACGTCAAGAAGGCCGCCCGGATCGTCGAGGCGGCCTGGAAGGCCAATCCCCATCCCGACCTCGCGAAGGTCTATCTGGGCCTGCGTCCCGGCGATTCGGTCCGCGACCGCCTCGCCCGCGCCGAAGTCCTGGCGAAGCTGTCGGTCTGGGACCCCGAATCCCGCCTCGCCCTGGGCCAGGCCGCCCTCGACGCGCGGGACTACAAGCGGGCCCGCGAGGCCGTGAAGCCCCTGCTCTCCGACCGTCCGACCGCCCGGGCCTGCCTGATGATGGCGGCCATCGAGGAGGCCGAGCACGGGGCCGCCTCCGGTCAGGCCCGCGAGTGGCTGGCCCGGGCCGCCCGCGCCCCGCGCGACCGCGTGTGGATCGCCGACGGCATCGCCACCGATACCTGGGCGCCGGTCTCGCCGGTGACCGGGCGCCTCGACGCCTTCGCGTGGCGCGAGCCTCCGAACACGCTCGGTGCCGCGCCCGCGGTGGAGCCGGAGGCGGACGCCGCCGGCCCGGCCCTCGTGCCGGCGGCCCCGAACGCCGCGGCGCCGGGCGCCAGACCGCTCGCCTCATCGGTCCCCGTGTCGCCTCCGACCGTGTCCCCCGCCGCCGCGACTGCTCCGGTCCCGTCGCCGACACCCGCGTCGACCTCCGCGTCGGCCCAGGCCGCGTCCTCGGCCTCGGTCGCGTCCGCGGCGTCGACCTCCACCGGCCCGATCCCGACCGTCCTTCCGGCGAAGGCGAGCGCCTCGAAGGCGGCCGGTGCCGACCCGGTCTCGGCCGGGATGGCGTCCGCGGCGCTGCCGCCTTCCGGCTCGGGTGGGCGGCCGGTTCGTCGGATCGGGTGACCGGTTTCACGGCGCGCCGGCCGTCCGAGCGCGAGATGACAGGAGCGCCGCGGGGTCACGGACACGCCGCGGCGTTCGACTATTGCAAGTTGAACGAGCCGGCGCGCCGTGTAGCTTGTCGTGAGCTGCCGACCGAGGATCCGATCATCCCCCAGCCCGCTCACAGCCCGCGCGCGCCGTCGATCCGGTCGGATCGGAGGGGCGTCCCGCGTCGCCGGGTGCGCCCGTGACCGTCCTCGAGGAGGACGGCGAGCCGCGCCGGCAGGTCGGGGCCCTGCCGTTCCGGCACGGGCGGGACGGCAAGACCAAGATCCTGCTGGTGACCTCCCGGGAGAGCCGCCGTTGGGTCATCCCCAAGGGATGGCCGATGAAGGGTCGCAAGCCGTTCGAGGCGGCCGCGCGGGAGGCCTACGAGGAGGCCGGCCTGCGCGGTGCGGTCGGCAAGCGGCCGATCGGGCTTTACCTCTACCAGAAGCGTCTGAGGAACCTCGACACCGTCCTGTGCCAGGTGAAGGTGTTTCCGCTGGAGGTGCGCAAGCAGCTCAAGCATTTCCCGGAGGCGCGCCAGCGGGAACTCCGATGGTTCACCCCTTCGGACGCCGCCGAGGCCGTGTCCGAGCCCGGGCTCGCCGCCCTGATCCGGGCCGCATCGCGCACCTAAAACGGCGCGGAAGCGCAACACGGCGTTGCCAACCCGGCGGCGATCCGTTATGGCCCCACTCGGCCGGACGGAGACGCCCCCGCGGGAGCGCCCCGGTCACCTGCTGCGGTAGCTCAGTGGTAGAGCACTTCATTGGTAATGAAGAGGTCGAGAGTTCAATCCTCTCTCGCAGCACCATTCAGATCAAGCACTTAGCCCAAATCCTCAAAGCTCTGCACCCCCCGTTTTTGGCCAGGGGTGCAGTGGGGGTGCAGTCTGAGGAATTGCTCCCCGGCTGTCTGGCGCTCCTTGTCCATGGTGCGTGACGTAGGGTTCAAGCGCCTCTCGCGTGTAGGTATCCCCTCAGATCGCCCAGGAGACTCGCTGGCGCCGTTCAGCGTCCCGGACGGCCGGATGATGCCTTCGCCACTGGAGGGGACTCAGCGGCCAATTCTGGAGCCGTTTCGACCATCGCCGCCGGGGCAACGTAAGTGGTCCGTCGCCGTTCTTGCAGAACGTCAGCAACGATCCCGGCGAGGCGTCGGCCGTCGAGCTGGCCAGCGGCGCGCTGAAACTCGAACAACTCGTCAATCGAGGCGTGTTGCAGGACCGCGCGAACTGCGTCCGGCCGGGCTTGGCGTTCGGTATCTCGCGCGGCCTGTGCGGCGGTGGCCGCCTCCTCTTTCGCCTGTAGCAGGGCGGCACGCGCGGCTCTCACGTCGTCCGAGACCTTGAACCGCTCGCCGCGCTTCTTGGCTGCCTCCTGGCGGCGGCGGGCCTCGCCCAGGTTCATGCCCATCATTGCGTTGCTCATGCTCTTACTCCGGCCTCGCGCTTCAGGCGGCTGGCCAACTGTGGGTGGGTGTTCGTGATGAAGCCCTGGTGGCTCCGGTTCGTCCGGCCTTCACGCCAGGGGTTGCCCCAGGTTGCGGCCAGAGCTTCGGCTTGATCGCGCTTGCGGGCGTCGGCTCCGGAGCGGATCGCGGCGTTCATCGCCACCGCGCGCTCTGTGGCGTTCGAGCCGATCGGGATCGAGCTGGCCGGCGTCGAGGCCGTGACCGGCGCTCCCATGCCGACGCTCATCATCGTGAGAGCATCGTCCAGGGTGCCGACAGGACCGGCGCCAAGGTCGAACTGGACGTGGCCGGCGTCATCGAGGCTGGCGACCGCGTTCATGGTCGTCTCGATGGTCTCGACTTCCGCCCTGGTGAACTCCCGGCCAGCGGCCTTGCCGAAGGCACGGATCTGGGGAGCAAAGAGGATACTCAGAGTCATCGGGCATCCTCTGCCGTCTTCGTCTTGAGGAAACCCTTCGCAATCAAGTCATTCACGAGGGTGTAGCGGATGTAGCCGGTCTTCGTCATCCGCTTGGAGAGTCGAGCGGCGTCAATCGCCGCCTCGAACTCGGGATCAACCCCGAGGTTCACTCGAAAATCGAGTTTCTTGGTGTTCATGGTAGTTCTCCAATCTGATTTAGACGGAGAAACGACAGGCGAAGACGTTCCCTGTACAGGGTAGATGGGTGGTGGATCGGCCCCGCGATTACTGCCGTGTTGGGTCGCGCACCAGCATGTGGCTGGCCGGGGGTCTCGTTGCCTGTCGAAGGTGCCGTGTCGGGGCTGGTGCGTGCTCTTGCGGGCTGCGGTGCGCCGGGCCTTCGATCCCGTCACCGTCGAGGGGGTTGAGCCCCCCCCCTTATTCGTCCTGCCGATCTCCGGCTTCCGTTGCATCATGCACGAAACTGTGGAAAATTCAAGCCACCCCATTGACATCAGCGTCGATCTGGTGGGTGAGAAGCTTGGCCGTGGTGGGTATAGTGGCTCTTGCGCGCTTCGCGCTTGCTCCGGCCTTTCAGGATGATGGGGGCTGTTGCCAGCCCTCCACCGTCGAGGCCGTCAGATCTGTGGACCCTTGGTTGGCTTGTAGGGCTCGGATGGCCGCTTCTGGTTGTAGAAGCTGATCCACATCGCGCTCCAATCGAACTCGTCTCCCCGCTTTCCAGCTCTGATCGACCAGTCTCGAAGCTGCTGAAGCAGTTCCTTGGCGACGCTTGGATCGTTGGATGTCCGGCCTGAACTGGCGTAGCGCGACTCGGTGTCGGCGGCTGTCTCAAGCCGTTGCTCGATCCACTCGGGGGTTGCGATCTGGTCGAAGGTGAACTTGCCGTCTATGGGCTGGCTCACCGGCTCCGGCTGCTTGTCCGGCTGCTCACCGCCTGCGCTGTCCTGCGCCCCCTTGAGCCCATCAGGGCGGAAGGGGGTGGCAGGACTATCCGGTGCAGTCGCTTTCTCTTCCTTCTCTCTCCCTTCATCGTAACCCTTTCCAGGGTTACTCTTCAGGGGTTGGGGTCTCACTGATGAGACGGTTGACGGTCTGACTGGTGAGACGGTTGGACCCTCGATCTCGGAGACCGGCATGCCCTCTGAGGTGGCAAGCCGGAGGTGAGAAACCTTGGAAGCCGGACGTTCGCCGGACTGCCTCGTTGGGACGCCCTTCAGCTCGTAGCTGTTGCTCCACTTGCTGTTGCCGGTCTTCCAGTCGATGTAGCCGGCCTTCCGCAGGGCCGTCAGTCCCCGGTGGACCGTAGCGCGGGAGTTCGTGGTTCCGTCCATCAGCGTCTCGACAGTCGGAAAGCATCGGCCAGTCTGACTGTTGTGGTGCAGTGCCAGCCGGACCCCGATGAGCTTCGCTGACTGGCTCAGGTTCTTGTCGGCGAGGAGCTTTTCCATCCAGAACGCCTTGCCCACGATGGTTGGGTGAGCACGGGGCGCCTCTTGTGCTGCAGGCGCGGTGTTACCATCTGTCATTTGTCGATCCTTTGCACGAGGTCTTCACCTTCGGCCCTCACCGTCTTATGCGGTTGAGGGCCTTTTCTGTTGGAGCCGTATTTTAGCTCCCTATTTCATGTGGTAGGTGATCGGCGAAATTGCACTAACTGGCTGATGTTGCACTATTTTTCTGATCGATCCCTATTTCTGCATTTTCATGCATGATCTTTTGAGGAGTGACGGGATCGAGCTGGCGAAATACGGACGCCTCTCCCTCTCCTGTCCCCCGCAATCGCCAGAGCGAGTCACAGGCGGGCGCGAGACCATTCTGGCCAGATCCTGCCGGATTATCCTCGTCGCCGTCTGCGCCCTTCCCTGATGATCGCCGTGGGTGTCAGCGGCCCTAGAAGCGGATCGTGAACGGTCGGAGGCCGGGGATCTTCAACCCGCCCCGCATCAACTCCACAGGCAAGCCGGACGATGTTGCTCCCCGGAAGGCGCGTGCAACGATGTCGTTAACCCGGCCGCGGTGCTTCTCAGGCAGCCCCCAATAGTCGTGGTCCTGCGGGGCCGAGAGGGTCGGATCGAAGGCGCGAACGTGGTCCGGTGTGGCCCAGGTGTGGGGTATCGGCTTGCGGGTGCCTGCCCGGAGCACGAAGCCGGTGACAACGCGCCCGAGACCACGACTGGCCATTTCCTCGGCTCCGATGATGCAATCTCCGAGCGGCCAGCGGCGCACGCCAGCAGGGAGCGTGACGCCCCTGTAGTTCTGGCCGTTCTCCAGAATGAAATCGAGGTCGGCCGGACGGATCTTCGTGTTCTCGCGAATTGAGACGATGACTGGATGGTCACTGTTCATGGTAATCGGGACCTTTTAGTTTGCGCGATCGTTTCTGGACTTTGAAGTCTACTGAATGAACTGAGGGAAGGTAGTGCATTAATAGGGGGCTTTTAGGGTAAAAATTTTCGGAACGACTTTCCCGACCGCCGCCCTATGTCCGTAGAAAAACTTTGACTTACATTCTTGCGAGCGATGTGTGTTACATGCAAGCGAAGGTGTGTGCCTTATTACTTACTGAGCACTGCGGAATGTTTCATATTACTCTTGTAATTCGACAATGGATGCCGTAGGTTCAGAGACACACAGATGTTGGATCACGAGATCTACTCGAAGCTGGCCAATCTCGCATGGGATCTCGGCAGGGCTGCCGACCGCATGCACGAGGCTGGGGACTGCGACGGCGAGCTTGTCGCCCGTGACGCTCTGGCTGCTCTGATTGACCTGCTTGAACGATACGAGAGCCGCGTCGAGGCGTAAGCTCAGGGCCTATCGAAGCGTCGGGACGAACGCGCGTCCCTCGCAGCGTTCCGGCGGTCTCGGTCCTCTTGCAAGGCGCGGTCAGCCTCTACCTGCCGGAGCCGGCGTAGCTCATCCGCTTGCCGCTCCTGTTCCCTGGCCATGTCCCGCATGGCGTTGACCGCCCGCGTGTCGTCCAAGCCCTGCGCCAGCACCGGAGCAGTCGCCAGGGAGACAGCGAGGGAGATGAGGCCGGCGCGGATCATACGAGCGATGTAGCGCCGGCCGAGTCGGCGGCGAGACGCCAGGCCGGTCACGTCCGGCACGGCTCAGTTGGCCGGGTCAGGGCGGCGTAGCTGGCCAGAACCTTCCGGAAGTCTAGCGAGGGGAGCCGGGACAGCACCCCGTGAAGGGCTTCGAGCGAGACGGCTCCGGTCTCGGCGCAGGTCAACGCCCGTTCGAGAACGGCGCCCCGTGGTCCCAGGAGAAGGCGCACGATCGCGCAGAGGGACCGGAGGCGCGCCCGGCGCTCACAGTCATCGATGTCGAGGGCGAACGGCCCCCAAGTGTCGGCAGTGGTCATCATCGTTTCTTGGTGTTGGGCCGGACGCGATTTCCTCGCGAGGGAGGCCGGAAGGGGGTTGCGGAGGGAGTCAGGACCTTTTACAAATCAGTCAACGAACGTGGACTGAGACGTAAGAGTCGAGATCGAAATGGCTGAGGGGCGGTTCGTCGGCTACTACCGGGTGTCCACCGCCAAGCAGGGTCGGTCCGGTCTCGGTCTGGAGGCACAGCAGTCTGCCGTTCACGGCTACCTGAACGGTGGGGACTGGTCCCTGGTGGCTGAGGTGGTCGAGGTCGAGAGCGGCAAGCGGTCGGACCGGCCGAAGCTGGCCGAAGCTCTCCGCCTCTGCCGGTTGCACAAGGCCACGCTCGTCATTGCCAAGCTGGACCGGCTGGCCCGTAACGTCGCCTTCGTCTCGGCTCTCATGGAAAGCGGGGTCGAGTTCGTGGCGGTGGACTTCCCGCAGGCCAACCGGCTCACGGTCCACATCCTGGCCGCCGTCGCGGAGCACGAGGCCAAGGCCATCAGCGAGCGCACCAAGGCCGCCCTGGCCGCCGCGAAGGCCAGAGGCGTGCGGTTGGGCGGGGACCGGGGTGTCGTCCTGTCCGCCGAGGCCAAGGCCAAGGGCGCGGCCGTCAGGATCGCCAAGGCCGACAGCCGGGCGGCTGATCTCCTGCCCATTATCCAGGACATCCGCGCGGCCGGTGCTACTACGCTCCAGGCCGTGGCCGATGCTCTGAACGCCAAGGGCATCACCACTGCCAGGGGTGGCCAGTGGTCTCCGGTTCAAGTCCAGAGGATCGAAGCGCGGGCAGCATGAGCGAGGATCTACCCGAGAAGATGCTTGAGCTGATGGCCGCCCTCAGCCTCCGTATCGCGGCCTCGAACGCGAGCGCCGACGAACTGGTAAAATCTGCCGTCCGGCTCGAAGGGCAGCCCGTAGCAGCGGCCATGCGCGATGTCGCGCGGGCGGCAGCGGGTGCAAATCCTGGAGATGGATGGGCAGTTCGCGGCCCTAGATGCCGCCTATACGGAGCGGTTCGGCACGGATCCATAAGTCCACCGACCCGACCCGTGGTCGGGGGGGCCGTTTGAGCCGGGCCGATGGGCGTCCCTTGGGAGGACGCGCCGTAGTGTGGCGCAATGAGGCCAATGGTCAATGAGCGAGGCCCGCCTCGGTCGCGCGAGACGGGCCTGCCAGCGATTGCGAAGCCGCGGCCGCACCATCCCCCAAGGCTCGATGCTGCTGCCGGCGCTCGCCCCCCGGACGATCGCTGCGGGCAGCCTGGCACGGTATGGTAAACGATCCGTCAACGGGTGCTGTTCTGTTCGCCACCATCCGTGACACGCCACGCCTTGATGCCGACGTTCTCGACAACGGCCCAGCTATGTTCACGACTTGTTCTAGATCCTGGCACAGGATCGGAGGACGGGCGATGGCGCGGCGCGGCGTATACGTGAGAGCCGAGGAGGTCCACTTCCTGGAAGAAGCCGGCCGTTGGCGAAAGCAGTGCGTCGACGTCCTATCTAGGGCCAAGCCGCAAGGCGATCTCTACAACGCCGTCTCGGCCCTGGTGGAGGCTATCGACGGCGTGGCCGAGGTCGTGGCCGGTGACCGGCGACGGTTCTACCAGCGCGACGCGACTACGCCCGGAAAAGCCCTGCCGCCTGTGAAGTGGCGGACCGTCGAGTGACCTAGACCGCTGTGATCGTGGTCGTGTCGAGTTGCACAGGGCTGGTCGCGCTGTCGCCTTCGGTCTTGGGCGTGGCCGTCGTCGCAAAGGCGGCCGGTGCCTCTGCGGTGGCCAAGGTTGCCCAACGGTCGGCGTGACGACTCCGGCGGCGTCCGTTATCTTCGGTATCAGGAAGGGACGATGATGCCAGAACAGATTGTAAAGCTGCGTGACGCCTTTGGTGTCGGCCGCGAAATCCCGCTGAACTACGTGGCACGCAATGAGGTAGATGGTAAATTCGTTGACAGCCTCACGCGCGACAAGCATGTGGTTATCTATGGCTCGTCCAAGCAAGGCAAGACAACTCTTCGCAAGCACTGTTTAGGAGACGACGATTTTATTGTCGTGAGTTGCCTGAACACAATGGGGCTATCTGAATTAAATGGTGCAATCCTGAAGTCTGCGGGATACCGAATTGAGCAAACGTCAACAAAAACAGTTGCTGGGGCTTGGAAATATGGCGCGGAGTTTGCTGGGGAAGGTAAGGTGCCTTTCATCGCAAAAGCAGCTGGAAAAGGCACGATCAACCGCGAGACGACTACTACCGACGCATTAGTTGCCGCACGACTCGAAATCGACTTGAATGATGTAAACGACATCATAACTGCGCTTAATGAGATCGGATTTACCAAGTACATAATCCTTGAGGATTTCCATTATCTGTCAGCTGATACTCAACGAGCATTTTCCTTTTCATTAAAAGCTTTTCACGAAAATTCTGGTCTCTGTTTCGTTGTCGTGGGCGTATGGCGCGAACAAAATCGTTTGATTTACTACAATGGTGATTTAACGAACCGCGTGATTAGTGTCGATGTGGATGTGTGGAAAGAAGAACATCTGCGTGAAGTTATAATTGCGGGAGAGCAACTCCTAAATGTTTCATTCGACAAAAGAACAATAGATGCGTTGCTTAGGCACTGCGGCGATAGTGTTGCGCTTATTCAAGAGGCTTGTTACCGCATCTGCGAACGTTCCGGCGTCAGCGAGACACAAGATAAGACAAAAGAGGTTGGTGCAACTCTCGACGCAGAGGCAATTGTTCGTGAAATTGTCAACGATCAGGCCGGACGCTACAATGCGTTTATCACTAATTTCAGTGAAGGATTTCAGTCTACTTACATGGAAATGTACAAGTGGCTGACTTACGCCGTCTTAGCTAGTTCGATTGAAGATTTGGAAAACGGGCTCCGAAGACAGCAGGTGGCCAGCATTATCAAGGCGAAGCATCCTGAAGGAGCAAGGCTGAATGAAGGAAATATCACGCAAGCCCTTCAGAACACAGCTTCTCTTCAAGTTCTTAAAAGCATTAGACCGATTATATTCGACTATGATCAAACGACGCGAGTTCTCACGACTGTTGATAAAAGCTTCTTGATCTGGCTGATGCACCAAGATCGAGATGAGCTACTCACCGAGCTTGGTATAGATTGAGCGTACATTGGCACGGGCCGGCGGTATGCCCCGCCGACCCGCACTGCTCAAGCCGCTGCGGAGAGGGGCTTCGAGTCCTGGCAGTCTCGCCATGTCCTGCCGCTCTCTCGGCAATCCTGCCAATCGAGAAGGTCTCCGATCCGCCAGCCGAGCTTGCGGATAGATAGCTTCAGAGGTGTCGGGATGGCACCCGCCGCCAGCATCCGGCGAAAGGTCTTCTCCGAGACGCCACAGTACGCGGCGGCATCTCGCGTGCCGACGATGCTACGTCTGGCGAGTTCGGGCGGTAAGCTTGCAAGAATGCTCATCTATCCTCTTGGATGGTCATGTGAGCCCATAAGATGGGACCGAGGCCGATCCATTTGAAGATGAAGGCCGTCGAAGTTGCAGCATTTGGACGCTGGTTCTTCAGTCGTCATACATGTCTGACTGATTTGAACATTATGGTCAGACCTCTCTGACGCACAATGATGTCACGTAGGAGGACCATCTCTCCAGCGCGTCTAGACGCTCTGGTAGGTAGGTGGCCCGATTGTAGATGCCGGCGACTCCGGCGCGGTGGCCAGAGACGTGGCTGAGCACGGCTTCCACGATGTGAGGCGCGATCCCGATGCCGTTCATGCCGGTGGCGGCAGTGCGCCGCAGATCGTGCAGCGTCCACTTCGCGACCGACGCGCCAAGCCTCTTGTCCATCGCCGCCTTGGCCTTGCTGAAGCCTTTGAACGGCCCCGCCCCTGATCCGAACACGAAGTCACGCCCGACATGCGCGGGTGCCTCCTTGAGGATGGCCAGCGCAGCGGGGGGGAGCGGCACATCGTGCGGTCGCTTGTTCTTCATGCGCTCGGCGGGAATGTCCCAATGGCCGGAGTTGAGGTCGATCTCCGACCACCGCGCTTCGGCAACCTCCCGCAACCGTAGGCCGGTGAGGATGAGGAGGCGGACGATCCGGCCGTAGTCGTCGTCTCGGCACGCCTTCCACACGGCGGCAAGCTCGGCGTTCGTCAGGACCCGATCTCGCTTGGTTGGGACGGTTGCCTTGTTCGCGTTGGCTGCCGGGTTCGCATCCACCAATCCATCCCGCATCGCCCATCCGAAGAATGTCGAGAGGATCGAGAGTGCCCGGTCGGCGGCATGTGGGCTGTCTGCCGCGATCTCCCGGTGCCGGCTGGCAATCTCGGCCTTGGTGATCGCCGACAGGGGCCGGTCGTGAAGCGGCTGCCAGTGGGCTTGAAGATGGTTTTTGATGCCATAGATCGTTGCTCCACGCCGGCCTTGGGCCTCCTTGTGCGCGACGTAGCGGTCAATGAGGCTGCCGAAGGTGACGGCCGCTTGAGCCCTTGCTTCTCGACGCGCCTTGGTCGGATCGCCGCCAAGCGCCGTCTCGGCAAGCTTCTCGCGAGCGGTTCGCCGGGCGGTCGCCAGATCGATGCTGTCAGCCGATCCGATGGTATGGATGCGTGAGGCGCCGCCAGATCGCGGAGGCCGGATCACCCACGCGCGGTTTCCGCTGGCTCGAATGCGGATGCCAAAGCCCTGCACCTCAGTGTCCCAGACCGTTCGTTCGGTCTGGCCGCTTCGGACTGACAGGGCGGCGATGGCCGGCTTGGTGAACCGGATGACGTTTTCAGCGTCCGCCCGACGTGGCATAAGGGCATCTCCCGTGGTTTGGGGGTGCAGTGGGGGTGCAAAGCAGCGACCCTTTCTGTCCCCGGATGTCCATGAGAATGAGGTGGTAGGGGCAAAAAGCCAAGTGATTTCAACAGATGGGCTGCACCCCGGCCATCCATGGCCGTATCCACCGGGTTTTTGGTAATGAAGAGGTCGAGAGTTCAATCCTCTCTCGCAGCACCAGAAACCTTCCCGATCTCGCAATCAGTCCGGACGATGCTAACGGTTCCCTAGCGGAACTCGTCGCAGACTGAGGATCGCGTCGGCTGCCCGGCCGACACCATCCGCTGAAGGGGACGCGCGGACGTGAACTCGACAGCCCTGTTCACCATGCTGGGCCTCGTCATCGGATGGGCAGTCCTGGCCGGCGCGGCCCTGATCACCGGGCGGGTCGCCACCTTCGCGTTCCTGATCCTGACGCTGATCGCCCTCTACCTCTACGTGCCGTGGGTGCGGCTGCGGGCGAGCGGGATCGACGGGTCCAGCCGACCGGTCCGGTTCTGGACCAACGTCGCCATGCTGGCCGTCAGCCTCGCCGCCTGCCTCGCCTTCGGGATCATGCTCGCCCGGCGCACAGGGCTCCTGTAGGCGCCCGTAGAGCGGCGCGTTCCGCGGCCGCGCCGCGCGCGCCCGGCGATCCCGAGAGAACCGTCCCCTGTCCGACCACCGAGTGCCCTCACGCGGCGCATCGCGGGCAGAGAAAGGGGCCGCTGATCCGGTCATTCGCGGCGCCCCCTTAACATGGGTGAGGCGCCCTTAACTTACATTGTGTAATTCTGGCCGGTTAAGCGCGGCCCTGATCGTGGATTTTTACGACAATACCCTGGCACGGCGCGGGAAAATGCGTTCGGTCAAATATTGATCGTTATAAATTCGCGAAAGATCGAACCGTGGTCCCGAGGCGGGGTTGAACAGAGTGCGAGGCGCGATGCTCCCACGGAGTACCGGGCCGACGGCCGATCGTGCGGTGGGCTTGAGCACGCCGTGCCTCTCGCGAGGGACAGACATCATGTACTATCACGACAAGCGGCTTCAGTACCCGGTCAAGGTCGACAGCCCCGACCCGATCTACGCCCGCATGCTCCAGCAGGCGATCGGCGGCATCGAGGGCGAGATCCGGGTCGCCTTCCAGTACTTCTTCCAGGCCTGGGGGAACCGCGCCCCGACGACCAAGTACCGTGACATGCTGCTCAATACGGCCACCGAGGAGATCGGCCATATCGAGATGCTCGCGACGGCGGTGGCGCTGAACCTCGAGAACGCCCCCACCAAGGTCCAGGAGGCCGGGGCGGCCGACGCGATCGTCGGTGCCGTGATGGGCGGCGAGAACCCGCGCCACATCGCCGAGGGCATGCTGCACAAGACGCTGCTGTCGACCGGCATGGCCGCCTTCCCGGGCAATTCCGACGGCCAGTCCTTCGACATGAGCCACATCTACGCCAGCGGCAACATCGCGGCCGACATGTACTGCAACGTCGCCGCCGAGAGCACCGGGCGCGTCCTGGCGGTGCGGCTCTACAACGCCACCAACGATGCGGGCATGCGCGACATGTGGAGCTTCCTCATCGCCCGCGACACGATGCACCAGCAGCAATGGCTGGCGGTGATCGAGGAACTCGGCGGCCACGCCGGAACGCTGCCGATCCCGAACTCCTTCCCGCAGGAGAAGGAGAACCAGAAGTTCAACTACAACTTCTTCTCCACGTCGGCGGACGGTTCGCCGCCGCCGGCCGGGCGCTGGACCCAGGGCCCGTCGCTCGACGGCAAGGGCGAGTTCAGCGTCGTCCAGAACCAGCCGATGGGCGAGGAGCCGGTGCTCGGCCCGGCGCGGCCCGACAGCGGTGCCGAGAGCCAGCAGATCGGCTGATCCGCCGGCCGGGACGGCTCACCCGAGGTCGCGGCGCTCCGGTGCGCCGCGACCCGCGCGCGGACGGGAACAGGTGGCTCGCAGGACGGTGACACGCGGCACGCTCGTCGACGGTCGTGTCTGCCTCGCCCGGACCGACGCGGAGCGCGCCCCGCTGGTCCGGCGACTGGCGCGGATCGAGGGTCAGGTTCGAGGATTGCGGGCGATGGTCGAGGCCGACAGGCACTGCCTCGACGAGGTCCAGCAGATCCGGGCCGCCACAGCGGCCCTGCGCGAGGTCGGCCTCCTGATCATCGACCAGCACGTCGCCGCGGGGCTCCGCCTCGCGGCGCGCGATCCGGACCGGGAGGCGGTGATGGCGGACCTCCTTCGGGTTCTGCGGGCGGCCATGGCGGAGGCCGGATAGGCGCGGGCGGCCGGCCCGCACCCCCCGGCGCCCACGCTCAGTGCTTGGTCAGCGTCTCGACGACGGTGCCTGGCCCGATGCGCGCCGAGAAACGGGCCAGACGGCTGCGGCTGGGCTCCTCGAGACCGCCGGCATGCGCGAAGGTCGTCAGGGCGATGCCGACGAGGAACCGGGCCTCCTCGACGGTCACGGCCCGGCCGCTCAGGGTGCTGGCCGCGCCCCGAACGGCGAGGACGGCCTCTTGGAAGGCGGGATCGTCCTCGAGATCCGAGAGCCGTGTCATGGGCGCGATCCCGCGGTCGAGAGCGTCCCGCACCCGCCCCGCACAGGACGGGCATTCGCAGCAGCGAGACCTCCGCGTGCAGTGCCGCAGATACGGCCGCGCGGAGAACAGTTTTCCGGTGCGTATGACCTCATCGAACTCCCTCTTTCCGTCGACATCTCTGTCGCGATTGTCGCGGACGCCAGCATATATTGGTCCCAATATGCGCCTATCCGCTGATCTATGTTGCGGCGGATGCGCCGTGATCGGGGATTAATGGCGCCTCGCGATTTTTCATACCCTTCAGGTGATCGGCTATCATGCTCGAACTCTCGCTCGACGCTGATACAATCGACGCGCAGGGCCCCCGGCTCCCCGACAGCGTGCAGTATCACCTCGGCCATCTGCTCGCGGCGACCTACGCGCAGGACAACGTCGAGCCGCCCATCGCGGATCGCTTCGCCGAACTGCTGAGGCTGCTCGACGGCGCCTTCGGCCGGGCGCAGGACGGGCGTGAGAAGGCGTTCCAGGCCTCGCTCCTCGCCCTGGTGCCGAACTTGCAGCGCTTCGCCCGCTCGCTCCTGCGCAGCCATGTCGGTGCCGACGACCTCCTGCAGAACACGCTCCTCCGGGCCTGGCGCTCGCGCGCGAGTTTCGCGCCGGGCACGAACCTTGAAGCGTGGCTGTTCACCATCATGCGCAACCAGTTCTACAACGAGCACCGCAAGCGTGGGCGCGAGGTGCAGGACGAGGACGGCGTGCAGGCGGAGCGGATGGTCTCGCTGCCCGAGCAGGGCGGCCATCTCGACCTGAGCGACGTCCAGGCCGCCCTCGACCGCCTGGCGCCGCCGATGCGGCAGGCGCTGGTGCTCGTGGCGATCGAGAACCTCACTTACGAGGAGACCGCCGCCTTCATGCAGTGCCGCATCGGCACGGTGAAGAGCCGGGTATGGCGGGCTCGGACGCAGCTCGCCGAGATGCTGGGCTACACCGGCCTCGAGGTCGGCAGCGACGACATCATGCTGGCCGCCGCGGGACCGAAGGGCCGGAAATCCACCGCTGTCTCGTGACGGCGACCGGCGGACGGGGTCGCTAGGGACCCGCCTCTGCGCGTAGGGTCGATCCCCGATCCCGGGCTCGAGGAGCCGCCGTTCCCCATGTCGCCGCTCCCCATGCTGCCGCGCGCCGTGATCGCCGCTGCCGTCGTGTTCGGCCTCGCCCTTTCGTCGGCGGCGGTGGCGGCGCGGACCGCACCGGGACCCGCAGCGCGGGCCTGGCTCTCCGACCTCGTCACGCGGATCGATGCCGCGGACCGCGCCGGGACGCGGCCGGGACCGGGCCGTGGCCGCGGAACCGTGGTCGTCCACGTGCAGATCGCCGCGGACGGTGCGGTTCAGGGCGCGGAGATCGAGGAGAGCTCGGGCTCGGCGAAGCTCGATCAGCGTGCGCTCCGCGCCGTGCAGGGCATCAGTCCGGCGCCCGCGCCGCCCACCGCACTCCTGGGTGTGGACGGGATCGTCGATCTCAGCATCCCGGTCGCACTCGGCCACTGAGTCCGCGCCGAGTATGCGTCTGCCGGCCGGACTCCAATCCCGGCGGCGCCGCCGGACCGGTCAGCGGCTCGGGCCGGTATCGGCGCCGATATAGGCCCCGACGAGATAGCCGGCCTGGAGGGCGGTGAGGTAGGCGAAGAGCAGCAGCACCTTCTCGGCGTCGAACTGGGCCCAGACGAAGATCGAGAGGGCCAGCCACCCGAGGGTGACCAGCATCGAGCTGGCGATCAGAACCGATGCCCGATACCGCCAGCCCTCCCATATGCCCACCGCGAAAAGCAGGGCCGCAACCAGCAACGGGCCGTCTCCTTCCGCGCGAACAGATAAAATTTTACGCGCTAAACCTCTGACATTTCGAAGATTTTCGACCGCGTGCCCGACATTCGGGGGGGAGTTTTGATTTTTCATTAACTCGGCCCGTCCGCTGGGGCCGTCCGTCATAGGACGACCCGGTCACGGTCCGAGTCCAGCAACGCCTCCACTCCGCGCCGGCCGCTCGGCGGGCCGGGGATGCAGAATGCGAGCCAGGCAGACGGCGGCGCCGACCGGCAGTTTCACCGGCGATCCATCATTGACAAGATCGATAATAGAAATCGATCGCATCTGTTTGGATCATGTTGCTCTGCAGCGTAGATATCCCCTCGAAGCCGGGCACGCCCCGGACAACGAGAGGATTTCTGATCATGACCGTTCGCACCATCGTTCTCGCCGCCCTCGCTGCCGTTCCGATGATCGGGGCCGCCCGCGCCGACGAGAGCATCGCGCTGACCCCGCCGCTCTATCGCGAGCAGGCGCGTCCCACGGCCGCCGTTCGGCCCGCCTCCGAGCTGGCCACGACGCCGCGTCTCGTCCCGGCGAGCCCGGCCTCGCGCCGGGTCGTCGCCACCGCGGTCCCGGCCCGCTGAGGCGGGGCGTGTCCGCGATCCGGCGTCATCGGGCCATCCGGTGGCGCCGGCCGCAGCGCCGGCCCGGTACGAAGCGTCAGCCTAGCCGTCAGGCCGGGCAGGGTTTTCCCCCCGGCAGAACCACCTCGCTCTGCCCGTTGTAGATCTCGCCGCCGCGCACCGGCCAGATCTTCTTGTACCGGAAGGTCCACCGCGTCAGGTTCGAGAGGACCGGGAAGATCGGGTGGTAGGTCATCGTGACTTCCGACACGACGAAGCGGTCGCCGTTCCGGGTCATCCCGGCGGGCGGTGCGCCGAGCGAGGAGCCCGCCGTGCGGGCCTGTCCGTTGGACTCGGCGCTCGAGCAGACCTTGGTCGCCGCCGAGCTGCCGTCGCTGTAGGTGCCCGCCGCCGTCAGCACGATGCTCGCCCGGCTCACGTCGTAGGGGTTGGAGATGGCGCTCGTCGCGGCGAAGACCGGCTTGAGATCGGCGTAGCTGCCGCGCGAGATTAGGTCCGCCATCGTGGCCGCCGCGTTGTCGAGCCGCTTCCCGATCATGTAGGCGCGGGGCAGCTCGATCGACCCCATCAGGATCAGCAGCAGGATCGGGGCGATCACGCTGAACTCGATCGCGCTCACGCCCTCCCGGTCGCCGATCAGGCGGATCAGGCGGGCGCGCAGGCGACCGCTCAGCACGGCTTGGGCTCGTAATCCTCGGCCCGGAAGATCTCGGTCGTGACCAGCAGCTGAGTCTTGTCGGCCATGATCCGGCCGGTGAAATCGAGCATCTGGAACAGCCGCATCACCGGCACGGCGACCCGGACCGTGACGGTGTCGCCGCCCTGCGGGCACTCGAAGCGCTGGCCGAAGCCCGGCGTCCAGGTCTTCGTGGTCTTGTCGAACGGCTCCGCCGGCTGCGAGGTCGAGAACGAGGGCGTCCGGGAGACGTCGAGGCGCAGGTCGGCGCAGGGGAACAGCGCCGAGGGGCCGGTGCAGACGATCCTGCGGAGGCGCTCGCTCGGATCGCTGCCGTCGGAGCCGTCCTGGAAGGTGCCGGTTCGCAGCTGCCGGACGCTCCGGTCGACCGCGATATCCAGCGTCTGCTGCTCGATGGCGATGACGCCGGATTCAGCCACGACGCCCAGGAGAGCCAGGAACGGCGCGGCCAGGAGCGCGAACTCTACCGCTGAGGCGCCGGTCCGGTGGCCGGCGAACCGTTGGACGCGTCCGGCCGTGCCGGCGCGGCCCTCGGTCCCGCCCGGACGGCGGACGGTCGCGACGCGCCGAAAGATGCCCATCATGCCAAACGAACTCTGCAGGTCCGTGCCTGCCGCCGTCCGGCCGTAGAGGCGCGGACAGAAATAACCCTATGATGAGGCCGTTTAAAAACGGTTCAAATCTGGGTAGAAATTGCGGGTTCAGCAAGATTTTGCGGCCGCGATCTGTGATGAGGACGCAAATTCACCCTGAGGTTGTGTGCTGTTGTGTTCATTCGGCGGCAGGCCGGTGAGGCGATCAGTCGTCGAGACGGTGCCGGGCGTTGTGCGGCCGCATATAGAAGTTGTTCACAGCTAAAGGCGGCTCTATCGCGTGGCGATAGCTTCGCGGTGCTCGGACGCCACGGATTTTTAGGAGCTGTGCCTTAGGCCAACGGTTCGGTGGCCGGTGCCGCCGCAGCCGCCGATCGGTCCCGCCCTGGGAGACGCGTCCATTTCCCTGTTCTGGAGAGTGCTCCGCGCCGGCCCGCGGGCCCTGACGGACCGGTCCGGCTCGGTCGCCCTGACCTTCGGCCTGAGCGCCGTGGTGCTGCTCGGCCTGACCGGGGGCGGCATCGATTACGCCCGCCTCGCCTCGCGGCGCAGCCAGCTCCAGAACGCGGCCGATGCCGGTGTCCTCGCGGCCGGCAACTACCTCAAGCTCGCCGTCTCGACCTCGGCGGCGGCCAAGAGCATCGTGGTCGACACGGTCCACGCCCAGGCGGCGCCGCGGCCGGAGAGTCCCTACGCCCTCCGGGTCGACGTGGCGGACGACAAGACCAGCGTCGCCACGACGGTCGACGAGACCGTCAAGCTCGCTTTCGGCGGCTTCGTCGGGGTGCCCACCGTCAAGGTCTCGGTCCGCTCGACGGTCCGCGTCGTCGGCAAGATGCGCCTGTGCCTCCTGACGCTGGACCCGCTCGCCGCCGGCGCGTTCGAGCTGGAGAAGAGCGCCGAGGTGACCGCCCAGGATTGCTCGCTCTACAGCAACTCGCAGAGCCCGCGCGGCATGGTCGGCAAGGACAGCGCCTATGCCCGGGCGCAGACGATCTGCACGGCGGGCGGCTTCGACGGCGCCCGCGCGAACTTCGCGCCGCCGCCGCAGACGGGTTGCCCGCCGATCCAGGACCCCCTGAAGGACCGGGCAGCGCCGCCGGTCGGCGCGTGCACGGCGATCCCGTCCTCGGCGAACAGCAAGCGCGCCACCTCCGGCAACCTCGTCGACCAGAGCGTCACCCTCGATCCGGGCACCTATTGCGGCGGCCTGTACATCACCAAGAACGCCTCCGTGACGCTGCGCGCCGGCATCTACGTGATGAAGGACGGCCCGCTCATCGTCGACAAGAATGCCGCCATGACGGGGACCGACGTCGCCTTCTACTTCACCGGCAACAAGGGCGGTCTGCTCTTCGACAAGAAGACCACGATCAGCCTGTCGGCGCCGACCACCGGCCCCATGGCCGGCCTGCTGATGATGGAAGAGCGCACGGTCAGCGATCCCGTCGACCCCGCGGCGATCCTCGCCGGCCTGGTGGACCAGATCGTCACGCCGCTGCTGCCTGCGCCGCCGCCACCGCCGCCGACCCCGCCGCCGCTGGCCGCGACCAAGCCCATGCGGACCTACCGCATCATCAGCGACAACGCGCGGACCATGCTGGGGACGCTCTACCTGCCGGCCGGCCGCGTGGTGATCGACGCCGACAAGCCCGTCGCCGACCAGTCGGCCTACACGGTGATCGTGGCCCAGCAGGTCAACCTGTACCAGGGCCCGAACCTCTATCTGAACGCGAATTACGACGGGACCAGCGTGCCGGTGCCGAAGGGGGTCGGACCCCTCTCGGGCAAGCTGCTGCTGTCCCAGTAGGGAGGACGCGATGCGGATCCTGCGTCGACTACTCGTCGCCTGGGAGTGACACGGTGCTCGCGCTGATCCTCGACGATTCCGAGATGAACAACCTGCTGATCATGCAGGCGCTCAAGCCCGTGGCCGACTGCGAGCCGGTCGCCTTCACGTGCCCCGTGACGGCGCTCGACTTCCTGCGGGCGCATGTCGACCGGATCGGGGTCGTCGTCACCGACTACGACATGCCCGGCCTGACGGGCCTCGAGGTGATCGCGGCGGCGCGGGCGGTCCCAGGCTTCGCGCACGTGCCGATCGTGATGGTGACGAGCCTCGACCAGCGCAGCCTGCGCCACGAGGCCCTGCGCGCCGGCGCGACCGACTTCCTCGGCAAGCCCTGCGATCCCGTGGAGATCCAGGCCCGCATCACCAACCTGATGAAGATCAGCGCGGCCCACCGGCAGGAGCAGGACCGGGCCGCGTGGCTCGCCCGCGAGGTCGCGGCGGCGGTCGCCGTCATCGAGGCGCGGGAGCGCGAGATCATCGCCCTGCTGATGCGGGCCGCCGAGCACCGCGACACCGATACCGGCGACCACATCGCCCGGGTGGCCGGCTACGTGGGCGTCATCGCCCGGAACCTCGGCTTCGGCCCGGAGGAGATCCGGATCCTGAAGCTCGCCTCCACGATGCACGACGTCGGCAAGATCGGCGTGCCCGACGCGATCCTGCTCAAGCCCGGACCGCTCTCCGCCGAGGAGCGCGCCGAGATGGAGAAGCACGCCGAGCGCGGCCGGCGGATCCTGGAGGGCAGCACCTCCGACGTCGTGCGGCTCGCCGCCGAGATCGCCGAGAGCCACCACGAGCGCTGGGACGGCACCGGCTACCCGAAGGGCCTGCGCGGCGAGGGGATCCCACTCTCGGGCCGCATCGTGGCTGTGGCGGACGTGTTCGACGCCCTGGTGACCGAGCGGCCCTACAAGGCGGCCTGGCCGCTCGAGCGGGCGCGGGCCTTCGTGGCGGACCAAGCCGGCCGCCACTTCGACCCGCGCTGCGTCGAGGCGTTCCTCGCGGGCTGGGACGCGGTGGCGCGGACCTGCCTGCGCGCCGCCGCCTGATCCGCTCCCCGGTACCCTCGCCCTACCGCCCCTCCCCGTCCCTCCCCGCGACCGGGCCCGACCGGGCCACCTGAAGGAGCCGAGCGTGCATCTCGCGTGGCTGAGGCCGAGGCGCTCCCTGGCGGGCCGGCTGGCTCTGGCGGTGACCGGCGCCGTCACGGCGGCGCTCGTCCTGGCGGCGGCCCTGTCGGTCTGGCGCGAGGTCGCCCGCTACGCCGCCGACAAGCAGGCGGCGCTGGAGGCCGTCGCTCAGGTCTTCGCGCATGGCGGCGCCCGGGCCACCGCGGCGGGCGACGCCGACGGGGCGGACGCGTCGCTGCGGGCGATCGGCAAGGTGCCGTCCATCGTCTACGGGGCGATCGAGCGTCCGGACGGGTCCGTGCTCGCCGAGCAGGGGATCGGCCTGCGCCTGACCCGGGACGCCGCCCAGGACGGCGCGGACCTGTCGCTCCTGCACCTGCTCGCCACCCGCAGCCTCCAGGCGACCGCGCCCATCGTGGAGAACGGGGTCCCCGTCGGCCGGGTCGTGCTGATCGGCGAGACCGACGACATCCTCGGCCATCTCTGGGCCGCCGCGCAGAACGCCGCGCTGGCGGCGCTGCTCGCCGTCGCGATCGGCGTCGGCGTGTCGCTCTACCTGCAGCGCAGCGTCACGCGCCCGCTCGCCGCCCTCGCCCGCACCATGGAGGCGGTCCGCCTGCGCCACGACTACGCGCAGCGCGCGCCCGTGGGCGGCGACGACGAGGTCGGCGCGCTGGCGCGGACCTTCAACGACCTGCTCTCAGCGGTGAACGAGCGCGATCACCGCCTCGCCGCCCACAGCGCCCACCTCGAGGCGGAGGTCAGCGCCCGGACGGCCGACCTGAGCGAGGCCAAGCAGGCCGCCGACGCCGCCAACGCCGCCAAATCGGCCTTCCTGGCCACGATGAGCCACGAGATCCGGACCCCGATGAACGGCGTCCTGGTCATGGCCGAACTGCTGGCGGGGTCCGACCTGCCGGCGCGCCAGCGCCGCTACGCCGAGGTCATCGCCCGGTCCGGCCGGTCGCTCCTGGCGATCATCAACGACATCCTCGACTTCGCGAAGGTCGAGGCGGGCAAGCTCGAGCTCGAGCGCGTGCCCGTGAGCCCCGCCGAACTCGCCGACACCGCGGTGACGCTCTTCGCCGAGCGGGCCCGGACGGCCGGGCTCGACCTCGCGGCCGAGGTCGGGCCGGAGGTGCCGCGGGCGATCCTCGGCGACCCGGTCCGCCTCGGGCAGGTGCTGAGCAACTTCGTGTCGAACGCGCTGAAGTTTACCGAGGCCGGCCACGTCGCCGTTCGGATGACGGTCGATGCCGCCGACGGGTGCCTCGTGGTCGCGGTCTCCGACACCGGGATCGGCATCCCGCAGGACAAGCTGGCGACGATCTTCTCGGCCTTCTCGCAGGCCGACCAGTCGACGACCCGCCGGTTCGGCGGCACCGGCCTCGGGCTCTCGATCGCCCAGCAGATCGTCGCCGCGATGGGCGGCACCGTGGCGGTGACGAGCCGCGTCGGCGCGGGCTCGACCTTCTCGGTGCGCATCCCCGTCACGGTCGCCGAGCCGGCCCGCCCGGTCCGGCGCCGCGACGCGGTGCCGGCCGCGATCGCGCTCGACACGGCCGGTCCCGCCACCCGCGCCGCCCTCGCGGCCGGCCTGCGCGCGGCCGGCTTCGCGCCGGTCGCGCCGGGGAGCGCCGCCGACCACTGGATCGGCGACGCGGCCGCCCTCATGGCGGCGGGCCGCCGGCCGGACCGGGCCGTGCGGGTGCTCGCGGTCGCGGGTCCGGGCGACGGCGCGGCCGACGCGGCGCTCCGCGCCGGTCTCGCCGACGCGGTGCTGCGCTGGCCGGTGACCCAGGTGGAGTGGCAGCCCGTCCTGGCGGCGCTGGCGGCGGGCGACGCCCTCGCCGCGGCCGCCTCCCCGGCCTCGCCCGCCGGCATGGACGAGGCGCTCCCGCGATTCCCGGCCGCGCGGGTGCTCGTCGCCGACGACAGCGCGGTCAACCGCGAGGTGGCCCTCGAGGCGCTGGCCCGCTGCGGCGTGACCGATGTGGTGACCGTCGAGGACGGGGCCGCGGCGGTGGCGGCCGCCGAGACGCAACGCTTCGACCTGATCCTGATGGACGGCAGCATGCCGGTCCTGGACGGCTTCGCGGCCGCGCGGCGGATCCGGCAGCGCGAGGCGGCCACCGGCGGGCGCGTCCCGATCGTCGCCCTCACGGCGCACGTCCTCGGCGAGGCCGCCGACGCCGCGGCGGCGGCCGGCATGGACGGGACGCTCCTGAAGCCCTTCACGCTGCGGCAGCTCGCCGACCTGCTGCAGGCGCAGGTCCCGGCGCTCCGCGTCGCGCCGGCTGCCGCCGCGGCGCATACCGTGACGCCGGCCCCGGTCGCTCCGCTCGCCGCGCCGGCCGTCGCGAACGCCGCCGACGACCTCATCGACGCCGAGGTGATCGACGGGCTGCTCGGCCTCGGGGACGGCGCCTTCCTCGACCGCGTCCTCGATCTGTATCGGGCGCAGGGTCCGGTGGCGCTCGCCGGTCTGAGAGCCGCCCTCGCCGCCTCCGACCAGCCGGCGATCGCCCGGGCCGCGCACAGCCTCAAGTCGATGAGCGCGAATGTCGGCGCGCGCGTCCTCGTGGCGCGGCTGCGCGTCATCGAGGAGGACGCGCGGAACGCGGCCTGCGTCGAGCGGGCGGACGCGTGCGACGCCCTGGACAGCCTGCTCGCCGCGACGATCCGCGGCCTCGAGGAGCGGACGCGTTCCCGCGCGGCGGCCGCCTAGGATCATCGCGGGCGGCCCCGGCGGCCGTCGGCCCGGCAAGTCGAGCCGTTCAGGAAAAGTATTCCATCGGGAGACCGCCCGATTTCGCAGACCTGCCCTGCGATTCGGCATCTGGCATGCCAGCAGGGCCCGCCGTACGGTTGCGCTTCCTCCCAAGCACTCCCTCAGCCCGCCCGGTTCGCCGCGGCGGGCTTTTTCGTCGGCGCTGCCGGCGGGCCGCGGACCGTCCCGACCGCGTCCGCGCGCCGACCCGGCTCGGGATCAGGTGATGAGCATGCGGCGGGTGAACATCGCGGCCGCGAACAGCACGGCGGCGCCGGCGGTGATGATGCTCGTCATCAGGATGCGGCGCGGCTCGGTCGAGGATCCGGCCTTGATGGGCTCGACGATCGGCACCAGGGCCACGACCTGCTGCTGGGCCACGATGCGGGCCCGGTCATAAGCCAGCTGCACGTCGCGGTGATACTTCTCGGCATTCTCGCGCTCGTGCTCGAGATCCTCGAACCGCGTGAGCGCGTCCGAGAGGCGCCGCTTCTCGGTCGGCGCGGTGCCGGCCAGCTGCTGCTGGACCCGCGCGATGTTCGCGTCGAGATCGCCGATCTGCTGCTTCAGGTCGACGATGCTGCGGGATTGCGGGCCGAGGTCCCGCTGGAGCACCGCCAGCTGGACGGCGAGCTTGGTGCGCGTCTCCCGCAGTTCCGAGACCGACTTGATGGTGGCGGTGTTCGACTTGATGACGTCGAGCACGCCCTCGCGGTTGCGCAGCTCGTTCAGGGCGGCGTTGGCCTTGGCCTCGCGCTCCTCCGCGAGCTTCAGGACGCGCGTGCTCACGTCGAGGGCGTCCTTCCGGGACGGCAGGCTGAGGTCGTTCAGCATCCGCTCCGTATCCGTCATGACCGCCTTGGTGATGGCGAGCGACTCGTCGGGATCGAAGGCCTCGACGGTCAGCGACATGATGCCGGACGCCGATTCGACGTCGACGTCGACCCGGCGGCGCCAGTACCGCAGGAACTTCTCGACCGGCTTCTCCGGGTTGAAGCGGGAGAACATATCGATGTCGTCCCGACCGAACCACGCGCGGATCGGGAGTTCCGCCGCGACCGCTTCGACCATGGGCCGGCTGTGGATGTATTCCTGCGCGATGAGCGTTTCCTGGGCGACGGTCGCCTTGATCACACCGGCATTCGTGCCGACCGTGTCGGGCGTCGCCTTGTCGGCGGTGCCGATGGTCGGCCGGATCGCGAACCGCGCCTCGGTGACGTAGCGGTCGGAGGCGATCAGCCCGTAGTAGATCCCGGCGGCCAGGGTCGGCAGGACGAAGCAGACGACGAACAGGAGCGGCAGCCAGGGGTCGCTTTTGACGTGGCTCTGGTACGAGCGCACGCCCTTCTTGGTGTCGGGCAGGCCCGGGAGGCGCGCGAACTGCCGCAGCGACTGCGCGATCACCTTGTTCCGGTCGATGCCTTTCAGAGGCCGGCCCTGGGCTTTCTCGACCTGCATGTCCATCGTTGCTTCTCGAAGCTCGGGCTTGCGCGGGCGTCGTCGACCCGCGCGGCTTTCACGCCGCTCGCGCAGCCCATCACACGGACAGGCGGCGAAAGCATGTCAGCCGCGCCGTGCCCCCTCCCCCGTGCGGGAGGGCGTTGGGGAGCGGCAGGACGCTTCGAGGTGGAGCGCGCCGTAAAGCCGCTGGGTCCGGATGTGCCTCGTCCGGACGGACCTGATCCCCGACCGGGCGCTCCGCGAGAGCAGACCTCTCCCGACGGATCTCGGGCCTGACCGAGATCCGCGCCGGACCGGTCGGGACCGGCCCTAAGGACTGTCCGCGACGGTGACCTGACCGGCGACACCGTCGGTCTTGCCGCTGAGGCCCGGCACCTCGTCGAGCTGCCGCAGGCTGGTGAATCGGCCGCGCTCCTCCCGGTAGCGCACGATCTCGAAGCCGTGGCCCTTCAGTGCCGGAACGCTGTCCAGCTCCTCGGCCGTCGCCGTGTTGAGATCGATCACGGTGGTGCCCTTCCGCGCCGGTCGGCGCCGTACCTGGTCGCTCCGGGCGCGCGCCGGCCCGGGCGCCTCAGCGGATCGGATCGGCGCGGAACTGCCCGTTGGCGGGCTCGGCCGCCCGACAGCGGCAGGCGGGCGGCAGGCCGGTCGGGCCCGTGCGGTACGGCCCCTCACGGCTCAACAGGCCCAGCAGAAGATGCTCGAGCGGCGCCGCCTGATAGGGCTTCTGGAGCACCGGAACCGCCTGATAGGCGGCGTCCAGGCCGTGCTGCCCGTACCCGGTGGCGAACAGGAACGGCGTATCGCGCGCCAGCAGCAGGTCGGCGACCGGGTAGCTGCGCGCCTCGCCGAGATTCACGTCGAGCACCGCCAGATCGAACGCCTCGGTCCGGGCATGGGCCAGGGCTTGGTCGAGGCGCATCGCCACCACGACCTCGCAGCCCAGGTCCAGCAGCATGTCCTCGGCGAGCATGGCGACGAGGCTCTCGTCCTCGACCAGCAGGACCCGGCGTCCGGCGAGCGGCGTCATGGCGCGCGCGGCCCTTCGACCGCCTCCTGGCCGATCCAACCGAGCCGGGTCAGCGGGATCCGCATCTGGCAGGTCGCGCCCGCCGGCGCGAAGGTGATCGCCGCGCTGCCGTCGAACTCCAGCGGCAATTGCCGCTCGATGAGCCGTGAGCCGAACCCCTTCCGGGTCGGGGGCGTGACTGGCGGGCCACCCCGCTCCTCCCAGAGCAGGTCGAGCTGCTGACGGCCGTCATCGCGATCGTGCAGGGACCACGTCACCGCGACCCCACCCTCCGGCGTCGACAGAGCGCCGTACTTCGCCGCGTTGGTCATCAACTCGTGGAGGGCCATTGCCAGCGTCACTGCCACCTTAGGGTGCAGTCGCGCGTCCGGCCCTTGTAACCGGAAGCGGCTGGCATCGACCTCTGCCAAAAGGTGGGGGGCGAGCGCGCGCTCGACCACGCCGCGCAGGCTGGCGCTCTCCCAATTGTCCTCGACCAGCACGTTGTGGGCGTTGGACAGGGCCGCCATCCGGGCGTCGAAGACGGCGCGCGTCGTCTGGTCCGTCTGCCCGCGGAAGGTCTGCGCGGCGATCGACTGCACCGTGGCGAGAGTGTTCTTCACCCGGTGATTGAGCTCGTTGATCAGCAGGCGTTGGCGCTCGGCGGCCGCCTTCTCCTCGCTGATGTCGCGGACCTCGATGATCGTCCCGATGATGTTGGTCGCGTCGTCGCGGATCGGGCTGGCAGTGAACGCCACGGGGAAGAAGTGCCCGTCCCTGTGCACGAACACCTCCTCGCCGCGCTCCTGATTGTTCTCCGGGAAGGCGCGGTCGATCGCGCACTCCTCCAGCGGGAAGGGCCTTCCGTCCGGGTAGGTGTGGTGGACGATGTCGTGCAGCGGGCAATCGCGGGCGAGGACTTCCCGCAGCGTCCAGCCGGTCAACTGCTCGGCGGCGCGGTTCATGTAGATGCAGTGCTGGCGGTCATCCATCAGGAAGATGGACACCGAGGCGTTGTCGAGGACCGCGTTGAGGCGACGCTCGCTCTCGAAGAGCTGGCCCGACCCGCGCCGCAGGCTCGCCAGCGGCGCGCTGGCGGCGGACGAGGATTGAAACGGCTGCCGCGAGTTCGGCACGGTCACGACCCTTTACGCGGGTTGATCTGAGATACCCTGCGCGCGATCCTGGTGGACCTTCGGGACTGGGCACGGTGGGTGGCTGGCCGCGCCGGACGGCCTAGAGGTGGGAGCGTGCAACGCACCATGCGGAGCCGTTGTTCCGCCGCGCGGACGGTCCGGCCGCGTCGTTCCGCCCGGGTCCATATCACGCGGGTCCGGATCACGCGGGTCCGGGCTCCGGGCGGCGCGCGAACAGGGCGGCCCAGTCGGCTCGACGCTCCTGCGGGACGAGGAAGAAATCCCACGTCACGTAGTCGCTGACCGCGAGCCACGTGCTCGCATCGTCGATCAGGTTTCCGGTGATGTCCGCGCAGATGTAGCCGTGGCTCTCGGCGAACCGGTAGAGGGAATCCTGCGCGTGCCCGTAGGCTGAGTAGCCGGCCCAGCCGTACTCCACGCTGACGATCGGGCGGCATCGCCGGAGGAGCTGGGCCGCGCCGCTCAGAGCGTTCAACTCCCCGCCCTCGATGTCCATCTTGATGTAGGCAACCGCGGGGACGTGACTGAGGGCGGTATCGAGCCTCTCCGTCCTGACCTTGATGGTCTTGGACGTGATGGCGGGACTGCTGAAGTAGCGGGCGAGGAGCCCGCTCTCGCCGGGCACGCTCGCGACCGTGAAATCGGTGCGCCCCGCCGCGTCGGAGAGGGCGACGTCGTGCAGCTCGACCTCGGGTCGTCGGCCGAAACGCCCCACCAGATCTTTCATCAGGAACGGGATCGGCTCGAAGGCGTGGACCTTGCCGGTCGGGCCGACGATGTCGACGAACGCGACGAGGTGGAGTCCGGTATGGGCGCCGACGTCGACGACGACATCCCCCGGAGCGAGGAAGCGGCTGTAGCCCTGCCGCAGGATGCGCTCGTAGTCCGGGACCTGACCGGCGTCATGAACCGCCCTGAAGGCGTTGGCGGCGGCCACGGCAGGATGCATGCGCAGGGTCCGTTCACAGGAGGCGAGACCGGAGGGTCGGCGAGGTCGCGCCCATGGTAGCCCGCCCCGTGCCGGCTCTGCCAGCGCGCAGCGGCGGGGTGCCGACGCCCGCCGCGAGCCCCGACCGGGTCAGGCGGGCCGGCCCTTCCCGAACCGCTTCAGCAGTCGCTCGCGCTTCAGGCGCGACAGGCAGGCGATCCAGAACACGCCGTCGAGCTGGTCGATCTCGTGCTGGAGGACCGCGGCCGGGAAGCCCTCGGTCTCCTCCTCGTGGGCGGATCCGTCGAGGTCGCGGTAGCTCAGGCGGATGCGGGCGGCCCGGGTGACCCGCTCGCGCACCCCCGGCATGCTGACGCTGCCCTCGTCGTGGACCTCCGAGTCGGGGGACGCCCAGGACACGACGGGGTTCACGTAGACGCGTGCGCTCTCGTCCGGCGACATCCGCACCACCACGAGGCGCGCGGGGACGCCGATATGCGGGGCGGTCAGGCCGATGGCGCTCTCGGCCATGAGCGTGTCCCGGACGTCGTCGGCGAGGGCCCGCAGGGCCGCGTCGAACGCGTCGACCGGTTCGGCCGGGCGCGTCAGGCGGGGATCGGGAAACAGGACGAGCGGGCGCGCCGGCATGGTTGATCAATCCGCGTGGGTCGTTTCACCAGCGGCGCCGCGAGGGCCCGCCGCGCGCCATGCAAGCCGCGCCGCGGGGCGGATCGTCAAGATCGGCGCGCCGCAGGCCCGCCCGCGTCGCCGGGTCCCGGGCCGGCCGCGACGGCGCGCGCGACGTGGCGGAGCTTGTCGGGGTTGCGCGTGATGTAGATGGCGTCGATCCGGCCGTTCTCGATCGCGAGGGCCGTCGTCTGCAGGAGGCCGCCGCGCTCGCGGGTGACATAGCCCGGAAGCCCGTCGATCCACACGAACCCGACCAGCGCCGCCCGGCCGTCGCCCCACTTGCGCCGCGCGCCCGCGTAGAGCCGGAGCAGGCGCTCGAGCCCCCGGATCGGGTTGACGAAGGCGAGCACCCTGCCGCCCCCGTCCGAGGAGAGCGTCACGCGGTCGGCGAGCAGCGTCCGCAGCCCCGCGACATCGCCGCTCGCGGAGGCCTCGAAGAACGCCCGGGCGACGCGCTCGCCCTCGTCGCGGGTCACGGGAAAGCGCGGGCGCGCGGCCCGGACGTTCCGGCGCGCGCGCGCCGCGAGCTGGCGCACGGCCGGCGCCGTTCGCCCGAGCGTCTCCGCGACGTCGCCGAGCGGCAGGCCGAACACGTCGTGGAGCAGGAAGGCCGCGCGTTCCAAGGGAGACAGCCGCTCGAGCGCGAGCATCAGCGTCAGCGTGAGGTCGTCCTCGTCCACGCCGTCCGCCCCCGGCTCGACCAGCGGCTCGATCAGCGGTTCCGGCAGCCAGGGGCCGACATAGCTCTCCCGGCGCGCGCGCGCCGACTTGATCTGGTCGAGGCAGAGCCGCGTCACGATGCGCGCGAGGAACCGGTCGGGCGCCGCGACCCCGCTCCGGTCGGCCGCGACCCAGCGCAGCCACGCGTCCTGCACGACGTCCTCGGCCTCGCTGCGCGAGCCGAGCATGCGGTAGGCGATGCGCAGGAGCCGGGGACGGTGGGCCTCGAAGGCGGCGGTCCCGTCCCCGCGCCCCGGCGGCATGACCGGACCGGAGGCCTGATCGCGTCGGGGCGGAGCCCGCCCGCGGGGAAGGTCGGGTCCCGTCATGCCGTCGCGAGCCAGGTCTCGAAGCGCGTATCCCCGAGGCGGGCCGCGGCCGCGTCGTCGGGGACCAGGGAGCCTCGCGCCAGCGCGGCACCGAAGTAGCGGGCCGCGGCGTCGACCGTCACCGCGCGGCCGTCGCCGGCGGCGGCCACGCGCCGGGCGATGAACGCCCGGAACGGCAGCCGCTCCGGCCCCGCGACGTCGATCTTCCCGTCGGCGGGCGCGCCGACGGCCACCGCGGCGAGCGCCGCGGCCACGTCCGCCGCCGCGACGGGCTGGAAATCCGCGTCCGGCACGAGGATCCGGTCCCCGACCGCGAAGGCTTCGGCGATCGTCGCGACGAACTCGAAGAACTGGGTGGCGCGGACGATGGTGTAGGGATGGCCCGACGCCGCGATCAGCCGCTCCTGCGCGACCTTCGCCCGGAAGTAGCCGTTGCCGTCCGCGCGGTCCGCGCCGACGATCGAGAGGCCGACGTGGTGCTTGACGCCCGCCTGCCGGCCGGCGGCGAGGAGGTTGCGGCTCGAGCGCTCGAAGAAGTCGCGCACCGCCGCCTCCTCGAAGGAGGGCGCATTCGCCACATCGACCACGGTGTCGGCGCCGACGAGAACCTGGGCCAAGCCGGCGCCGGTCACGGCGTCGACGCCCGTGCTCGGGGAGGCGGGGACGGCCTCATGGCCCGCGCGCTTCAGCTCGGCCGTCAGATGCCGGCCGATCAACCCGCTGCCGCCGATCACCACGATCTTCATGACGTCTGTCTCCCGCGCGGACCGGGCCGAGGGGCACCCTGCCGCTCCGGCGTCCCGGTCGGTGACAGGACGATGCAGCATCCCGGTTTGTGACATCCCGCCGCAAAAAGCGACGGCCGCGGCGTTGCGAGAGGCCGCGACCGGCGCTACGGAGGCCCCCCGCCGGAGCCGAGACGCCGATGAGACTGACCCTGACTGCAACGCCGCCACGCCTTGCCGCCAGGACCGTCTCTCCGCATGCCAGCACAGCTCTCCCTCCTGAACCTCGCGTGGACCGCGCCTGACGGGCGCGCCGTCCTCTCCGGCATCACCGCCAGCTTCGGGCAGGAGCGGACCGGCATCGTCGGCCGCAACGGCGCCGGCAAGAGCACGCTCCTGAACCTCCTGGCCGGCCGCCTCGCGCCGACGGGCGGCAGCATCCACCGCGACGGCACGGTCGCCCTGCTGCGCCAGTTCGCGGGCCCGACCGCCGACGAGACCGTCGCCGGCCTGTTCGGCGCGACGGCGGGCTTGGCGCTGCTCCGCCGCGCGGAGGGCGGTGCGGCGGAGGCCGACGAGCTCGCCGTCGCCGACTGGACGCTCGCGGAGCGCCTGACGGGAGCGCTGGCGCGGATGGGCGTGGCGGTGGACCCCGACACGCCGCTCTGGCGCCTCTCCGGCGGGCAGCGCGCCCGCGCGGCGCTGGCGGCGGCGATCTTCGCCGCGCCGGAAGTCCTGCTCCTCGACGAGCCGACCAACGACCTCGATCGCGACGGGCGGCGGGCGGTCCTGGAACTTCTGCAGGGATGGCGCGCCGGCGCGATCGTGGTCAGCCACGACCGGGCCCTGCTCGACGCGGTGGACGCGATCGTGGACCTCGCGCCGGCGGAGGCGACCCGCTACCGGGGCAATTTCGACGCCTTCCGGCGGGCCAAGGCGACGCATCTCGCCGCGGCCGAGCACGACCTCGCGGTCGCCGAGAAGCGGACGACGGACCTCGCCCGCCGGGCGCAGGAGCGCGTCGAGCGCCAGCAGCGCCGCGACGCGGCCGGGCACCGCCGCTCCGCGAAGGGCGACCTGCCCCGGATCCTCGCAGGGGCTCGCCGGGACAACGCGGAGCGGACGGCGGGCGGGAGCGCGCGCCTCACCGAGCGCCAGCGCGCCGGCGCCGAGGCCGATCTGGCGGAGGCCCGGGACCGGATCGCGGCGGTGAAGCCGGCCGCGATCGCGCTCCCGCCGAGCGGGCTCCACGCCGACCGGCGCGTCCTCGCGCTCACCGACGTGACGGTCGGCTACCGGCCGGGTCAGCCGGTCCTGCGGGACGTGTCCCTCGCGGTCACGGGTCCGGAGCGCGTCACCCTCTGCGGGAGGAACGGCTCGGGCAAGTCGACCCTGCTCGCGCTGGTCGCCGGCCGCCTCAGCCCGTGGTCGGGCCGCGTCTCGGTCGGGGTGCGCGCCGCGCTGCTCGACCAGCGCCTCGACCTCCTCGATCGCGACCGGACCGTGGCGGAGAACTTCGCGCGTCTCAACCCGGAGGAGGACGCGAACGGGTGCCGGGCGGCGCTGGCGCGGTTCCAGTTCCGGGCGGCGGCCGCGGACCGCCCCGTCGCGGCGCTGAGCGGCGGCGAGCAGGTCCGGACCGCCCTCGCCTGCGTGCTCGGCAACCGCGCGCCCCCGCCCCTCCTGATCCTCGACGAGCCGACCAACCACCTCGACCTGGACGCGGTCGAGGCCCTCGAGGCCGGGTTGGCGGCCTATGACGGCGCGCTCCTCGTCGTCAGCCACGACGCGGCCTTCCTGGACGCGTTGGGGATCACCCGGCGCGTCGACCTCGACGACCTCGCCGACCGGCCCCGCGCCTGAGGGCGGTATCCGGAATGGCGGCGGGACGGGCCGCGGTCGCCGCCCCCCTGCCCCGCCGGGTCTTCAGGAGGCGTCGGTTCGGTCCGCACGCGTCCCGGCCGGATCGAGCCGGAGGGTGAACAGGCGCAGGACGGTGCGGGTGCCGCGCACGGGCCCGACGGCCACGATCCGCGCCCCGCCGGACGGCGCCGCCCGGACGACCGCCTCGGAGGCGAGGCAGTCGCAGGGCAGCGCGCGGGTCATCTGTTCCAGCCGACGGGCCACGTTGACGGTGTCGCCGACTGCCGTGAACTCGACCCGCTCCGCCCCGATGACGCCGATGAAGACCGGGCCGCGATGCAGCCCGATGCCGACCCGCACCGGTGGCAGGCCGGCCTGCCCGCGCTCCCGGCTCCAGGTCGCCATCGCGGCCGCGAGCGCGCGGGCCGCCGCGACGGCGCGACCGGCATCCCCGGGCGCCGCGTCCGGCACGCCGAACACCGCCATCACCTCGTCGCCGACGAACTTGTCGACGAAGCCGCCCGCCGCCTCGATCGCCCGCGCGGCGCGGGACCGGAACGCAGCGAGGAACGCCGCGACCTCGCCGGGCGCCATGCCCTCGCAGAGGCGGGTGAAGCCGCGGATGTCGGCGAAGAGCACCGTCGCCTCCTGCTCCCAGCCGGGGCGCCGGGCGGCGCGATCCGTCTCGGCGACCCATCGGGCGACCGTCGGCGCGGTCAGGCGCGCGAGGTTGTTCCGCTGCCGCGTCGCGGCGCACGCGGCCCCGCGCAGGCGCTGCACCCGCAGCGAGAGCCATGCCAGGGCGAGCCCGCCGAGCCCGACCGTGACGGGCTCGGGCGTCGTCGTGGCCGCGAGCGCCAGGAGCAGCGGCAGCGGCGCCGCGGCGAGGAGCCGGCCGCGCCCCGCCGCCGCGACGGCGAGGTGTCGGCGGAGGGGAACGGCCCGCGCCCGTCGCCCGACACCGCCAGCGAGCCCGGAACAGGCGTCCGCCGTGTCCGCGCGGGGCTCCCGCAGCGCCATCGCGGGCATCAGCAGCGCGAGCAGACGCGGGCGATGATGCGCTGCGCCCGGGAATGCTCCCGCTCCACGGCGGGGGAGCGGAGGTCTAGATCCGTCCGGAACGGGCGTGCCCGGGCGATCGCCGCGACGCTCGGGACGTCGGGCTGCGCGAAGCGCGGGATTGGCTGCGCCGGCGCGGCGGTCGGGGCCGCCAGGACTGTCAGCATCGTCCCGAGCGCGGTGGCTGCGGCGGCCCGTGTGCGGTGTGAGATCATGATCTCGTGCTCCTCGTGGTGGAGCGTCCGAAGTAAAAATCCGATCTTTCGCCGCGATTTCGGCGGATCGGAAAACAATGACAGCAGACATGCGGCGCGAACGACGGGCGGGCGCGGGATCGTTGCCGGGACGGTCGTGGCCCGGGTCCGGGCTCGTCGCCCTGACAGTCGCCCCGACAGTCGCCCCAATGGTCGCCCCGACACGCGAACGGCACCCGGTCCGCCGGACCGGGTGCCGTGATGGGCGCGGATGCGGGGGCCGTCCCCGCCGGGACGGTCCCGGGACGGTCCCGCGCCGGGTGCGGCGGACGCTCAGGCGGCGCTGCGCGCGCGGCCGCCGTGGCTGGACAGGAGCCGCAGGATCTCGGCCTTTGCGTCGTAGGCGGCGAACTCGGCGGCGAGGCGCCGCGCCTCCCGGCGATGGCCGGGCGCGTCGAGCACGGTCCGCACCGCCTTCCGGATCGCCTCCGGCGTCGGGTCGTTCGCGGCGAGGTCGATCCCGGCCCCCGACCACGCGATGCGGGCGTTCACGTCGGCCTTGTCCTCGGTGAGGCCGGCGGCGACGAGGGGGATCCCGTGGCTCAGGGCCTGGTTCACGCTCCCGTAGCCGCCGTTGGTCACCATGGCGTCGACCCGGGGCAGCAGCCACTCGAAGGGCAGGTAGGGCGAGAGCCGCGCGTTGGCCGGGATCGGGCCGGGGATCGCGTCGAGCCCCCGGCCGCCGCCCGTCACCACGGTCAGGATGTCGGGCTCATCGGCGAGGGCCCGGAGGGCGGGGCCGACGAGCAGGCCGAAATCGTGGTTCGCGACCGTGCCCTGCGTGACCAGCACGACCTTGCGCGCGCCGTCGAGGTCGCTCGCCCAGGGCGGGAGCGCCGCCTGCCCCGGGACGATCGGCAGCGCCCCGATGAAGCGCACCGTCGGCGGCAGCGGGAACGGGTACTCGAAACTGGGGACGGTGAGCTGCAGGTAGGTGTCGGCGAGCCGGACCACCGCGTCGAACAGCGGCCAGGGCGGGGCGGCCCGGCCGAGTTCCGCCAGCTTGGCGGCGAGGCTCAGCCCGACCGGCCGGTCGACCGCCGCCTCGTAGGCCTCTGCGATGCGGCCGTAGGCGGCCTCCTGCTCGGGCGTCTCGGCCGGCGGGAGACCCAGGAAGGCCGGAGCCCGGTCGGGCCGCGCGCAGTGCAGGATCGACGTGCCGCACAGGACGATGGCGGGGCGCTCCGCGCGCGGCCCCAGCAGCAGCGGCAGGGCGCCGAAGAACATGTCGTCGCCGATCACCAGCGAGGTCGGGAAGGCCCGGAGCGCCGCGCGCAGGCCGCGCGCCTGGTCGGGGATGCGGTCGACGAACACGCGCTCCATGGCGACGCGCAGCCAGTCCGGTCCCGGCGCGATCTCGGCCAGTTCGGGCACGACCGCGCGGAGGTCACGGCCGTCGAAATCCGCCGCGCCCGGCAGCGCCATGAAGCGGGCGCCGGCCGCCACGATGCGGTCGCGGAAGGCCGAGCCCGAGAGGACCATGACCTCGTGGCCGTCCGCGATCAGCATGTGGGCGATGGCGAGGAGGGGATTCAGATGGCCCGTGGCGGGCGTCGAGCAGAGGAGGACCTTCATCGCTTGTCCTTTCCGTGGGGGGGCGTGAGGGCGCCGCGATCGCGGCGCGATCACCGGGGCGTCCGGGAGCGAGGCTGGGAGCGGTCCGTTACGGCGTCGCTGCGGCGCGGGGCCGAAGCGGCTACGGCTGCAACGGGCGCGCGTCGGACGCGCGGGAGACGGCGCGACAGGGTCGCAGCGGTCCGGAGGGGCGGCGATCCGGTCGAGGCAGCCGCGCCCTGGTCCCCCTTCCGTGCGGGAGAGGGACCTCGCTACGCGCGGCGAAGGGCTCGGCGAGCGCCGCCGTCCCTATCCGGTCGGGAACGGCGCTAGGCGGCGACCCGCAGCGCGTCGATGCGGCGGATGCCGCTGTGGCCGCGGAGGACCGGCATCGCGCCGGTCAGGCGCAGGCTCGGGGCGAGGCGCAGCACGGCGCCCAGTCCCTCCTCCAGCTCGACACGGGCCAGGGCCTCGCCGATGCACCGGTGCGCGCCACCGCCGAAGACCGGGTGGAGGCGCGGGAGGTCGGTGCGCCGGATGTCGAACGTGTCTGGACGCGCGTAGACCGTCTCGTCCCGCATCGCCGACAGCGTCGAGAGCAGCATCAGGCTTCCGGCCGGCACGACGTGCCCGTCGAGGGGAATGTCCTCCCGGGCGACCCGGCCGGCGGAGCCGGCGCTCGGCTCGTAGCGGAGCGACTCCGCCACCGCGGCCGGGATCAGGTCGGGATCGCGGCTGACCGCCGCCCACTGCTCGGGATGCTGCAGCAGCAGCGCCACCTGCATGGCGCCGGCGACCCGGGTCGTGTCGGTGCCGCCGATGATCATCTGCACGAGCTGGATCACCACCTCCTGCTGCGTGAGCTCGCCGGCCGCCTCGGTCTCCGCGAGGAAGCGCGACAGGAAATCGGCGCGGGGCGCCGACCGGCGCGCGGCGAGGATCCCGGCCACGTAGTCCTGCAGCGCGACCGCCGCCGCCTCCAGATCGGGGATGTCCTCCGGTCCGAAGGTGAAGCTCAGCACCCGGGAGACCTCGTAGGCGAGGTGCGTGAACCGCGGGATGTCGTCGCGCGGCAGGCCGAGGATGTCGGCGATGACCTGGGCCGGGATCTGCGCGGTGTAGCGCGCGACGAGGTCGACCTCCCCGTCCCCCAGCCAGTCGCGGACGAGGCCCTCCGCGGCGACGCGGATCCGGGGCCGAAGGCCCTCGATCAGGCGCGCCGCGAAGGTGCGGGTGAAGGGCGAGCGGCGCCGGCGGTGGACCGCGCCGTTGGCCGTGAGCATGCCGTGCGCGAAGATGTCGAACAGCGCCCCCTCGGGGATCGCGCGCGACTCCGGATAAAGCGTCTCCGTGGCTTGGGCGCGGGGGTCGCGCATCAGCAGATCGACGTCGCGGGCGCGGAGGACGAGGACGCCCGCGACCTCGTGGCCGACGAAGGGCAACCGCGGCCGCCAGGCGCGGTAGACGCCGTGCGGGTCGGCCTCCAGCTCCGCCACCGTGAGCGTCGGGACGCCGGTCGGGACGCGGGTCGGGGTGCCGGTCGGGGCTTCGGGCGGGCCGGCCTGTCGCGTCAGATCTTCGGTCGCATTCATCTGTGCGTTCTCGCTGCTGTGTTGCGCGAGAACTCTGGGAAGCCCGGACTACAGGATGATTGCGGGAGCTGGGTCGAACATTACAGCCATAACATGCGGCGCGCCGGCGGCCCGGTCGCCGCTGCGGCCGCCTTGTGCGGAAGAGCACGCCGGTCGCCGCGCGGATGGTGTGTGAGATGTTCCGAAATCATGCCGTAACTTGACCCTTCGAAAAAGGCGCCGCTTCGCAGAAGGAGAAGTCCTCATGGTTGCAGGGCTGGCGAATACGGACGACGTCTTCGAGACGCTGCTCCGACGGACGATCACGGACTTCGTGATCGGCGGTATGGACCACGGGATCCCGGACGAGGACGGCCTGATCGTCCGCCTGAGACAGTACGAGCAGCGGGCGCGCCAGGAGCAGCTGAGCTCCCAGACGCTCCAGGTCATCTCGTCGGCGCGGCGCCTCCTGGGCGACCGGACGGAGGCCGGCCGGGCGTCCTGACGCGCCCCGCGCGACGGGTCGCGGGACGGCCTCCGCGGAGGGGCCCGCCCCGCCTGACGGGCGTTGGTCCCGCGGCGTCCCGCTACCGCGCGCGCGGCCGCAGGCCGACCGCCAGGAAGCGCTCGATCATCGCGTTGACCTGCTCGGCCACCTCGATCGTGTTGAAGTGGCCCGCCAGCAGCGTCTGGGCGGTGACGAGCTGCGGGCAGAGCTCCCGCAGCCGGTCGAGGTCGCGGGCCTCCGCCACGAGCGGTACGTCCGCCGAGATGTAGGCCATCGGGACCCGGCAGGCGCGCGCGGCCGGGACGGGATCGTGGGCCAGCACCATGTCGCGCAGCGCCGCGTAGGCCACGTGCTGCGGTGTCCGCTGGCAGGGGCCGAGGATGAAGGTCTCGAAGATCGCCTTCCGCCGGGCCGGGTGGTCGTAGGCGCCGCCGATCGCCCAGGCCATCTCCCGCACGACGGACCGGTAATCCGGGCCGCCGACGCCCGCCAGCAGCCCCTCGATCGCGGCGCCGCCCGCCGCGTCCGCCGACGGCAGGACGATCGAGTCGATCATGACGAGGCCGGCGGCGAGGTCGGGATGGCGGCCGCACAGCTCCAGCGCCACCGCGCCACCGAAGCTGTGGCCGATCACGATCGGCTTCACGAGGCCCAGCGTCCGGCTCTGCCACGCGACGTCCTCGGCGAAGCCCGCGACCGTGTAGTCGCGCTCCGGCGCGTCGCTGGCGCCGTGACCGCGCAGGTCGACCGCCACGACGCGGCGCGTCCGCGAGAAGTGCCGGATCTGCGGCGTGAAGATGCCGTGGTCGCCGGTCCAGCCGTTGATCAGCAGCAGCGGCTGCCCCTCGGGGGTGAGCGGCCCGGCCTCGATATGGGCGAGCCGGCCGCCGTCGCGCTCCAGGTGGAGGGGCGGCCAGGGGGGCGGGTCGAAGATCATGCGGGTTCTCCGTGGGGCTGGGATGGGGCGCGGGTCGCCGGTCGGGCGAGACCCGCGTGGGCGGCGGTGGCCGCGAGGCAGCAGCCGAGCATCACGGCGGCCATCGACAGGGCGGACCGGCCGTCGAAGAACCGGGCGACGAGGTCGCTGGCGACGGCCGCCCCGAGCATCTGCAAGAAGACCGCGACGGCGCTGGCCGCGCCCGACGCCTCCGGGCTGCGCTCCGTCGCGCCGTGCACGGCGTTGGGCGACACGAGGCCGAAGGCCAGGGCCACGCCGACCATCGCGGCGACCACCGGCAGGCCCGCGGGCGGCCGGGCGAGCGCCGCGACGAGGAGCAGGGAAGCCGCGCCGGTCGCCAGAACGAGGCCGGCGGCGATCACCCGCGGCGGGGGGACGCCCCGGGCCGCGAGCCGCCCGTTCAGGAAGGCGCCGACCATCACCGACAGGGAACTCGCCCCGAAGACCAGCCCGTAGGCCAGCGGGCTGAGCCCGAGGGCGTCGATGAAGACCAGCGCCGAGCCGGTGATGTAGGCGAAGACCGCCCCGGCCGCCGCGGCGTTGCACAGGGCGTGGCCGAGGAAGACCCGGCTCGCCAGGATCCGCCCGTAGCCGCGCAGGATCCCCGAGGCCGGCCCGGGGCCCGCGGCCCGCCGCAGGGGCTCGTCGATGCGCCGGATCGCCACCAGGGCCGCCAGGGCGGCGGCGACCGGCGCGGCGTGGATCAGGCGCCAGCCGCCGAGATCCATCAGCCCGGCACCGACGGTCGGGGCCACCATCGGCACCACGTTGATGGTGAGGACGACGAAGGACATCCGGGCGCGCGCGGCCTCGCCCTCGAACAGGTCGCGGACCATCGCGAGGACCGCCATGCCGGGTCCCGCCGCGCCGATCCCCTGGAGGGCCCGGAACAGCAGGAAGTCCGGCAGCGTCCGCGCCGCGCCGCAGCCGAGGCTGCCCACGACGAGGAGGAGGCAGCCGCAGACGATGGCCGGCTTGCGGCCCAGCCGGTCCGAGACCGGGCCGTAGACCAGCAGCGCGCCGCCGAAGCCGAGCAGGTAGACGCCCATGGCCGCGCCCATCGCGGTGGCCGGGACGTGCAGCGCGGCCGCCGTGTCCGACAGGCTCGGCAGGATCATGTCGATCCCGAAGGTCGGGAGCGCCGCCAGCAGCCCGAGCTGCGCCGAGAAGGCGGCCGAGCCGGGGCGGATGCGGGGCCGCGCCGGCGCGGGCGCGCGGATCAGGCCCAAAGCCGGTCTCCGCCCCGGGCGCCGCCCCGGTCCGCGGAGGCCCGGCGCGCCGCCACCATCGCGTCGATCTCGCGGACGAGGCCGCCCGCGTCGAGATCCGCCCGCACGGCCGCCCCGAGAACTGCGGCGGCCCTGCGGAAGCCCGGCTCCGTCAGGAGCCGGCGCGCCGCCGCGGCGATCTCGGCCTCGCCCGCGTCGGCGGGCAGGCGCAGGCCGGCGCCGCGCAGGGCGACGCGGGCGGCGTTGTCGGCCTGGTCGCGGGCCAGGGGGATCACCAGCAGCGGCGCGCCGTGCAGCAGGGCGCGGCTGACCGTCCCGTGACCGCCCTGGCACACCACCAGGTCGGCCTGCGCCATGAGGGCGTCGTGGGAGGCGGCCGCCACGACCCGGACGGCGGCGGGGGCGGCCAGGTCCGCGGGCCCGACATTCGGTCCGGTCGTCACGATGGTCTCGGCCTCGACCGCGCCGACGGCGCGCGCGACGCGCCGCAGCAGGTTGGTCTGGTTCTGGGCGCCGGTGCTGCCGGCGACGAGGATCCGCCGCCGTCCCGTACCGGACCACGCGTGCCCCGTCCCGCGGGACCAGCCCGGCTCGTCGAGCAGCGGGCCGATGTAGCGGTAATTGGCGGGCAGCGCCTGCGTGTCGAAGTCGAAGGCCCGGCTGACGGCCAGCAGGACGCGGTCGGCGCGATCGAAATGGGCGAAGGCGCTGGCGACCGGCGGCAGCCCGAAGGCGCGCCGCGCGGCGTTGAGCGCCGGCCGGCCCCGCTCCATCGCTGACACGATGGCGGCCGTCGCCGCGTCCACCGCGTCCCGCTCCGCCTCGGTCCGCGGCGGCGTCAGGCCGCTCGCGGCGGGCGGAATGCCGGGGAGCGGGCGGATGCTGATATGCGGCGACAGGACCGCGTGCGGCAGGTCGGCCGCCTCGGCCGCCAGGGCGCAGCCGGGCAGGAGGTCGAGGCTCAGGACGGCATCGGTCGGGAGGCGGCGGATCTCGTCGAGCGTGTCGGCCGCGTAGGCGCCGGCCGGGGAGAACATCGTCTGCCGCAGCCAGTCCGCGAGATCCGAGAAATCGGCCGGGTCGGCGTCGAGGCCGGTCGGCGCGCGGCGCCAGCCGACGAACGGGAAGCCCGCCGCCTCGACCTCCCCGCACATCGCCGGGTCGGCCATGACGCGCGGGCGGTGCCCCGCCCGGCGCAGCTGCCGGGCCGCCGTGAGCACGGGGCTGAGATTGCCGGTGGTGCCCCACGAGATGCAGAGGACGTTGAGCGACATGATCTGGATATCCCGAGATGATCGCGCGCGGAGACGCGCGGAGGCCGCGACTCGGCTGACCTCCCTGGAACGGTTTGAAAGACGACGTGGAGCTCTCGACGACAGGAGCGTCAGGTTCGGTGCCGATTTCTGCTGCTGATATCGCGCAGAAAATCGACGTAGTCCGGGTGGATACTGTGAATGCATCCGCCGAATGCGAAGCTGATTATCAGCGCGTCGAGCAGCCATCGTCCGTGGCGGGCGAGCGCCGGTCGCGGCGCGGCGATCGGGGACGAAGCCGGGCCGCCGCGCTCCCGCGCCGGGCGTCCCGACGGACCGGGAAGACCCGCGGCGGGCTTCCGACAGTCGGGCTCGGACTTGCAGAGATTTCGGTGAAGGTGCGGACCGATCTCCGGGATCGCGGCGTCAGTCATGATCACCTCTCTATTGCGAGAGCATGATCCTGATTTCCGCGGGTTACATCCCGGTATCTCAACAAGATGATCTCGGTTACAGCCGTAACGGTGGCGATATCGTTTGTTCGATACGGTACGTGCTGGGACGAATGCTCGCGCTGTGCTGCCACGCACAATATGGAGCGCGCAATCTTTTAGGGGGCGTGGTATCAACTCAGCCGTGTAAGGCCCGATGACCGGACGCGCTCAGATTGGCCGCCGGGGCGGGCCGGCGACGGACGCGAAGGACATCCGGGTGGCGCTATCAGCCCGACCGGACGCTCCTCCCGCTCCCCGAACCGGCGCGTCGAGATCGTGCCGTCGCGGCGGGCCGCCGCGAACCGGAGGTGGCCATGATCGAATCCAGTCTGGACCGGAGTCAGGGTCGGAGCGCGCGCGCCGGCACGACCCGCATCCTCCTCGTCGAGGATGACGCGGGCATGCAGCGCATCGTCTCGGACCACTTCGCCGACCACGACGTCGCCGTGACGGCGGCGACCGACCGGGCGGAGGCGGAGAAGCGGCTCGCGGAGGCCGAATTCGACCTCGTCGTGCTGGACCTGCGGCTGGGCTCGGAGAACGGGCTCGACCTGCTGCGCGACCTGCGGGCCCGGAGCGACCTGCCGGTGATCATCACCACCGGCCATCGCCGGGACGAGATCGACCGGGTGATCGGCCTCGAGCTCGGCGCCGACGATTACCTCGTGAAGCCCTACGGGCTGCGCGAGCTGCTCGCGCGGGTCAGGGTCATCCTGCGCCGGGCCGAGGTGGCGCCCGCCCCGGCGCGGGTCCAGGAATCCCACCGCAGCCGCTTCGAAGGCTGGGTGCTCGACCGGCGTCGCCGGCGCCTCACCAATCCCGACGGCGCGGATGTCGCGCTCAGCAAGGGCGAGTACGCCCTGCTGGTGGCCTTCCTCGACGCGCCCCAGCGCCCGCTCAGCCGCGAGCAGCTTTTGCAGGCCACGCGCGTCCACGAGGACGTGTTCGATCGCAGCATCGACGTCCAGATCCTGCGGCTGCGGCGCAAGCTGGAGGTGGATCCGAGCGCGCCGCGCCTGATCGTCACCGAGCGCGGCGTCGGCTACGTCCTCGCCGCGACCGTCGAGAAGCTGTAGCCGTGACCCGGTTCCGGGCCGGCCGATGGCGCGTCGCGGTCGCGGCGCTCCTCGGCAGCGCCGCGGCGCTCCTCGCCGCGGCCGCCCACGAGAGGCCAGCCGGCCACGACAGGCCGGCCGACACCGCGCTCTCCGCCGAGGCGGCGGACGCGCTGGGGGTGATCACCCCGGTGCCGGACACCCTGGAGGCGGACCCGGCCCGGGCCGCGATCGGCCGCCTGCTCTTCACCGACACGCGGCTGTCACGCGGAGGCGACCGGGCCTGCATCACCTGCCACGACATCCGCACCAGCGGCGCGAGCGCGGTGCCCCGGAACCTGACCGCCGACGGCACGCCGGTTCCGCGCAACACGCCGACGGCCTTCAATGCGGCGCTCAGCTTCCGGCTGGGCTGGGCCGGCGACATCCCGAGCCTGCGCGAGCAGGCCGAGCTCGCCCTGACGCGGCCCGAGTTCCTGGGCGGTTCCTGGCCCCGGATCCTCGACACGGTGCGCGGCGACCCGGTGCTCGCCCCGATGTTCCAGGCCGCCTACGGGCGCGCGGCCGACCGGGAGACGGTGATCGACGCGATCAACAGCTTCGAGCGCACGCTCCTCACACCCGACAGCCGCTTCGACCGCTGGCTGCGCGGTGACGCCCACGCCATCACCGGCGCGGAGCAGGCGGGCTACGACCTGTTCCGCCGGATCGGCTGCGCGTCCTGCCACCAGGGCGTCAATGTCGGCGGCAACCTGTTCGAGAAGGTCGGGATCTTCGTCACGATCCCCAACAAGGTCGCCGAGGTGCTGCGGGTGCCCAGCCTGCGCAACGTCGCCGTCACGGCGCCCTACTTCGACGACGGCGGGATCGCCACGCTCCCCGAGGCGGTGCGGCTCATGGCGCGGGCGCAGCTCGGCCGGGAACTCACCCCCGCGCAGATCGACGGGATCGTCGCCTTCCTCGGGACCCTGACCGGCACCTACCAGGGCCGGCCCCTGACCGCGCCGCCAGCGCCCAGCGCAGCCTCTCAGGACGGCAAGCCGCAGCTATGAGACTGACCCTGCAGGCCGTCACGCTCGGCGCGCTGCTCGCGGCGCTGCTGACGTGGCTGCTGATCAACGGCAACGGCGGGATGGAGGCCGCCTACCTGGCGACCCAGCGGACCGTCGACGCCCTGGCTCTGGCCGAGTCGCGCATGCAGCACGACGTGCTGCGGGCCCGGACCGGCCTGCTGCGCAACTACGACCCGATCGTCGCGCACCTGCGCGAGATGCAGAAGGCCGGGGCCGACCTGCAGGCGAGCAATGCCGGGGATCCCGACGTCCAGGCGCTGGCCGAAGCGGTGGAGCGGGAGGCCGCGATGGTCGAACGGTTCAAGACCGGCAACGCCCTGGTGCAGAACTCGATCGCCTATTTCGACTCGCTCAGCGACCGGCTGTCCGAGTCGGACATCGCTCCCGGCCTCGCGCGCGCGGTGGCCGCGCTCCAGATCCGCATCTCGGAGCTCGTGCGCGACTCGACGCCCGCGCGCCTCGCCGACATCCGCACCCGTCTCGAGACGTTGCACGCCGCCGACGGGGCGGCCGCCCGGGCCGGCGACGTCGACGCCATCGTCCTGCACGGGCGCCAGCTCCTGGAACTGCTGCCGCACGTCGACGCGGTCACGCGCTCGCTGCCGGCCTCGTCGAGCGAGGCGGCCCGCGAGGCGCTCCTGGAATCCCGGCGAAGCCTCCGCGACCGGCGCCAGGCCCGGGCGGACGGATTCCGCCTCGCGCTCTACGCCGTCGCCCTCGCGCTGCTCGCCCTCGTGGTCCGCGTGGGGGTGCTGATGCGTGCCGGGACCCGAATCCTGCGCCGGACCGTGGATTTCCAGACCGTCGTGGCGCAGGCGGCCAACCGCTTCCTGGCGATCCAGCCCGACGAGACCGACACGCGCATCGTGGACGTCCTCGCCATGGTGGGCGAAGGGCTCGACACGGATCACGGCTACGTTCTCATGCTCGACGGCACCGGCGCGGTGCATCTCTGGAACCGGCCCGGCCTCGCGCCGCCGAGCGGCTGGCCGGCGGCGCAGCAGGCCCTCGTTCACGACGTCGCGGCCGCCGCCAGCGACCTCATCTTCGTCGAGGTGGCGGACGAGACCGGGCCGCCGGCCCTGCGCCGCTCCCTGGCCGAGCGCGGCGTCGTCTCGTGGGCCTGCGCGCGGCTGCGCCGGGGCGATCGGATCGTCGGCCTGCTCTGCTTCGAGCGCACCACCTCCGGCCTGCCGCCCTGGCTGCGGCACTCGCGCGGCCTGCTGCAGGTCGTCGCCGACAGCTTCGCGGCCGCCCTGGAGCGACAGCACGTCTGGGCCGAGCGCCGGGAGATCGAGGCGGCGCTGCGCCGCGCCCAGCGGCTCGAGGCCATCGGGACCTTCGCCAGCGGGGTCGCCCACAACATCAACAACGTCCTCAACGTCATGTTGGGCCACGCCGAGATCGCCGGGGACGCCCTGCCGGCCCATCCGGGGCGGGCGGCCGAGCATATCGGGCTGCTGGTCCAGGCCGGCGGCCGCGCGCGCGAGATCGCCGGCCAGATCCTCGATTTCGGCCGCCCCGCGCGCTCCGCGCAGTGCACCAGCGCGGCGGACGCGGTGGTCCACGAGACCGTGGCGCAGATCCGGGCCTCCACGGCCGGACCGGCCACGATCGCGCTCTCGGGCACCGCGGCGGGCGCCCGCGTCGGCGGCGAGCCGGCACAGCTGCAGCAGGTCGTCCACAACCTGATCCGCAACGCCGTCCAGGCCTCCGCGCCGGGCGCGGCCGTCGACGTGCGACTCGACCACGTCGCCCTGCCGCGGTCGAGCGCCCTGACCCACGGCACCCTGCGGCCCGGCGCCTACGTCCGGATCCGCGTGTCCGACACCGGCCGCGGCATGGACGAGGCCACGCTCGCGCGGATCTTCGAGCCGTTCTTCACCACCCGACCGGCCGGGACCGGCCTCGGGCTCGCCACCGCCTTCGAGTTCGTTCAGGAGCACGACGGCGCCTTCGACGTGCGCAGCGCGCCGGGCAGCGGCAGCACCTTCGCGGTGTGGCTGCCCGTGATCCCGCAGGCCGCGGCCGGCGCGGCGGCCGGCGGGACCGTGATGCTGGTCGGGCGCACGCGCCGGTCGGTCCAGGACGACGAGGAGACGCTGGCGGCGCTCGGCTACGAGCCGGTCGGCTACGCGGACCCCGAGGCGGCCCTGGCCGTCCTGCGGCGGGAGCCGGGGCGGTTCGATCTGCTGATCGTCGACAACCGTCTCGCCGATCTCTCGGGCCTCGCCTTCGCGCACCGCGCCGCGCGGATCTCCGGGCGGCCGATCGTGCTCTCGCTGTCGTCGACCGACGCGGTGCAGCCGGAACTCCTCGCGGCGGTTCCCGTCGCCGACATCGTCCGGCGGCCGTGGCGCTCGAACGCCCTGGCGCTGACGCTGCGGCGCCATCTCGCCTCCGCCGACCCGGCGCGTCGCCCGGCCGCCGTCTCCTGAGGGCACCGGCGGCATCAGGATCCTGCGATCCGGCCACGCGGGCGCTATCCCGGCTTTGACAAGCTCGGCGTCACGTGGGACCGGTCTGGCATGCCGGGCGGCCAGATGCGCGATGCCGCCCCGACGATCGAACGGGCCGGGTCGAGTCTCGCCGAGACCCCGTCGCGCGAGGAACCCCCGATGCCCGTCGAAGCCGCGTCAGGACGCCATGCACGGGAGATCTGACGCCCCGATCTGCGACCCGGCCTTCCTCGCCGACGGCGGCGCGATGGCCGTGCTCCTGCGCGCGCACGACTGGGACAGCACGCCCCTCGGCGCGCTGTTCGCCTGGCCCGAATCGCTGACGACCCTCGTCGGGGTCATGTTCGGCGCGAACCGGCCGACGTTCATCCTCTGGGGCCCCGAGCGGCGGCTCCTGTACAACGATCTCTACGCGGAGATCCTCGGCGACCGGCATCCCGCGGCCCTCGGCCGGGACTGTCTCGCGGTCTGGGGCGGGGTCGGGGCCGGTCTCGCGTCCCTCGTGGACAGGGCCTATGCCGGCCGGCCGGTCCACACGGCGGAGGGTGAGCCCCTCCTCCACGGCGACGGCGGTGCCGACGCGGCGCGCTTCGCGCTCTCCCTGGTGCCGGTCCGGGACACGGCGGGGCGCGTCACCGGCCTCGTCGGGACCTGCACGGCGATCGCCGGCCAGGCGGCCGCCGCCCGCCGTCCGCGCGAGACGGAGGCGTCGCGCCGGGACAACGAGGAGCGGCAATCCTTCCTGCTCGATCTCAGCGACACGCTCCGTCCGCTGACCGCGTCGGCGGAGATCGTCGCGGTGGCCTCGCGGCGCCTCGGCGAGCGCGTCGGCGCGAGCCGCGTCTTCTACGCCGAGATCGCCGGCAGCCTGATGAAGGTCGAGCGGGAATACGTCCGGGGCGTCGGCTCGATCGTCGGGGAGCATTCCCTGGCGGCGTTCGGCCCCGACCTCCTGGCCGCCTACCGCGACGGGACGGTGGTCGCGGTCGAGGACGTGGCCGCCGATCCCCGCTTCAGCGAGGCGGCGCGCGCCGGCCTCGGATCCCGCGAGGTCGCAGCCTTCGTCGACGTCGTGCTGTTCCGCGGCGCGGAGTGGGTGAGCCTGCTGGCGGTGCAGAGCGCGGTGCCGCGCGCCTGGACCACCGCCGAGGGGAACCTGATCCGCGACGTCGGCGAGCGCGTCAAGGCGGCGATCGAGCGCGCCCGCGCCGAGGCGGCCCTGCGCACGAGCGAGGAGCACCTGGCGGCGATCTTCGCCGGCGCCTCGGTCGGCCTGTCCGAGGTGGATGCCGCGGGGCGCTTCCTGCGGGTCAACACCGAGCTGTGCCGGATCCTCGGGCGCCCGGCCGAGGCGCTGCTGCGGCTCGGCGTCGCCGACGTGACCGATCCCGCGGACCGGGCGCCGAGCGCGGCCGCGCTGGCGCGGGCCCTCGAGACCGACCGCGACGTCGCCCTCGACAAGCGCTATCTCCGCCCGGACGGCAGCGCGATCTGGGCCAGCAGCAGCATCCGGCGCCTCGACGACGCGGACGGCAGGCTCAAGAGCCTGCTGATCGTCACGGCCGATCTCAGCCGGCGCAAGGAGGCCGAGACGCGGCTCGCCGAGAGCGAGCGCCGCCTTCAGCACCTGAACGAGACCCTGGAGCTGCAGGTCTCCGAGCGCACCGCGGAGCGCAATCTCTTCGCCACGATCGTCGAGAGAACCGACATCATGGTGATGGCGGCCGATCTCGACTACAACATCCTGGCGATCAACAAGGCGAATGCGGACGAGTTCGCGCGCATCTACGGCGTGAGGCCGAAGGTGGGCGACAACATGCTCGACCTGCTGGCCGACCAGCCCGAGCATCAGGCGCAGGTGCGGGCGGGGTGGGGGCGCGGGCTCGCCGGCGAGGAGATCACCCTGGTCGAGGCGTTCGGCGACGCGGAGCGGGCGCGCCCCTCCTACGAGATCAGCTTCCGCACCCTGCGCGACGCACGGGGCGAGCGCACGGGCTGCTACCAGTTCGTCATGGACGTCACCGAGCGGCTGCGCGGTCAGGCCGAGCTGGCCCAGGCGCAGGAGGCGCTGCGCCAGTCGCAGAAGCTGGAGGCGGTGGGCCAGCTCACCGGCGGCGTCGCCCACGACTTCAACAACCTGCTGACCATCATCCGCTCGTCCGTCGACTTCCTGCGCCGGCCCGATTTGCCGGAGGTCCGCAAGCGCCGCTACCTCGACGCGGTCTCCGAGACCGTGGAGCGGGCCGCGAAGCTCACCGGCCAGCTGCTGGCCTTCGCCCGCCGGCAGGCCCTCAAGCCCGAGGTGTTCGAGGTCGGCCAGAGGGTGCGGGCGATCGCCGACATGCTCGACACCCTGACGGGCGCGCGGGTGCAGGTCGTGACCGAGGTGCCGGAGGCGACCTGCCTGATCCGGGCGGATGTGAGCCAGTTCGAGACCGCGCTCGTCAACATGGCGGTCAACGCCCGCGACGCCATGAACGGGGAAGGCACGCTGACCCTGCGCGTGACCTGCGGCGCGGCCCTGCCGGCCATCCGCGGCCATGCCGGGTCCCGGAAGCCCTTCGCGGCCGTGTCGCTGATCGACACCGGCACGGGCATCCCGCCCGAGCGGATCGGGCGGATTTTCGAGCCGTTCTTCACCACCAAGGAGGTGGGCAAGGGGACCGGCCTCGGCCTGTCCCAGGTCTTCGGCTTCGCCAAGCAGTCGGGCGGCGACGTCGACGTGCGCAGCACCCTCGGTGCGGGCACCGCGTTCACTCTCTACCTGCCGCAGGTGGCGTCCGAGGACCGGCCGGCCGGCGACCGCCTGCCGGATGCGGATCTCGCGCCGCTCGGGAGCGGGCAGCGCGTCCTGGTTGTGGAGGACAATGTCGGCGTCGGGCAGTTCGCGACGCAGATCCTGGAGGATCTGGGCTACCGGCCGACCTGGGCGGCCAACGCCGAGGAGGCGCTGGAGGAGCTCGGCCGAGTGGGGAACCGATACGACCTGGTCTTCTCGGACGTGGTGATGCCCGGCATGGGCGGCGTCGCGCTCGCGCAGGAGCTCCGGAGGCGCGCGCCGCAGGTGCCCGTGGTGCTGACCTCGGGCTACAGCCACGTGCTCGCGCAGTCGGACACCCACGACTTCACGCTGCTGCACAAGCCGTACTCGGCCGAGCAGCTCGGCCGCATTCTGCATCGGGCCCTGGGCCCGCGCCGGAAGGCCGGCGCGCGCGCCGATCCGTCCTGAATCCGGGCTCCCGCGTCGGGATCCCGGATCTCCGGCCTGGGGCCTGCGCGGTTCGCCGCCGCCCTCAGCCAGCTCTCGACTCGCCCTCAGCCCGCCTTGGCCCACGCCACCGCGTCGGCGCCGGCCGGCAGACGCATGGGGCACGACGGGTCGGTCACCGCGCGCCACACCGCCTCCGCCACGTCCGAGGACCGGGTCAGGTCCCCGTCCGCCTGCTGGATGCCGGCGAAGACCTTCGCGGCCACCGCCGCGTAGGCTTCGGGGATGTCCATGCCCATGCGGGCGCGCGCGTTGGCGCCGAACGCGGTCTCCGGGGCCCGTCCGGGAATGACCAGCCGGGCGCGGATTCCGAACGGTTCGAGCTCCAGCGCCAGGGACTCGGTGAAGGCGTTCACCGCCGCCTTGCTCGCCGTGTAGACGGACAGCAGGTGCAGCGGGCGCTGCGTCACGCTCGACGTCACGTTGACGACGACGCCCGCGCGGCGCGCCCGGAACTGCGGCACCACGGCCCGGGTCATCGCGATGCTGCCGAGGGTGTTGGTCTCGAACACCTCCCGCGCGGCGTCCATCGAGACGCCCTCCAGCGCGTTCAGGAGCCCGACGCCGGCGTTGTTGACCAGCGCGTCGACCGGTCCGGCCGCCGCGACCGCGCGGTCGATGCTGTCGTGGTCGGTCACGTCGAGCGGCAGGATGCTCAGACGATCGGAGGGCGCCAGCAGGTCGCTCCGCGGCCCGCGCATCGTGGCGACCACGCGCCAGCCCCGTTCGAGGAAGGTGCGGGCCGTCTCCAGGCCGAAGCCGGACGAGCAGCCGGTGATCAGGATCGTGTTCATGGGAACTCCCGTGCAGAAGCGGCAACGGGGTGATAGGGAGCGCGGGCCGGACCTGATACGTGCGCAAGTCCGTTTCGCATTGGCGAGCGTCCGAGAATGCCCGATCCGCTCACCCAGGTGGTCGGCCTCCTCCGGCCGAGCGCCCCGCTGTCCAAGCTCGTCACCGGCTCCGGTCACTGGGCGGTGCGGCGCACGGATTCCGGGCTTCCGTTCTACGCCGCCGTGCTCGAGGGCGGGTGCCGCCTCGCGATCGACGGCGAGGCCGGGATCGTGCTCGGAGAGGGCGACTTCGTCCTCATCCCCGCGGCCCACGCGTTCACCACCACCAGCCTCGAGCCGCCGCCCCCGCGGCGCGCAGCGCAGCGTCCCGTCGCTGTGAGCCCCGGCGTGTTCCGGCTCGGCGACGCCGAGGGGCCGCCGAATGTCCGGATGCTCGTGGGCCACTGCGTCTTCGCGTCGAGCGACGCGGATCTGCTCGTCTCGCTGCTGCCCCGGTATGTCCACGTGCGCGGCGCCGCCCGGCTGACCACTCTGCTCGGCCTCGTGAACGAGGAGACCCGCGCCGACCGGCCGGGCCGCGACGTGGTCCTGGCGCGCCTGCTGGAGGTCGTGCTGATCGAGGCGCTGCGCGCCACCGCCGGGCCGGCGGCGCCCTCGGGACTGCTGCGCGGGCTCGCCGACGACCGGCTCGCCGCTGCCCTGCGGCGGATGCACGATCGGCCGACGGAGAACTGGACGGTAGCCGCGCTCGCGCGGGAGGCGGGCCTCTCCCGGTCCACCTTCTTCGAGCGGTTCCGCCGCGCGGTCGGGGTCGCGCCGATGGCGTACCTGCTGGCGTGGCGGATGGCGCTGGCGAAGGATCTGCTGCGCCGCGAGGCGGTCGGGATGGCCGAGGTGGCCGCGCGGGTGGGCTACAGCTCGGCGAGTACCTTCAGCGTCGCCTTCGCCCGGCACGTCGGCCGGCCGCCGATCCGGTACGCCCGCGAGCGGCCGGTGCCGTGATCCGGGCCGGCTGGCCGTGCCGCGGACGAGCCCCGGGCCAGGCCCGGACACGGCGAGGCGGCTTCCTTCCGGTCCGGCACCGGCATCGACGGTGCCAGCCGGCCCTTCGCCCCGAAGCCGAGTTCGGCTACCAGACGGAAGAGCGCTCGACCCCGTCACCCGCCGCGGCGCGACCGACGCGCCACGGCCCCTCGCGCAGGAGAACGTCCTGATCACCGATCCGCAGGCCCTCCGCGCGCAGGCCGGTGCCCGTGCGAGCCGCCGCCAGGACCGCGCCGCTCGATGGACGCCGGCATTCCGCGCGATCGCCGGCGGTGTCCGAGCCGACATCGGCACTCCCCCGCGGGGCACCCTCGGCACGGTGGCGCGCTCCTGATGGTCGCATCGTCCTGGGCGCCCGCCGCCGCGCCCGGCGGTCCGGCGGCATCGCGGCGCGTCGGCTCCATCGACGCCCTGCGCGGGCTGGTGATGCTGCTGATGCTCGTCGACCACGTGCGGGAGTTCTTCTACCTTCACGCGCAGGTCCGCGACCCGATGGACCTCGCCGCGACGCCGCCCGACCTGGTCCTGACACGGGCTGCCTCGCACCTCTGCGCGCCGGTCTTCGTCCTGCTCACCGGCCTCTCGGCGTGCCTCTACGGGCAGAGGCACGGCGCGCGGGCGACCGCCGCCTTCCTGCTCAAGCGCGGTCTGCTCCTGATCCTGCTGGAAGTGACGCTCGTCAACGTCGCCTGGGCCGGCAGCGTCCGGCCGCCGATCCTGTACCTGCAGGTGATCTGGGTGATCGGTCTCTGCATGGTGGCGCTGGCCGGCCTGCTCTGGCTGCCGCGGGCCGCCCTCGTGGCCGGGGCCCTGGTGCTCATGCTCGGCCACAACCTGCTGGACGGGGTCGCGATCCGGGCGGACGAGTCCGGCTACGTGCTCTGGTCGATCCTGCACCAGCGCGGGATGATCGCGCTGCCCTGGGGCGGGCTGGCGCGGACCTCGTACCCGCTCCTGCCCTGGATCGGCGTGATCGCGGCCGGCTACGCCCTGGGGCGGCTCTTCGCCGGCGGTGTCGACGCCGCGCGCCGACGCGCGGGGCTCCTCGGGCTGGGGGCGGCCGCCCTGGTCGGCTTCCTCGTCCTGCGCGGGCTCAACGGCTACGGCGAGCCGGTGCCGTGGCAGGCGGGGGCCACGCCGCTCGCCACGGTGCTGTCCTTCGTCAACCTGACCAAGTACCCGCCCTCGGCCGACTTCCTGCTGCTGACCCTCGGCCTCGGTCTCGGCCTGCTGGCGCTGTTCGAGGTGATGCCGCAGCGGCTCCTCGGCGGCCTGCGCGTCTTCGGCGGCGCGCCGCTGTTCTTCTACCTGCTCCACCTCGCGCTGCTGCGCGTCCTCTACGACGGCGCGGTGGCGCTGGGCCTCGCCGGGGCGTCGGGACGGGTGGAGGCCGGCTCGCCCCTCGCGCTCTGGCTCGTCGCGGCCGCCGTGAGCGTTCCCCTCTGGCTGGCGTGCCGCGCCATGGTGCGCCTGAAGCGGGCCTCGACATCGCCGGTCCTGAGCTACCTCTGACGGCGGCCCCCCGGCTGCCGACATCCGCCGCGGCCCCGTGTGGGAGCGGCCACGACCGGGCCGCCCCCGCGGTCCCGCGTCACGACAGGTCCGCCCCGTCGCGGTCGTGCTGATGGCGCAGCTCGGGGGTCCCCTTCACCGGCCCGACCGTGACCTCCGCGTCGCTCCGGCTCTCCGCGCGCGCCGTGTCGATGAAGACGCGCGCCTCGCCTTCGCGCACGCCGAGACTGCGCAGCGCGTAGAAGGACATGCCGAGGGCAAGCTCCCGCTCGCCCATCAGCACGAGGCCGACGCCGTCCTCCTCGAGATGCCGACGTTCCGCCTCGCTGTGCGTGCGGACCACGGTGTCGATCCCCGGGTTGGCGGCGCGCGCGGCCTCGACGAGGCGACGGGCCTGATGCGCGTCGGGCGTGGCGACGACGAGCAGGCGCGCGGTGCCGATACCGGCCGCTTCGAGGATGCCGGGCGCGGTCGCGTCGCCGAACACGGCCTGCGTGCCGGCCGCGCGCAGGGCCAGCACGCGGCGCCGGTCGCGCTCCACCACCACGTAGGGCAGGTCCCAGGTCTCCAGCGTCGCGCCGATGCTGCTGCCGACGCGCCCGAAGCCGATGATCACGACGTGGTCCCGTCGCGGCGGCTCCCCGCCCGAGATGGCGACGTCGGCCGCGCCCTTGCGCGCGAAGCGGGCGGCGAGGTCCGGCCGGTCGGCGAAGACCTGCTCGATCCGCGCTGCCAGGGCGAAGAAGAGCGGGTTCAGCGTGATCGACAGCAGGGCTCCGCCCAGGATCAGGTTGCGCCCTTCCTCGGGCAGCAGCTTCAGCGACAGGCCGAGCGATACCAGGATGAAGGAGAACTCGCCGATCTGGGCGAGGCTCGCGGCGATCGTCAGGGCCGTGCCCAGCGGGTGCCGGAAGGCCAGCACGATGGCGACGGCCGCGAGGGACTTGCCGACCATGATGACGCCGAGCACCGCCAGGACCGAGAGCGGCGCGCGCAGGAGGATCCCCGGATCGAACAGCATCCCGACCGACACGAAGAACAGGACCGCGAAGGCGTCCTGCAGCGGCAGCGAATCGGCGGCCGCCTGATGGCTGAGATCGGACTCGGCGAGCACCATCCCGGCGAAGAAGGCCCCGAGGGCGAAGGAGACCCCGAACAGCTCCGCCGAGCCGAAGGCGATGCCCAGGGCCAGGGCCAGGACCGCGAGGGTGAACAGCTCCCGCGAGCCGGTGCGCGCCGCCTGGTCGAGCAGCCAGGGCACGAAGCGGCGTCCGCCCACCAGCATCAGCCCCGCGAAGACCGCGACCTTGGCGAGCGTCAGAACGACGGTGAGCGCGAGGCTCTGCGCGTACTCCGGTCCGACGAGCTGGGCGACGAGGTCCGTGAGGGCGTGGGCCGTGCCGTGCCCGAGGCCCCGGGCCTCGCCCCCGAGCGAGGGCGCGAGGGCGGGCAGGACCACGAGGGTCAGCACCATCGCCAGATCCTCGACGATGAGCCAGCCCACCGCGATGCGGCCGTTGTCCGTGTCGAGGAGGCCGCGCTCCTCCAGCGCGCGGAGCAGGACCACCGTGCTCGCGACGGAGAGGGCGAGGCCGAAGACCAGGCCCTGCCCGAGGGTCCAGCCCCAGGCGAAGGCGAGGCCGATCCCCATGGCGGTCGCCGCCGCGATCTGCACCACCGCTCCGGGCAGGGCGATCGCGCGCACGGCCATCAGGTCCTTGAACGAGAAGTGCAGCCCGACCCCGAACATCAGCAGGATGACGCCGATCTCGGCGAGCTGGCCCGTGAGGTTGCTGTCGCCCACGAAGCCCGGCGTGTAGGGGCCGACGAGGACGCCCGCGACCAGGTACCCGACCAGCGGCGGCAGCCTGAGGCGCTGCGCGACCATCCCGCAGATGAAGGCGAGGGTCAGCCCGAGGGCGATGATGGCGATCAGTTCGGTCGCGTGCGGCACAGGGTCTTCACCTCCGGGGGGCGATGCGGATCGGGCGGAGCGAGCCTTTCCGAATGGCGGCCGCGATTCAACGCTCTTCCGACCGAACGCCTGTGCGAACCGCCGTCGGCGATCGCCGCGTGCCCCTCGGGCGCCGCGAAACCGCCTCCCGCCGAGCCGCGATGGTCTTCTGGAGTGCTGTCCCGCGCCAGGGCAGCGGGCGCTGCCCTCGTCCGCGCGTCCCGATCGCCCATCGTGCAGGAATCCGGCGCGCGGTCGAGGGCCGAGGCGGGTCGGGGCGGGACGAACGGCCGGGACCTGGAACCCGCAGCCTCGCCGCTGCCGGGAACGGGCGCCTCGCCGGAGCCCGCGCCGGGGGAGCGGTGCCGCCCGCGCGAGGTGCGGCAGCCTGACCGGGATGCGCGACTCCGTCACGCGGCCCGGAAGCGCGCGCGCGTCCGGCCGCAACAGGGTCGGGTATTGCTCTAGCTGTCCGTGAGGATCGACGTGAGATCCGTAAATCCCTGGGCCTCGCTCGTGAGCAGGGCCACGAGCAGCAAGCACAGGCCGCCCAGGAGTGCGACCCCGGCCGTGGCTCCCACCAGATCCGACGTCCGAATGGTCGGCTCAGCTTGACGGCTGAACAGCAAAGCTCGCCCTCTGCGAGTGTTCGGATACGTGCGGCTCACGCGATGCCCCCAGAGATCGAGGCCCCTTGTATTAACGTTCACATGATCGGCTCTTCATCCGCGCGCGAACCGCGAGCATTGTAAATCGCGTGCGCTGGCGCACGTCCAAGATCTGGGAAGAGGATGATTTGACCTTCCCTCGATTGTCCGGGCCTTGGTCGCGGGCGGCCGCTGCTCTTCGGGGACAGCTTCGGCCACCGGGCGCCGTTCATGCTGACGATCCTGTTCGCCGAGACATTCCGGGAGGTGCACGTCGTCTGGCCGACCTCGATCAATGACGGGCTGGTCGATCGCGTGAAGCCCGACACCATGCTGACCGAGATGGACGAGCGGCTTCTCCATCTGACCGTCGACGGCGGCTTCGCTGTTGCGGTGCACGCGCGCGGGCGGTTCGGCGCCGAGCTATCAGGGGTGTCGCGGCGCGGGTCGCCGCGCATGCCGCGGCCGTGACAGCGGGACGGTGCCGGTCGCGCGAAGCTTCGCCGCATGGGCAAGGCGCGGGGCTAACGCGGCCCGCTGCCTTCGACCGTCGTCGGTGAACCGAGCCAGCCCTTCGCCGCCGCCGCCGCGCGCAGGATTGCCTTGGCCGGCTCGTACTTGAGATGAAGCCGCTCGCGGGTCTCCGCGGGCAGGAGCGCCAGACGCCCGGGATCCGAATTGTCCTCGAGGTCGGCGAGCTTGACGAGGGTCGCCCGGAGGGTGCCCACTTTCGCGATGTTGTTGATCCAGGCCGCGTAGGTGACGCGACCTCCGGGCTTCGTCAGCATGGCGACCGAGGTCAGCACGTTGTCGCTGAATCCCTCCTTGGCCAAGTCGCCGAACCCGTAGCGGGTGTCCTCGACCACATCGTGCAGCCACGCGGCCTGCAGCGCCTCGTCCCGCTCCAGGTCGGACCAGAACGGGCACCCTTCCGACAGCCCGAGCACGCCGGCAGCCACGCGCGCAAGATGCTCGATATACGGCCTGCCGCCCTTGTCGACCTGGCCGTCGTGGGCGACGGTGGCCACCGTCCGCGCGTCGGCCGCCGTCCGGCGGAGGGGAGGCAGGATCACGCGGTCATCCCTTCACCGGATACGCCAGCAGGGTCGCTGTCCCGGCCATGTACCGCTCTCAGCCCGACACGAACAGCATCATCATCCGCGCCGCCGCCGCGATCTGCTCGACGGTGGCCTCCGGCATGTCGGCGACCGCCTTCTCGACGATGCTCCGGGCGATGCCGTCGTACAGGCCGATGCCCAACGCGAACGTGCTGAGACGAACCAGCACGCTGTCGGCGATCGTCTTCCGCTTCGGATCGGGCACGTCGCTCATGTCGTCCTCGGGAAACTCATGTTGATCGCGCTCTCGGCCACGAGCGGCGCAGCGTCGGCGCGGAGGCTCCTCGCCTGAGAGCGCATTTCGATGGCCTGGCCCACGTCGACGTGGTGGCCTGTCGGGAACGTGATGGGCTCAGCCGTCGCGGTCTCGCTCTCCACAGCGGTCGTCTCGGCCTCACGGTGCGGAGCGCCGGCGCCGGACGGCCCGCGGGCCGTTCGGGACCGTGCGGATTCTCGTGCCGCGGGGCGACACCGCGCGTTCCGGCGGGCCCGCTCAGTCCCGGCACCGAAGGTCCTGTTTCCCTTGGGAAATTTGGCTGGGGCGCCAGGATTCGAACCTGGGAATGGCGGTACCAAAAACCGCTGCCTTACCACTTGGCGACGCCCCAAGGTGAGCGGAGGCTGTCTAGACGCCGCGCCCGCCCCTGGCAAGCGGCGGATCGCGGCCGTCCGGCCCCTGCCCGAAGCGGCTCAGCGGCGCTCGGGCGTGCCGTCGATCCGGCGGGGCAGGCCCAGCGGGTTGGCGGCCTGGAGCGCCGCCGGCAGCAGGGCGTCGGGGACGTCCTGGTAGCTCACCGGCCGCAGGAACCGGTCGATCGCGAGGCTGCCCACCGAGGTCGTGCGCCCGTCCGAGGTCGCCGGGTAGGGCCCGCCATGCACCATGGCGTGCGCCACCTCGACGCCGGTCCCGAACCCGTCCACCAGGATCCGGCCGACGCGGCGCTCCAGGAGCGGCAGCAGGTCCCGGGCGGCCGCGTGATCCTCCGGCACGAGGTGCAGCGAGGCCGTGAGCTGGCCCTCCAGACGCTCCAGGACCGCCCGCATCGCGGCGAAGTCCGCGCAGCGCACCACGAGCCCCGAGGCGCCGAACATCTCCTCCTGCAGCTCGGGATCCGCCAGGAACACGTCCGAATCCGCGGCGAACAGAGTCGCCCGGCCCTGGGTCGCCCCGCCCTCCGCGCCCTCGGCGATGCGGGTGACGGCGGCGTGGCCGGCCACCCGCGCCACGGCCTCGCGGTAGGCGCGCTGGATGCCGGGCGTCAGCATGGTCGCGGCCGGGCTCTCGCGAAGGGCCGCGCCGGCCGCCTCGAGGAAGGCGTCGAGACCCGGACCCGGCAGCGCCAGGATCAGGCCGGGATTGGTGCAGAACTGCCCGGCGCCGAGCGTCAGCGAGGCCGCGAAGGCCTTGCCGATCGCGGCGCCCCGCGCGGCGAGCGCGCCGGGGAACAGCAGCACCGGGTTGATGCTGCTCATCTCGGCGTAGACCGGGATCGGCGACGGGCGCCCGGCCGCGATCGCCATCAGGGCGGTGCCGCCCCGGCGCGAGCCCGTGAAGCCGACGGCCGCGATCCGGGGATCGGCCACCAGCCCCTGCCCGATCGACTGGCCGGCATCGAACAGCAGCGAGAAGGTCCCCTCCGGCAGGCCGCAGGACGCAACCGCCTTCTGGACGGCGCGGCCGACCAGTTCCGAGGTGCCGGGATGGGCGGGATGGGCCTTGACCACCACCGGGCAGCCCGCCGCCAGGGCCGAGGCGGTGTCGCCCCCCGCCACCGAGAAGGCCAGCGGGAAGTTCGAGGCGCCGAACACCGCCACCGGGCCGACGGCGATCCGGCGCAGGCGCAGGTCCGGACGGGGCAGCGGCTTGCGGTCCGGAAGGGCCGAGTCGATCCGCGCCTCGACGTAGCTGCCCTCGCGGACGACGCCGGCGAACAGGCGCAGCTGGCCGACCGTCCGGGCGCGCTCGCCCTCGATCCGCGGCCGGGGCAGCCCCGTCTCGGCCATGCAGCGAGTGACGAGGTCGTCCCCGATCTCCAGGATGTTCGCGGCGATCGCTTCCAGGAAGCCGGCCCGCGCCTCCGGGTCGGTCTCGCGGAAGGTGTCGAAGGCGGCCTCGGCGAGCGCGCAGGCCCGGTCGAGGTCGCTCCGGCTCGCGCCCGGGAAGTCCGGCTCCAGGGTCTGTCCTGTGGCCGCCTCGACGGCCCGGAAGGCCGCCTCGGTGCCGCGCCGCGCCTCGGCGCCGATCAGGTTCTCGCCGCGCAGGGTCATGAGCTGCTCCTCTCGGTGGGGGTGCGGGCGGGCCGCACCGGGACGGCGCGTGCGGGCGGTCAGCCCCGCTGCGCCGCCAGGGCCTTCTCGCGGATGGCCGCGAGGGTCATGGTCGGGGTGAGCGCCTCGGGATCGACGAGGCAGTGGATCATGGCCGGCAGCCCGGAGGCGAGGCCGCGCTCGAAGGCGGGGGCGAACTCCTCGGTGCGCTCCACCCGTTCGCCGTGGCCGCCGAAGGCGCGGGCCAGCGCCGCGAAGTCGGGGTTGCGCAGCTCGGTCGCCGAGACGCGGCCGGGATACTCGCGCTCCTGGTGCATCCGGATCGTGCCGTACATGCCGTTGTCGAGCACCACCACCACGACGGCGATCCCGTACTGAACCGCGGTCGCGAATTCCTGCACGGTCATCATCACGTCGCCGTCGCCGGCGAGCGCCACGACGATCCGCTCCGGGCGGCTGCGCTTCGCCATCACGGCGGCGGGCAGGCCGTAGCCCATGGAGCCGGAGGTCGGCGCGAGCTGCGTGCCGAAGGCGCGGAACCGGTAATAGCGGTGGACCCAGGTGGCGAAGTTGCCGGCGCCGTTGCAGATCACCGCGTCCGGCGGCAGCCGCTCGCGCAGCCACGCGATCGCCGCGCCGTACTGGAACGCGCCGGGCTTCGGCTCCGGCGTCTCGGACCACGCGCGGTAGGCGGCGTGGGCCTCGGCGGCGCGGCCGGTGCCGGTGGCCTCGAACTCCGGCAGGACCGTGCAGAAGGTCTCGGGCGCCGCCTCGATCGCCAGCGCCGGCTGGTAGACCCGGCCGAGTTCCGCCGCGTCGGCGTGGACGTGGACCAGCGGCAGGCCGGGATTGGGGATGCCGAGCAGGCCGTAGGACTGCGCCGGCATCTCGGAGAGGCGCCCGCCCACCATCAGCAGCAGGTCGGCCTCCCGGATCCGGGCGAGCAGCGCCGGGTTGGGCCCGATCCCGAGCTCGCCCGCGAAGTTCGGGTGGTCGGCGGGGAAGAGCTGGGCCCGCCGGAACGAGACCGCCACCGGCAGGTCGTGGCGCTCGGCCCAGGCGGCCAGAGCGGCGACGGCGCCTTCCGTCCAGCGGGAGCCGCCGAGCAGCACCACCGGCCGCCGCGCCTCCGCCAGCATGGCCCGCAGGCGCGCGACGTCGTCCCCCGACGGGGCCGGCGCGGCCGGGACGACGCGCGGCGCGTCCGGCACGGCCGCGACGTCGTCGAGCATGTCCTCCGGCAGGGCGACCACGACGGGGCCCGGGCGGCCTTGCAGTGCGACCCGGAAGGCCCGGGCGAGGATCTCCGGGATGCGCGCCGCGTCGTCGATCTCCACCGCCCACTTGGCGACGCCGCCGAACATCTGGCGGTAGTCGACCTCCTGGAAGGCCTCGCGGTCGCGCATGCGCCGGGCGATCTGGCCGACGAACAGGATCATCGGCGTCGAATCCTGGCGGGCGATGTGCACGCCGGCGGAAGCGTTGGTGGCGCCGGGGCCCCGGGTCACGAAGCAGATGCCAGGGCGGCCCGTGAGCTTGCCGGCGGCCTCGGCCATGATCGCCGCGCCGCCCTCCTGCCGGCAGACCAGCACGTCGATGCCGCTGTCGCGCAGGGCGTCGAGCACCGCGAGATAGCTCTCGCCGGGGACGCAGGTCACGCGCGCGACGCCCTGCGCGCGGAGCTGGTCGACGAGCACCTGCGCGCCGGTGCGTGGGGGCAATCCGTTCAAGCCGTTCCTCCCTGGCGCTCGGGCCGCGTCCGGGACATGGCGCCGGGATCGGCCGTGGATCCGCCCGCCGCTGAGATGCGTCTGATATCCCAGTCTCAGGATAGGGGCGGGTTCGGGGCGGTCAACCTGTCAGACCAGGGGGCGCCGGTCGAGGGCCCGGCGTGTCATCCGGTCGAGAAAGTCGAACAGCGTCCCGATCCCGGCAAGGGCCGCCCCCGCGTCGCGCGCCGCGATGCCCGACACGATCGCCGCGTGGATCGCCGCGCAGTCCGGGAAGCTCGCGGTCGGCTCGTAGGTGTACCAGAACCGTCGCGACTGCGCGTGCAGCGCCGCCATGGTGCCGGCGAGCGTCGGGTTGTAGGCGGCGCCGACCAGCCCCTCGTGCAGGGCGCGCTTGTGCCGGAAATACGCTTCCCGGTCGCGGGCCTCCGCGGTGCGGCGCAGCCCGCCGACGCGGTCCAGCAGCCGCGCCATGTCGTCCTCGGTGCCCCGCGCGATGGCGCAGCGGGCCACGGTCTCGTCGAGGGGCCGCCGCACCTCCAGCAGCTCGAGGTGCCTGATGATGTCGACCTGGGTGACGAGGACGCCGCGGCGCGGGTGGACCTCCACGAACCCGATCGTCTTCAGCCGTGCCAGGGCCTCGCGGACCGGGGTCCGGCCGAGGCCCAGCTCCGCGCCGAGTTCGCCCTCCGAGACCATCGCGCCGGGCGCGAGACGGCGGCTGATGATCATCTGCTCGATGGCGTCGTAGGCGGTCTCGGCGAGCGAGCGCGGCCTGCGCGCCTCCGCCGCCGAGGCGCTGCCGCCGCCCGCAAAGTCCAATTCGGCCAAGGGCTTCCCCGTCGATCTCTGCCCGGGTCGGTCGCGACCCGCGCCGGTTGACAATGGCGCGGCGCCCCGTGTTACTCAAGAGCTGGGATATCAGTCTGCGCCCAGCGCGGACGGGAGCCAAGGCCGGCGCAAGCGACGCGTGATTGTCACCGTCCGCGGTTGCCGAGACCGAGGCTCGGGGAGGAGAAGCGGATGTCCGGGTTGTCCCCTGAGACGCGCGCCAAGCTGAAGACCGTCAGCACGGCCACGCTGATGACCGCCCTCTACAAGCGCGGCTTCCGCAACCAGATGATCCAGGGCGTGCTGCCCCTGAAGGCCGGCGGCCCGACGATGGTCGGCGAGGCCTACACCCTGCGCTACATCCCGGCCCGGGAGGACCTGAACCCGATCACGGTGTTCCGCGACCGCGCGCACCCGCAGCGCAAGGCCGTGGAGGAGTGCCCGCCCGGCGCCGTGATGGTGATCGACAGCCGGAAGGACGCCCGGGCCGCCTCCGCGGGCTCGATCCTGGCGACCCGGCTGATGGTGCGCGGCTGCGCCGGGCTCGTCACCGACGGCGGCTTCCGCGATGCCGACGAGATCGCCCGGCTCGAGATGCCGAGCTACCACGCGCGCCCGTCGGCACCGACGAACCTCACGGTCCACCAGGCGATCGACATCAACGTGCCGATCGGCTGCGGAGACGCGCCCGTCTTTCCCGGCGACGTGATCGTCGGCGACGGCGACGGGGTGGCGGTGATCCCGGCCCACCTCGCTGACGCGGTCGCCGACGAGGCCGTGGAGATGACCGCCTACGAGGATTTCGTCACCGAGGAGGTACGCAAGGGCCGCACAATCCTCGGCCTCTACCCTGCCACCGACGAGCAGAGCCTCGCCGATTTCGCCGCCTGGCGGACGCGGACCGGCCGCTGAGCGTGCCGCACCGGCCCGCTCCGGCCCGGCCCGCGATCGGCAAAGGGCCGGGACGCGTCGGATTCGGCTCGGGGGGACGCCATGGCGGCGGGGTTGCGCGGGGGCGATGCGGCGCCGGAGATCGAGCGGCGGACGGTCGCCAAGGTGTCGCGGCGTCTGCTGCCGCTGATCGTCCTCATCTACTTCGTCGCCTACATGGACCGGACCAACGTCGGCTTCGCGGCGTTCGGGCTGAGCCGGGAGTTCGGGTTCTCCGCCACGGTCTACGGCTGGGCGGCCGGCATCTTCTTCCTCGGCTACGTCATCTTCGAAGTGCCGAGCAACGTCCTCCTGGAGCGCGCCGGTGCGCGGCTCTGGATCGCCCGGATCATGGTCACCTGGGGGCTGGTGGCGGGCAGCATGGCGCTCATCACCGGCCCGGCGAGCTTCCTCGCCCTGCGCTTCCTGCTGGGCGTGGCCGAGGCCGGCTTCTTCCCCGGCGTGATCCTCTACTTCACCTACTGGTTCCCGAAGCGGTACCGGGCGCGCGTGGTCGCCGCGCTGTTCCTCGCGGTCCCGGGCTCGAACGCCCTCACGGCGGTGATCTCGGGGGCGCTGCTCCAGCTCGACGGGGCGCTCGGCCTGCACGGCTGGCAGTGGCTGTTCCTCCTCGAGGCGGCGCCCTCGATCCTGCTGGCCTTCGCGGTCCTGGCGCTGATGACCGACCGGCCCGAACAGGCCGCGTGGCTCACGTCCGAGGAGCGGCTGTGGCTCGGGACCGCGATCGCGGCGGAGCGGGACGACACGGTCCGGGCCCACGGGCCCTTCACCCTGGGGCAGGTCCTGACCGACCGGCGCGTGCTCGCGCTGGGCGCGATGTACTTCAGCATCGGTACCGCCACCTACGGCATCACCTTCTTCCTGCCGCCGATCCTGAAGAGCCTGCACCTCACCGACTGGGAGACGGGGGTCGCGACGGCGGTGCCCTACGGCGTCGGGACCCTGGGCATGATCGCCTGGAGCTGGTCGTCGGACCGGCGCGACGAGCGCCGCTGGCACTTCGCGATCGCCGCGCTGGTCGCCGCCCTCGGCCTCGTCGTCTCCGGCCCCATGCTCGGCAGCCTCTGGGCGCTCGCGGCGATGTCGGTGGCCACGATCGGGCTCTACGGGAGCAAGCCCGCCTTCTGGGCGATGCCGGGGGAGTTCCTGGCCGGGCCCGCGGCCGCCGGGGGGATCGCGCTGATCAACGCGATCGGCAATCTCGGCGGCTTCGTCGGCCCCTACGTCCTGGGCTGGCTGAAGGATTATACCGGGACCTACGAGGCCGGCCTCTATTTCCTGGCGGCTTGCGCGCTCGCCGCCGCGGCGATCACGCTCGTCGCGGGCCGCCCGGCCGGGTCGAACGCGTGAGACCGGAGACAGAGCGATGACCGCGCGCAAGAAGACCCTGGAGGATCTGCGCAGCCAGCGCTGGTTCGGCGCCACCGACCTGCGCAGCTTCGGCCACCGCTCGCGCATGCTGCAGATGGGCTACGAGCGGGCGGATTTCACCGGCAAGCCGATCGTCGGCATCATCAACACCTGGAGCGACATCAACCCCTGTCACCAGCATTTCCGCGAGCGCGTCGAGCACGTGAAGCGCGGCGTCTGGCAGGCGGGCGGCTTCCCGATCGAGCTGCCAGCGCTGTCGCTGTCGGAGAACTTCGTCAAGCCGACCACGATGCTCTACCGCAACCTCCTGGCCATGGAGGTGGAAGAACTGCTGCGCCAGCACCCCGTGGACGGCGCGGTGCTGATGGGCGGCTGCGACAAGACCACGCCCGGCACAGTGATGGGCGGGATCTCCATGAACCTGCCGATGGTGTTCCTGCCGGCGGGACCGATGATGCGCGGCCACTTCGGCGGGACGATCCTGGGCTCGGGCTCGGATGTCTGGAAGTACTGGGCCGAGAAGGAGGCCGGGAACATCACCACGCAGGAATGGAACGACATGGAGGCGGGCATCGCCCGCTCCGCCGGAACCTGCATGACCATGGGCACGGCCTCGACCATGACGGCGATCACCGAGGCCCTGGGTTTATCGCTGCCCGGTTCGGCCTCGATCCCGGCGGCCGACGCCGACCATCCGCGCATGGCCGGCGCCTGCGGCCGGCGGATCGTCGAGATGATCTGGGAGGACCTGAAGCCGTCCGACATCCTCGACCGCCGCTCGGTCGACAACGCGCTGGTGGTCCACAACGCGCTCGCCGGCTCCACCAACGCGATGATCCACCTGGTGGCCATGGCGGGGCGCGCCGGTATCCCGGTCAAGCTCACCGAGTTCGACGAGTTCGCCCAGAAGGTGCCGGTCATCGCCAACCTCCGGCCCTCGGGTCAGTGGCTCATGGAGGATTTCCACATCGCGGGCGGCATCCGCGCCCTGATGGCGCGCCTGTCCCCCCTCCTCCACCTCGACGCCCGCTCGGTCACCGGCGGCACGATCGGCGACGGGCTGGCCGGCATGCGGGTGTTCAACGACGACGTGATCCGCCCGCTCGACCGACCGATCGTGGCCATGGGCGGGACCGCGATCCTGTACGGCAACCTCGCTCCCGACGGCTGCGTGATCAAGCCGCCGGCCGCCGACCCGCGGCTGCTGCAGCACACCGGTCCCGCGCTGGTCTTCGACAGCTACGACGCGATGAGCGCGGCGGTGAACGACCTCGACCTCGACGTCACGCCCGACCACGTGATGATCCTGCGCAATGCCGGCCCGATCGGCGGCCCCGGCATGCCCGAATGGGGCATGCTTCCGATCCCGAAGGTCCTGCTCCGGCAGGGCGTGCGCGACATGGTCCGCATCTCGGACGCGCGGATGAGCGGGACCAGCTACGGTGCCTGCATCCTGCACGTGGCGCCGGAATCGGCCGCGGGCGGCCCGCTCGCGGCCGTGCGCGACGGTGACCTCATCACCGTGGACGTGCCCGGGCGGCGGATCCACCTGCACCTCGACGACGCCGAGATCGCGGCGCGGGTGAAGGCGTTCCGGCCGCCGGACCGGTCTTATCCGCGGGGCTACAACCGGCTGTTCGCCCAGCACGTGCGGCAGGCCAACGAGGGCTGCGACTTCGACTTTCTGGAGGGCGCCGGCGGTATTCCGGAACCCGAGATTCACTGACCGGCCCGAGCCGTCGGCAACAGGCGGCAGGTCACACCACAGGGAGGTACCATGGTCATGATCGCACGCAGGGGACTGCTCGCCGGGGCGGCCCTGCTCGGTGCCGCGCGGGCGGCCGGAGCCGGCTGGGAGCCGTCGCAGCGGGTGCCGGACCCGGCCGTCGAGATCCTCGACCCGGCCTTCGCCAAGTACCGGCTCGCCTCGGCAACGGTGGAGCGGGTCGCCACCGGCTTCCGCTGGGCCGAGGGGCCGGTCTGGTTCGGCGACATGGGATCGCTGCTGTTCAGCGACGTGGTCAACGACCGGATCATGAAGTGGGAGGAGGCGTCCGGCAAGCTCTCGGTGTTCCGCAAGCCGTCGAACTACGCCAACGGCAACACCCGCGACCGGCAGGGCCGGCTGATCACCTGCCAGCACAGGACCCGCAGCGTCACCCGCACCGAGCACGACGGGAGCCTGACCACGCTGATGGACTGGTTCGACGGCAAGCCGCTGAACTCGCCGAACGACGTGGTCTGCCATTCCGACGGCGCGGTCTGGTTCACCGACCCGGCCTTCGGGCCGAACCCGCACGAGTCGATGGCCGCGCCGGAGCTTCCCGGCAACGTCTACCGGATCGATCCGAGGACGGGACAGGCCAGCGTCGCGGTCGAGGGCGTGGCGGGTCCGAACGGGCTCTGCTTCTCGCCGGACGAGTCCAAGCTCTACCTCATCGAGGCGCGGGCGAAGCCGAACCGCCTGATCCGCGTCTACGACGTGGTCGAGAACGGCACCAAGGCCGCGAACGGCCGCGTCTTCTACGATGCCGGCACCGGCACGCCGGACGGCTTTAGGGTCGACGTCGACGGCAATCTCTGGTGCGGCTGGGGGATGAGCGAGGCCGAGGACGGGATCATCGTGCTCTCGCCTCAGGCCAAGCTGATCGGCCGGATCCGCCTGCCGGAGCGCTGCGCCAACCTGTGCTTCGGCGGACTCAACCGCAACCTGCTGCTGATGACGTCCACGCACTCGGTCTATTCACTGTACGTGAACACGCGGGGTGCGGGGACCTGCTGAGGTTGGATGGGCGGCTCGCGCCGCCCTGCCGTCCTTGCGGAGCGAAGCAATCCAGGGGCGTCAGGCCGACCGATGTCGCGATGCCCTGGGTCGCTTCGCTTCGCTGCGCTCGCGATGACGGTGGTGCCCCGCCCCTACTCCGCCGCCTGCGGCATGTACCGCGCCGGATCGTAGTTCAGGATCGGGCCGAGCCAGCGCTCGACGTCGCGGACATCCATCCCCTTGCGGGCGGCGTAATCCTCGACCTGATCCCGCTCCACCTTGGCGACGCCGAAATAGTGCGCCTCCGGGTGGGCGATGTAGATCCCCGACACCGACGAACCCGGCCACATCGCGTAGGACTCGGTGAGCCTCACGCCGATCCGGCTCTCCGCCTTCAGCAGGTCGAACAGGGTGGTCTTCTCGGTGTGGTCGGGCTGGGCCGGGTAGCCCGGGGCCGGACGGATGCCGTCGTACTTCTCCAGCACCAGCTCCTCGGGCCCGTAGGCCTCGTCGGACGCGTAGCCCCAGAACTCCTTGCGCACCCGCTCGTGCATCCGCTCGGCGAAGGCCTCGGCGATGCGGTCGGCGAGCGCCTTCACGAGGATCGCCCGGTAATCGTCGTTCGCCCGCTCGAACCGCTCGGCGATCCGCACCTCCTCCAGGCCGGCGGTGACCACGAAGCCGCCGACATAGTCGGCGATGCCGGTCTCGGCCGGGGCCACGAAGTCCGACAGGCAGGTGTTCGACCGCCCGTCGCGCTTCGAGAGCTGCTGGCGCAGGCCGTGGAAGGTGGCGAGCCGCTCCGACCGGCTCTCGCCGGTGTAGAGCGCGATGTCGTCGCCGACGCTGTTGGCCGGCCAGAAGCCGATCACCGCCTTCGGGTTGAACCAGCGCTCCTCCACGATCTGCTTCAGCATCTCCTGAGCGTCCTCGTAGAGGGCGCGGGCGGCCGGGCCCTGCTCGGGATCGTCCAGGATCGCCGGGAAGCGGCCCTTGAACTCGTAGGTCTGCAGGAACGGCGTCCAGTCGATGTAGGGCACGAGGTCGGCGACCTCGTAGGAGCCGTAGACCCTCGTGCCGGTGAAGGTCGGCTTGGCCGGCTTGTAGCCCGACCAGTCGATCTTGAAGGCGTTGGTCCGCGCCTTCGCGAGGGGCAGCCGCTGCTTGTCGGCCTCCGAGCGCCTGTGGGCGTCCGCCACCTTGGCGTACTCGGCCCGGACCTTCTCGATCGTCTTCCCACGGGTCTCCTTCGAGATCAGGCTCGACACCACGCCGACCGCGCGGCTCGCGTCGGTGACGTAGACCGCCTGCCCCTTGGCGTAGGCCGGGTGGATCTTCACCGCCGTGTGGACGCGGCTCGTGGTGGCACCGCCGATCAGCAGCGGCACGTCGAGCCCCTCGCGCTCCATCTCGCCGGCCACATGGACCATCTCGTCGAGCGACGGGGTGATCAGGCCCGACAGGCCGACGATGTCGACCTTCTCGGTCTTGGCGGTCTCCAGGATCTTGGCAGCCGGCACCATCACGCCGAGATCGATGATCTCGTAGTTGTTGCAGGCCAGCACGACGCCGACGATGTTCTTGCCGATATCGTGGACGTCGCCCTTCACGGTCGCCATCAGCACCTTGCCGGCGGCCTGGCGCTTGCCGTCGCCGCCGTTGGCGCGCTTCTCCTCCTCCATGAACGGTTCGAGATAAGCGACCGCCTGCTTCATCACGCGGGCGGACTTCACCACCTGCGGCAGGAACATCTTGCCGGAGCCGAACAGGTCGCCGACCACGTTCATGCCGGCCATCAGCGGGCCCTCGATGACGTGGAGCGGGCGCTCGGCTGAGGCCCGCGCCTCCTCGGTGTCGGCCACGATGTACTCGGTGATGCCGTTGACCAGCGCGTGCTCGATCCGCTTCTCGACCGGAGCCTCGCGCCAGGTCAGGTCGGCGGTCTTGGCCTGGGCCGAGGCGCCGGTCTTGAAGCGCTCGGCGGCCTCCAGCAGGCGCTCGGTGGAATCCTCGCGGCGGTTGAGGACGACGTCCTCGCACAGCTCGCGCAGCTCCGCCGGGATCTCGTCGTAGACGGCGAGCTGGCCGGCATTGACGATGCCCATGTCCATGCCGGCCTTGATGCAGTGGAACAGGAACACCGCGTGCATGGCCTCACGCACCGGCTCGTTGCCGCGGAACGCGAAGCTCAGGTTCGAGACGCCGCCCGAGATGTGGGCGTGCGGCAGGGTCTCGCGGATCGTGCGGGTCGCCTCGATGAAGGCCACGCCGTACGGGTTGTGCTCCTCGATGCCCGTGGCGACCGCGAAGATGTTCGGATCGAAGATGATGTCCTCGGGCGGGAAGCCGACCTGCTCGGTCAGGATCCGGTAGGCCTTGGTGCAGATCTCGACCTTGCGCTCGTAGGAATCCGCCTGCCCCTGCTCGTCGAAGGCCATCACCACCACGGCGGCGCCGTAGGAGCGGCAGACCTTGGCGGCCTCGATGAACTTCTCCTCGCCCTCCTTCATGGAGATCGAGTTCACAATCGGCTTGCCCTGGATGCACTTCAGGCCGGCCTCGATCACCTCGAACTTCGAGGAATCGACCATCACGGGTACCCGGGCGATGTCGGGCTCGGCGGCGACGAGGTTCAGGAACTCGACCATCGCCTTCTGGGAGTCGAGCAGGCCCTCGTCCATGTTGACGTCGATCACCTGGGCGCCGGCCGCCACCTGATCGCGGGCGACATCGAGGGCCGCCGCGTAGTCGCCGTTGGTGATGAGCTTGCGGAACTTGGCCGAGCCGGTGACGTTCGTGCGCTCGCCGACGTTCACGAAGGGGATTTCCGGCGTGAGCACGAAGGGCTCGAGGCCCGACAGCCGCATCAGGCGCGGCACCTCGGGGATCGGCCGCGGCGCCTTGCCGGCGACGGCCTCCGCGATGGCGCGGATGTGGTCCGGCGTGGTGCCGCAGCAGCCGCCGACCATGTTGACGAGGCCGGATTCGGCGAACTCGCCGACCAGCTTGCCCATCGCCTCCGGGCTCTCGTCGTAGAGGCCGAACTCGTTCGGCAGGCCGGCATTCGGGTAGGCGCAGACCAGCGTGTCGCAGATCCGCGACAGCTCGGCGATGTGGCCGCGCATCTCGCGGGCGCCGAGGGCGCAGTTGAGGCCGAAGGTCAGCGGCTCGGAATGGCGCAGGGAGTGCCAGAAGGCCGCCGGAGTCTGGCCCGACAGGGTGCGGCCCGAGAGATCTGTGATCGTGCCGGAGATCTGGATCGGCAAGCGGATGCCGGTCTCGTCGAAGACCTGCCACGCCGCCGCGACCGCGGCCTTGGCGTTGAGCGTGTCGAAGATGGTCTCGATCAGGATCAGCTCGGCGCCGCCGTCGATCAGGCCGCGGACCTGCTCCACGTAGGCCTGCTTCACTTGGTCGAAGGTGACCGCCCGGAAGCCCGGGTTGTTCACGTCCGGCGAGATCGACAGGGTCCGGTTCGTCGGGCCGATGGCGCCGGCCACGAAACGGCGGCGGCCGTCCTTCTCCTCGGCGAGCTTGGCGGCCTCCCGGGCGAGCCGCGCTCCTTGAGCGTTCAGCTCGTGGATGATCGACTCCATGCCGTAATCGGCCTGGGCGATGGTGGTGCCCGAGAAGGTGTTGGTCTCGCAGACGTCGGCGCCGGCCAGGAAGTAGTCGAGGTGGATCTGCCGGATCGCGTCGGGCTGGGTCAGGATCAGCAGGTCGTTGTTGCCCTTCTGATCGTGCCCGTGATCCTTGAACCGGTCGCCGCGAAAGTCCTCTTCCGAGAACTTCAGGCGCTGGATGACGGTGCCCATCGCCCCGTCGAGGACGAGGATCTTCTCCGCGGCGCGCTGGCGCAGGGCCTTCGCGATCTCGGTGCCGTCGACGGGGGCAAAATCGGTCATTGTGCGTCCTGTCAGATCACCTCGTCCTGAGGTGCCGGAGCGAAGCGGAGGCCTTGGAGGCCTCCAGATATCTCGGTGTTCCCTGGAGCCCTCCTTCGGGGCCGCTCGCGCGGCACCTAAGGATGAGGTGGAGGGTGGGCTCGATCGGTGTTTTGGGTCCTGCGGTCAGCCCGCCTTTTCCAGGGCGGCAAGCCGCTTCTCGATCGCTTCGAGCCGCTCCTCGACCTCCGCGGCGGCGTAGCGGCCGAGGACCGATTCGCCGTTCACGGCTTCACGCAAATTGTCGAAGCGGCGCTCGAGCCTATCGAAGCGCACACCGTCTACTTCCAGCTTGCGGTCGATGCGCTCGAAACCTGCTTTCATCTCCGCTCTCATCTCCCGGAGGAGCGGAACGATCAAATCCTGCGGCTCAGCCATGGCGGTGCCCCCTGCTGCGCCCGAACCGGGCGCCGCCTGAATTTAAGCCGCGGCCTTCGCGGCCGCCAGCTTCGGCGCCTGGGCGCGCAGGCCGAGCAGGTGGCAGATCGCGTAGACCAAGTCGGAGCGGTTCATCGAGTAGAAGTGGAAGTCGTTGACGCCCTCGTCCACGAGGTCGAGCACCTGCTCGGCCGCCACCGCGCCGGCCACGAGCCGGCGGGTCTCGACGTCGTCCTCCAGCCCCTCGAACCGGGCGGCCAACCAGTAGGGCACCGAGGCGCCGGTGCGGCGGGCGAAGTTCGCCGCCTGCTTGAAGTTCTGCACCGGTAGGATGCCCGGGATGATCGGGATCGTGATCCCGGCGGCCCGGACCTTGTCCAGGTAGCGCAGGTAGATCTCGTTCTCGAAGAAGAACTGGGTGATCGCCTGGTCGGCCCCGGCATCGACCTTGGCCTTCAGGGCGTCGATGTCGGCGTCGAGGGAGGCCGCCTCGGGGTGCTTCTCGGGATAGGCCGAGACCGAGACCTTGAAGTCGCCGATCCGCTTGATCCCCTTCACCAGCTCTGCGGTCGAGGCGTAGCCCTCCGGGTGCGGCCGGTAGGCGTGGCCGACACCCTCGGCCGGGTCGCCGCGCAGCGCCACGATGTGGCGCACGCCCGCGTCCCAGTAGGACTGGACCACCGCGTCGATCTCCTCGCGGGAGGCGTCCACGCAGGTGAGGTGGGCGGCGGGCTTGAGGCCGGTCTCGCGGACCATGCGGGCGACCGTGTTGTGGGTGCGCTCGCGGGTGGAGCCGCCGGCGCCGTAGGTCACCGAGACGAAGCTCGGCTGCAGCGGCGCGAGGCGCTCGATGGAGTTCCAGAGGATCTTCTCCATCTCGTCGGTCTTCGGGGGGAAGAACTCGATCGAGACGCGGATCGGGTGGTAGCCGTCGCGGCTGGCGCGGTGGGTGGAGCGGCGCATCGGGGTCTCGTCCTCTATGTCGGTCGGTTCAGACGAAGTCTGCGGAGGTCGGTGTCTCAGGCGACGGCGCGCTGAGGCTGTTCTGTGTCGGTGTCGGCCAGCTCGTCCTGAGCCAGCCCGTCCTGTGCGAGCCAGAGGGTGACGGTGAGCTGGCCCGACTCGCGGGGCGTCAGATCGCGGGTGGCGACCGTCGCGAGGCCGGACTCGGCGAGCCAGCCGGAGACCTGCTCGGCGGAGAAGCCGAGGCGCCGGTGGGCCTGCCCGGTGCGGAGGAATTCCAGCTCGTGCGGCGCGAAGTCCACTACCAGCAGGCGGCCGCCCGGCGCCACGAGCCGCGCGGCCCCGCGGAGCGCCCGGGCCGGGTCGTCGAGATAGTGCAGCACCTGATGGACCACGACGAGGTCGAAGCTCGCCCGCGCGAAGGGCGGCGCGTGGATGTCGCCCTGCCGCAGGTCCACCCTTGCCAAGCCCTGGCGCTCCAGGTTGGCCCGGGCGACGGACAGCATGGCGTGGCTCGAATCGAGCCCGGTGGCCCGGCCGGCCCGGGGCGCCAGCAGGCCGAGCATCCGGCCGGTGCCGGTGCCGAGATCGATCAGGCTGCCGATCGGGCGGTCGCCGAGGGCGTCGAGCACTGCGGCCTCCACGATCGCCTCGGGCACGTGCAGGGAGCGCAGCTCGTCCCATTTGGGAGCCAGCCGGGCGAAGAAGGTCGTGGCCGCATCCGCCCGCTGCGCCCGGACGGCGTCGAGGCGCGCGCGGTCCTCCGACAGGGGCGGCGCGGTCCGGTCGAGACCGGACAGAAGCGGGTCCGCCAAGCCGGCGCGGGCGTCGGACAGCCGAAAGAACGCCCAGGCCCCCTCGCGGTGCCGCTCGACCAGCCCGGCCTCCACCAAGAGCTTCAGGTGGCGGGAGATCCGCGGCTGCGATTGACCCAGGATGTCGGTGAGGTCGGACACCGACAGTTCCCCCTCGACGAGCAGCGCCAGGATGCGCAGGCGCGTCTCCTCCGCGGCGGCACGCAGGACGCCCAGGGCTTCCGGAAAGGGGATCGACCCCGCTTCTTGCCTGCGTTCGATAGACATAAAGATATGTTTATGTCCGTTTTCCTGCGGGCGCAAGCCCGATCTTGATCGGGTCCAAGACGGCGCGTGACGGCTCCCGACGGCATTGCCGAACCGATGAGACCGAAGCGCGGCGGCGGCGTTGATGGCAGGGTCGATGACTGGATCGATGACAGGGCCGCGGACCGCGTGCCCGGGGAGGCACGCATGGCCGAGAGCCCGTTCCCGCAGATCACGCTGGTCCGCCACGGCGAGACCGCCTGGAGCCGGTCCGGTCAGCATACCGGGCGCAGCGACATCCCCCTGACGCCGGAGGGTGAGGACGCGGCGCGCGCCCTCGCACCGCGCCTGGCGCGCCGCGCCTACGCGGAGGTATGGTCGAGCCCGTCGGGCCGGGCGGCCACGACCTGCGCGCTGGCGGGCTTCGGCGACCGCCGCGCGATCGACCCGGATCTCGCCGAGTGGGATTACGGCGCCTACGAGGGCCGGACCACGAAGGCGATCCTGGCCGAGCGGCCGGACTGGCGGCTGTTCCGCGACGGCTGCCCAAGCGGCGAGACGGCGGCGGATGTCGGTGCCCGCGCGGATCGGGTCATCGCCCGGGCCCGCGCCCGCGACGCCGACCTCATCGTCTTCTCCAGCGCACATTTTCTGCGGGTGCTGGCCGCGCGCTGGATCGGCCTGGAGCCGCGGTGCGGCGCGCTCCTCGTCCTCGGCACCGCGAGCGTCTCGGTGCTCGGCTACGAGCACGACCGCACCGAGCCGGTGCTGCGCGCCTGGAACGGGTAGGCGCTAGCGCAGCCAGTACCCGTCGGGCGCCAGCGCCTGGGGCATCGGCTCGCCGAGGGCGTGGTGGACGATGCGGTCCACGGCGCGGACCATGGCGTCGAGGGGCAGGTCGTTGGGCTCGGTGCCGAACGGCTCCTCGAGCTCGTCCCCGAGGGCGTCGAGTCCGAAGAACGTGTAGGCCACGAGCGCCACCACGATCGGAGTCGCCCAGCCCAGGGCGCCGGTGAGGCCCACCGGGAGGAGCAGGCAGTAGAGCCACGCGGTCCGGTATACGAGAAGGGTGTAGGCGAAGGGCAGCGGCGTGTTGGCGAGGCGCTCGCAGGCGGTGTGCACCCCCGACAGCGCCTCGATCCGGGCCTCGAGGAGGCCGAACTGGATGTCGCTGAGGCGGCCCGCGCGCGTCAGCGCGGCGAGATCGTGGGTGATGGCGGCCAGGACCGAGTCGGTGGGGTTCGGGCCGGACAGGTCCGATCCGGGGCTCGTCCGGTCGACGGCGGCGGCCTCGTCCAAGTCGCGAAGGCGGGCGTGGAGGCCGTGCGCGAAGGCCGACAGGCGCCGGAGCTGGAGCGCGGCCTCCCGCTCGGGCAGCAGGGCCGGGAGGGCGCGGGCGAGGTTGCGCACCTCGCCGATCAGGTTGCCCCAGTGCTTCCGGGCCTCCCACCAGCGCTCGTAGCAGGCGTTGTTGCGAAAGCTCAGGAAGATCGAGAGGGCGAGGCCGACCACGGTGAACGGCGTCACCCCCGCGCTGACCGGGAACAGCGCGGGCCACCGCGATTCCGCCCACACCACCGCGCACGAGACCGCGACGATCCCCGCGAGCTTGGGCGCCACCCGCGGCACGATCGAGCCGCGCAGGGTGAACAGCAGGGTCAGCAGGTTGGGCCGGGTGCGGACGATCATCGGGGCTTCGGCGATGCGGTGCTGCCGTCCTGCCCTGCCCCCTCCGGTCCCGCAACCGACGTCTCTGTGAGCTCGGCAGTTCGATCGACCAAGGCCGGGTCGCGGACGGGCCGCGGACAAGTCTCAGACGGTCTCCGCCTCCCACAGCCACGCCGCGCCGCGCACGCCCGACGCGTCGCCGTGCAGGCTCGCCCGCACGGGCGTGTCGAAGGCGTCGGAGAAGACGTGGGGGGCGATCGCCGCCGGCAGGCCCGCGATCAGCTCCGGGATGCGCGACAGGCCGCCGCCGATCACGATCACGTCCGGATCGAGGAGGTTCACCACCTGGGCGGCCGCGCGCCCGAGGCGCTCGAGGTGGACGGCGAGCGTCTCCCGCGCCGCCGGGCTTCCGGCCCGGGCCTCGGCGACGACCGCCTCGGCGGTGAGGTTGCCGCCGTGCCGCCGTGCGTGGTCGGCGGCCAGCCCGGGACCGGACAGCCAGGTCTCGACGCAGCCCCGGCGACCGCAATAGCATGGGGCGCCCGGCCGCTCGTCGTCGCGGGGCGCCGGCAGGGGGCCGTGGCCCCACTCGCCCGCGATGCCGTTGCGGCCCGTGAGCACCCGACCGTCGAGGGCGATGCCGGACCCGACGCCGGTGCCCAGGATCACCGCCCAGACCACGCGGGCCCCGGCGCCGGCGCCGTCGATCGCCTCCGACACCGCCAGGCAGTTGGCGTCGTTCTCGATCCGGAGCGGGCGCTCAAGGCGCGCGCCGAGATCGGCCGCGAATGGGTGTCCGTTGAGCCAGTGCGAGTTGGCGTTGCGCACGAGGCCCGTCGCCGGGGACAGGCTCCCGGGCATGCCGATGCCGACGCTGCAGGGCGTGCCGGCCTCGGCCTCGAGACGCAGGACGAGGTCGGCCACGGCCTCGACGGTGGCCCGGTAGGCGCCCCGCGGGGCGGGCATCCGCGCCTCGGCCAGGGTCGACCCGTCCCGGCCGAGCACGATCCCGGCGATCTTGGTGCCGCCGAGATCGATCCCGAGACGCGGGCGACCCGCGTTCTCCGCCGTCGGCGATCCCATCACTCGGCGGCGGCGACCTTGCTGTCGGTGCCCATCGGCTGCGGCGACTCGTCGGCGATGTGGGTGCCGATGGCGACCGGGTGGGCCATCACCTCGTTGAGCTTGGCGACGTCGAGCTCGCCTTCCCAGCGGCTGACCACCACGCAGGCGACGCCGTTGCCCACGAGGTTGGTGAGCGCGCGGCACTCGGACATGAACTTGTCGATGCCGAGGACCAGGGTCATGGCGGCGACCGGCACCGGGCTGTTGGGGATCGCCGAGAGCGTCGCCGCCAGGGTGATGAAGCCGGCACCCGTGACGCCCGAGGCGCCCTTCGAGGTCAGCATCGCCACCAGGATGATGGTCGCGTACTGGCTGATCGACAGGTCCACGCCCACGGCCTGCGCGAGGAACAGCGTCGCCAGCGTCATGTAGATGTTGGTGCCGTCGAGGTTGAACGAGTAGCCGGTCGGCACCACGAGGCCGACGACCGAGTCCGAGGCGCCGAGGCGGCGCATCTTGGTCATGAGCTGCGGCAGCACCGTCTCGGAGGACGACGTGCCGACCACGATCAGCAGCTCGTCCTTGATGTAGGCGAGGAAGCGCAGGATCGAGAAGCCCGCCACCCGGGCGATCGACCCGAGCACCAGAAGCACGAACAGGATCGCCGTGATGTAGAAGGTGCCGACGAGCCACGCGAGGTCGTAGACCTTCTGGATGCCGTACTCGCCGATCGTGAACGCCATGGCGCCGAAGGCGCCGACGGGGGCGAGCTTCACGACGATGCCGATGATCCGGAAGAAGATCTGGCCGGCGGTGTCGATCGCGTGGTTCACCGAGGCCGCGCGCTCGCCGAGATTCGTCACCACGACGCCGGTGAGGATCGAGATCAGCAGCACCTGCAGCAGGTCGCCGGTGGCGAAGGGGTCGAGGAAGCTCTTCGGGATGATCGCCAGGATGTGGGCGACGGTGGAATCGGCGGCCGCCTTGCTGGCGTAGGTCGCGACCTTGCTGGCGTCGAGCTTCGACGGGTCGGCGTTGAAGCCGGCGCCGGGCCGGATCACCTCGCCGACGATGACGCCGATCAGCAGCGCGATGGTGGACACCACCTCGAAGTAGACCAGCGCCTTCAGGCCGACGCGGCCGACCTTCTTGAGGTCGCCGATCGACGCGATGCCGTGGACGATCGTGCAGAAGATGATCGGCGCGATCATCATCTTGATCAGGCCGATGAAGGCGTCGCCGAGCCACTTCATCGACTTGCCGGTGGCCGGGTCGTACCAGCCGAGCAGCACGCCGAGCGCGATGGCGATCAGCACCTGGATGTAGAGCACCTTGTACCAGGGCTCGCGGGGCGCTGCCGCGGGAGCCGTCGCCTGGATTGCCTGTGCCATGTCCATCCCGTGCGACGACCGCGCACCCTCCCGATTTGCCGGCACGCTAGCGACTATCACTCGGCGCCTCAACGGCTGCACGCTTATCCGCCCGGAACCATCCGTGACAAAAACCTGTCATTCCCGGACGAAGATCTCTCGTACCCGAGAGCCGCGGACCCGCGAAAACAGACGGGCCGCAGCGCGATCTGCGCTGCGGCCCGGCCGTGCCTCGCGTCGTTGCGACGCGGGTCAGGTCTGCTGCTGGGTCCGGCGGGGGCGGACGGTCCAGCGCTCGAACATCGAGGCGGGATCCTCGCTCTTCCCGTCCTTGTTCTCGGCGGCGGGATCGGGCTGCTGGTGGATCGCCGCGCCGAGGGCCTGCGACAGGCTCTCGATGACGTCGTCGATGCGGGCATCCCCGTGCAGGGCGTCGCCGCTGCCGGATTGCGGGGCGGGCGTCTCGGCGGCCGGCGCGGCGTGCGCGGCCGCTTCCGGCGCGGGCTCCGGCTGCGGCTCGGGCTCGGGGTGATGCTCCGGGGCCGGCTCGGGCGGGCGCGGGGCGGCCGCGGCGGGCTCGGGAGCCGGCGGCGGTGCGGCGACGACCGGCGCGGCGGCGGCCAGCGCCGCCGGAGCTGCGGCCCGGCGCATAGCACCCATCGCGCCCTCGTCGGACTCGGTGCTCCGGCTGCTGCTGCTACCGTAACGGCCGAAGCCGAAGCGCGGCTCGATCAGGTCCAGCACCGCGTCCAGCGCGGCGTTGCTCAGCGCCACCTCCTCGGCCGCCGGCACGCCCTGGATGGCCAGGGCCGCCCGCTCGAAGGCCGGCTCGCTGCTGACCTCGCGGCCGAACCAGCTCGGGGCGTGGAAGCCGGCGGCCTCGCCGTCATCGTCGAAGGTGACGCTGATCAGGTCCAGGCTGCCGGGGGTGACGTAGCGGTCGATGGCGATCTCGCGCCCGCCGGCATTCAGCGTGGTGCGGTCGTAGGCGGCCTTGCCGGGGCACACGTCCAGCAGGGCGTCGCCGTGGGCGCGGGGGACGTCGGTGCGCTCCTCGACCGGGACGCCGTCCGGCCCCTTGTTCACCAGGACCAGCTGGCAGACCTGGCCGTCGACGCGCACGTAGGAGGCCCGGCCGCCCTGGGGCGCGAAGTGACCCTCTGTGATGCGGGCGCCACCCCGCTCCTTGCGGATCAGGCGGACCAGGGATGGTGCGACCAGAAATCGGCGAACGGTGCTCATGAACTCAAAACCCCTCCCGCTTGGTCGGCGGCGCGCCGATCCGGCGGACAGCCCTCAGCGCCGCCGGGCCGCACGGAAGGGGGCACGTGGAGCCGGCCCGCACGGCGTATAAGCTGACTGCCACGCCGTATTCGCCAGAGCCTGACCGCTTCCGTCGCCAATCACCGGACAGCGACATCCTGAGACTATAGAGCGCTAAGCAAAAACGCGACGAAATCAAGACCGGATCCGGCCGATGATCCGGCCCCGGCGGTCCCTGTCCCCGATATCCCGGCTTTCGCGCCGCGTTTCCGAACCCAGGTTAGCGGCCCCCGCGATTCATTCAGCCGGCTCGAAATTCATCGCCGCGCCGTTCATGCAGTAGCGCAGGCCGGTCGGCGCCGGGCCGTCGTCGAAGACGTGGCCCAGATGGCCCTTGCAGCGGGCGCAGTGCACTTCGGTGCGGACCATCCAGTGGCTGCGGTCCACCGTGGTCTCGACGGCGCCGTCGAGGGGCTCGAAGAAGCTCGGCCAGCCCGTTCCGGACTCGAACTTGGTGCCCTGCTCGAACAGCGGCTGACCGCAGCCGGCGCAGGTGAAGGTCCCGGCCCGCTTCTCGGCGAGCAGACAGCTCGTGCCGGCCCGCTCCGTGCCGTGCTCGCGCAGGACCCGGTACTGCTCCGGTGTCAGCGCCGAGCGCCACTCGGCGTCGCTGCGGGTCTCCGGGCTGGTGGTCGGCGTGTCGGCCATGACGATCTCCCTTCTCGCCACGCTATATAGGGATCGCGCGCCCTATCCGGCAGTCCCGGAGGATGCCGCAGGGCGTCTCCGGAATCGGAGACGCGGCGTTCAGGCGGCGGCGCCGACGGTGTCGGCCATCCGCGCCCGGCGCGCGCCCATCGGCAGCGGCGCGCCCGTGGTGGTGTCGCGGGCGGTCTGGTGCTCCAGCTCCGCGTTGATCTCGCCTCCGAGCAGCACGATCGTCGAGGAGATCCAGATCCACGTCATGAAGCCGATCACGGCGCCGAGCGACCCGTAGGTCTCGTTGTAGGTGCCGAAATTGGCGACGTACCAGGAGAACAGGAGCGACGCGGCGAGCCAGAGTAGGCCCGCGACGACGCTGCCGAACCCGACCCAGCGCCAGCGGGCGTGCTCCCGGCTCGGCCCGAACCGGTAGAGCACCGACAGGCCGCCGAGCAGGACGATCAGGATCGCCGGCCAGCGCAGGGCCGCGAGCAGCCACGCGGTCGAGCCGAGGCCCAGGAAGTTCAGCATCACCGGCACGACGACGATCACGTTGAGCGCGACGATGATGAACAGCAGGGCGCCGACCGTGAAAGTGAGCGAGCGGAGGTTGAGCCAGAAGAAGTTCCGCTTCTCCTCCTCCTCGTAGACGACGTTCAGCGCGTCGAACATCGCCTTCATGGCCGCGTTGGCGCTCCAGATCGACAGGAGCAGGCTGGAGAAGAACGTGATGCTGAGGGAGCCGCTGCCCTTGGCGGCGATGCGCTTGACCTGGTCGCCGATGAGCTCGACCGCGCCGGACGGCAGGACCGCGTGCAGCTGGGCGAGGTGATCGTTGATGACGGTCACGTCGGCGAAGAGGCCGTAGCAGGAGACCAGCGCGGCGATGGCGGGGAACAGCGACAGCAGCGTGTAGAAGGTCACCCCGGCGGCGACCGCCAGGACCCGGTCCTTGTTGAACTCCAGGTAGACCCGGACGACGATGTCCTTCCAGCCGGACCGCGTCATCTCGACGGGGCTGTCGGCGGCGCGGCCGCGCTCCGGCTGGGTCGCGGCGGTGAGCTGCGCGGCGCGCCCCGAGATCGAGCGCGCCCCCGCGGCGACGCCCTTTCGCAGGCCCCGATCGTCGCAGGACGGATCGCGGTCGAGCGGCGGCTCGTCGGCGGGGAGAGCCGCCGGCACGCGGCGCCGCCCCGGCGCCGCCGCGAGGGCGACCAGCGCCGAACCAAGCATCAGGATCCAGAGGATCGAGCCGCCCTCCGAGGGGCCGGTCGAACGCGACGGTGACGGGGGCATGGATCGGGGCCAGTGCGCGGAACTGCCGCGCTCGGGAATCCCAACGTCGTCGTGCCGCGGCCGTTCCGCGCGTCGCGCGGGGACGCCGCGGCCCTCCGCGCGTTGTGCTCGTTATGCGCGATCAGCCCCGACTCGGATTCTGCTGCAAGTTCGTCCTGGACGAGCCGCCCGGCACCCACGCCACCCTCAAGGCGGAGCGGGAGGCCACGCTGCACATGAACCTCACCAGCGTGACCATGGCCCATCTCACGAAGCTGGAGCCGGCCGCCCGGCGGGTGAAGCTCACCGGGCTCGTCGCCCACAACCTCGACGCCCTCGCCCGCCAGATCGCCTGGGTCGGGGCCCGGCCGCCGCTGGAGCGTCTCCTGCGCATGGCGAGCAACGTCCTTCCGGGCTACACCCACCCGATCGCGCAGCCGCTCTACGCCGAGCCCGAGATGACGGCGCTGGTCGAGCGCGGCCTCGCCGAGGCCGGCGCGCTGGCCCGCCGGCTCGGGGTGCGCCTGAGCTTCCACCCGGGACCGTTCTGCCTGCTGGCGAGCCGCAACCCGGCGGCGATCGCCAACGGCCTGTCCGAGCTCGACTACCACGCCGAGATCTTCGACCGGATGGGCTACGGCGGCGGCTGGCACCCGCACGGCGCCCACATCAACATCCATGTCGGCGCGGGCGACCCGGGGGTCGAGGGCTTCCGAGAGACCCTGCCCCGGGCGAGCCGGGTGGCGCGCGACCTCGTGACGGTGGAGAACGACGAGAACGTGTTCGGCCTCGACGCGGTGCTGCAGCTCGCCGACCTCGTGCCCGTGGTGCTCGACCTGCACCACCACTGGGTCGAGAGCGGCGGGGAGTATCTCGAGCCGGACGATCCCCGGATCGCCCGGGTGCAGGAATCCTGGCGCGGCGTCCGGCCCGTGGCCCATATCAGCGTGTCGCGCGAGGCGGTCTCCGCCGCCTGCGATCCGGACGCCCTGCCCGACTTCCCGGCCCTGCGCGCGGCCGGTCACGCGGTCCGCGACCTCGCGGCCCATTCCGACATGATGTGGAACCGGGCGGTGAACGACCTCGTCGCCCGGCACCTCGCCTGGGCGGATTTCGAGATCGAGGCCAAGGCGAAGAACCGCGCCTCCGTGCAGATCGCCCGACACATCCTGGCCCTCGAGGGAGCGGCGCCGATCGCGGCCGAATGACGGGACGGTCTCGACGCGTCCGCCGGTCCGCACTAGGCATCCCGGTATGAAGACCGCCGACTGCGACATCCTCATCGTCCCGGGGCTCGGGGGCTCCGAGGAGGACCATTGGCAGGCCCGCTGGGCGGGCCGCCTCGCCACCGCGCGCGTGGTCGAGCAGGACCAGTGGCACGAACCGACCCCGGAGGCGTGGTGCGGCCGCATCGCCGAGGCGGTCGCGGCGGCGACGCGGCCGGTCATCCTGATCGCCCACAGCCTCGGCGTGGTGGCGTGCGTCGAGGCGGTGCCGCGCTTCCCCGCGGGGGTGGTGCGCGGCGCCCTCCTGGTGGCGCTCCCGGACGTCGAGGAAGCGCCGGGCCTGCCCGACGCGGTCCGGGCCTTCGCGCCGGTGCCGCGCGATCCCCTGCCCTTCCCGTCCCTGCTGGTCGCCAGCCGTACCGACCCGTACTGCCCCTACGAGCGGGCGGACGACTTCGCCCATGCCTGGGGGGCGCTCACGGTCGACGCGGGCGAATCCGGCCACCTCAACGTGGCGAGCGGGCACGGCCCCTGGCCCGAGGGGCTGATGCGGCTCGCCGGGTTCCTGAAGGGGCTCTGAGCCTGCGAGCCCTGCGGCGCGCGAGGACGATCGGCGTCCCCGTGGCTCGGCGGGATGGGACCGGCGCGGGTCGCATTAACGCGCTGTTTACCACCGCCCTCTTCAGTGGCGGCACGGGCGGTCCTTCGTCCCGAAGCCGCCCCTGGAGAGCACCGTGACGCGCAAAGAGCTTCTGGAACGACTCGAAGCGGTGCAGACCGCCCTCGGCCCCCGGGCCCAGAGCAACTTCAACAGCTCGCTGTTCAACGACGTGACGCTGCTCAAGCGGATCGAGGCCTTCGAGGCCAAGCTCGGCGAGCCCGAGAAGCCGAAGACCGCCGACTACACCGGCAACATGTTCTCGCGCATCGCCAACCGCCGCGCCACCGCGGGCGCCAAGTAGCCCCGCCACTATTTCGGCTCGGCCTCGGCCGAGCGCAGCAGCTCGCCGGCGACGTCGGCGAGCCGCGGCGGGGCCTCCCGCACGAACGGCAGCGGCCGGCAGACGTTGAGCGCCGCGAGCCCGAACCGGGCGGTCATCAGCCCGTTGAGCACGCCCTCCCCCAGCTTGGCGGAGACCCGGGCGGCGATCCCGAGCCCCAGAACCTGCTGCATCACGCTCTCGCCCACCGCCATGCCGCCGGTGACCGTGAGATGCGCGAGCGCCGCGCGCCCCAGCCGCAGGAAGCCCAGGAAGCCCGGCCGGCCGCCGTAGATCGCCGCGATCCGGCGCAGCAGCCGCACCGCCGCGAACACGACGAACGCCACGTCGACGATCGCCCGCGGGCTGAGCGCCGTCACCGCCGAGACCTGCTTGGCCGTCGTCGCGATGGCGTTGCGCGCCTGCCGGTCGAGGCCGGCGAGCAGCTCGTGCTCGGCCAGGCCGATCCGGTCGTCGACGTCGAGGATCGCGTCGGCGGCGGCGTCGATCCGGGCGCGGCCCGCCGACAGGGCGTCGCGGTCCGCGTAGAAGGTCGAGAGCGCCTGCACCACCGCCTGCGCGCCGGTGTGGTCGCGGGTGGCGAGGGCGTCCAGCGCCGACTGGCGCAGCCGCTCGATCTTGCGCTCGCGCCGAAGGCCGGCGAGTTCCCGCACGACGATCGCCAGCAGCGCCAGCGCGGCGAGGCCCAGCAGCGCGAGCGCGACCCAGCCGAGCCAGGGGGCGGCCTGGAACAGGTCGCTGATCATCCGCTCGACCGACAGGCCGACGCCCAGGGAGACGAGGCCGCCCACCGCCGAGAAGAACAGGGCGCCCCAGGGCGAGCGCGAGCGCGGGGCCACCGGCACGGCGACGCCGTCGGCGGCGTCGAGGATCTCGAAGGGTTCCTCGACGATCCTGGCCTGCGGCGGCCGGGGCCCGAGCGGCGTCGTGGTCACGCTCGGCTCGCCGACCGGTTCGGGGCTGATCCGGAAGGCGCGGGGTTTCTGGCCGGAGGTCATGGTCGCGGGCTCCGCATCGCACACATCGTCACGCCAGCCGGTCGCCGATCAGGAACTGCATCGCCCGGTCGAGCCGGATCTGCGGCAGGTGCCCCGCGCGGCCGAGCCCGTCCGGGCGCACCAGCGGCGGCCGGAAGCGCGGGAAGCGCAGCGAGCCCGGCTCGACCGCCCCCTCCAGCACCGCCTCGGCGCGGGCCGGCAGCTCGCCCGGGAAGATCGCGGCCTCGCTGTTGCCGTCGAAGACCTCGTCGCCCACCACCTCGCCGGCTTCCGGCGTGCCGGCCACCGCCCGCAGCGTCTCCGACCCGTCGTGGACGGTGGTCTCGCGGGTGGCGCGCACCGAGGCGAGCGCCACCGTACCGACCCGGGCGCCCGCGGCCTCGGTCCGCCGCATGGCCCGCGACACGAGCAGCCGCAGCAGCGCGTCGAGCCGGTCGTGGCTCGTCTGGTGGAGGTGGTCGGCCTTGGTGGCGGCGAACAGCACGCGGTCGGCCCGGGGGGCGAACAGCCGGGACAGCACCGTGTTGCGGCCGATGTTGAGGCTGAGCAGCACCGCGTCCAGCGCCTCCTCCAGCTCCGCCAGGGCGGTCGGCCCGGCATCGACCGCCGACAGGACGTCCACCAGCACGATCTGCCGGTCGACCCGCTGGAAATGGTCGCGGAAGAACGGCGTCACGACCTTGGACTTGTAGGCCTCGAAGCGCCGCTCCATCAGCCCGGCGAGGCTGTCGGGGGCGATCGTCTCGGTAAGCCGGTCGAGGGGTGCGAAGGTGAGCGCCGGCGAGCCCGCGAGGTCGCCCGGCATCAGGAACCGGCCCGGTGGCGTCGTCGCCACGGCTTCGGGGCCGGCGCGCAGGCCCGCGAGGTAGGTCTTGAAGGCGTCGCTCGCCCGCTCGGCCGCGACCTCGTCGAGGGGGCCGTTCGGGTCGAAGCCCTTGAGCGCCTCCAGCCAGGGCGCCGCCACGGCGGCGCGGCCGGGCCGGCGGGTGCCGCCGATCGTGGCCCGGGACCACGCCGTGTAGCTGGTCTCGATCAGCGCGAGGTCGAGGAGCCACTCGCCCGGGTAGTCGACCACGTCGAGCATCAGGGTCGCGGGGCCGGAGCGCCAGCCGGCGGCGCGCTCGTAGGCGATCTCCAGGCGGAACTGGCTGATCCGGTCGGTGGAGCGCGGCCAGCGCCGCGCCTCGGTGAGCGTCGCGAAATGCTCCTCGAAGGGGAAGCGCGGCACGTCGTCGTCGGGCTGCGGCACCAGCTTGGCGCGGCGCAGGCGGCCTTCTTGCGCGGGCGCGAAGGCCGGCAGCGCGTGCGTCTCCACGAGGTGGTGGATCAGCGCCGTGGTGAACACGGTCTTGCCCGAGCGCGCGAGCCCGGTCACGCCCAGCCGCAGGGTCGGCTGGACCAGCAGGTCGTGCGAGGCTTCGGCGAAGGCTTTGACGGCCGAGCCGGCACGCGCGGCAAGGTCGATCAGGGGCACGGGCGGGCTCGGGGTGAGGGAACGGGCCGGGCAGAGGTGGCGCGGCCGGGGCCGAACCGCAAGGCTTGCCGCCCGGGAAGCCTCCCCTAGGGCGGCGTGAGCGGCCTCAGCCGGGCGATCGCCCCGGCGACGAGGTCCGGGCCGGCCCGCAGCGTGCCGAGCTCCACCGCCGACATCGCCAGCATCACGGGCGCCAGGTTGGCGCGCGGCGCGCCGTCCGGCCCGAACAGGTCGAGGTCGTCGCCGGGCTTCAGGCCGACGCTGGCGCTGATGCGATTGGCGTAGGCCTGGATCCGGACCTCGTCGCCGGTGCAGAGCGGAGCCGGCAGGCGCAGGTCGAGGACCGGCAGGCCGGCCGCGATCGCCGGCAGCAGCGCGGATTCGGCGACCATCCGGTCGGCACTCGGGACGCGACTTGGCTTCCGGTCGAGGAGCGCCGAAGGGTCGGCGACGCTCCCGGCCGGGCGGCCGGTGGAGGCCGAAATGCCCGCGGCGATGTCGGGAACCGGCTGGAGCATCGCCACCCGCGGGATGGCGGCCGGGCGCCGGGTCGGGCGGCCGGCCATCCGGGCGAGCGGCGACCAGGGCTGAACCCGCAGGGCCGCCCGGCCCCGCGGCGCGCCGCCGGGGCGGTGCGCGGCCAGGTAGCGCGCCCGCAGGGTCCGCCCGAGGCCGCGGGGCGCGAGGGCCGCCGAGACGACCGGCGCCGCCGCCGGCCGGCCCGGCCGCGCGGGGGCGGCACCGACGCGGCACTCGGCCGGCGCCCAGCGGCGCACGATGGCCAGCGCCGTGCGGCGGCCGTAGTCGCGGTAGTAGCGCCGCAGCAGGCTCGCGGCGGCGTCGGCGCCGTCGTCGAGGGTAGCGAAGGCGGTGTGGCCCTCCCCGTCGGCGCCGATCTCGCCGGACCAGCGGGCGGACTTGATGCACCAGCCGTTGTTGAGCCGCACGCAGCGGGCGACGTAGGGCGGATCGTCGGCCAGCGAGGCGGTGATCGCCAGCGCCCGCGGCGTCAGCTGCGCGCCGGTCTGGGCGTGCCAGTTGGACACGGAGCGGGTCGCGGGGTCGAAGCGCGGGGGCCGGCTGTCCGCCGGGGCGGCGACCGTCGCGCGGGGCGGAAGGGCGCGCGCGAGGGCGTCCGCGCTGGCCTCGGCGCTCGGCACCAGGGTCGTGATCAGGATGAGCGCGTTCAGCAGCACGCGGTCGGGCCTTCGTGGCGGCGGACGGCCTGGATGCCGACGCGCGTCACGGGTTCAGGACCTTGAGCGCGGCCTCGTGCAGCCGCGGGTCGCCGGCCGCGATCACGCGGCCGCCGCCGGCGGCCGAGCCGCCGTCCCAGGCGGTGACCCGCCCCCCCGCTCCCTCGACGATCGGGATCAGCGCGACGATGTCGTAGGGCTTCAGCCCGGCCTCGACCACGAGGTCGATCTGGCCGGCCGCCAGCATGCAGTAGGCGTAGCAATCCGCGCCGTAGCGGGACATCCGCACCCGGCCTTCCAGCGCCCGGAATCGCTCGGCCTCGTCGCCGGCCGCGAACAGCCGGGGATCCGTGGTCGCCAGGATCGCCTGGGCGAGGTCACCGCAGCGGCGGGTGCGCAGGGTCCGCTCGCCCGCCGGCGCGCGGAGCTTGGCGCTGCGCCCGTCCCCGGTGAACCGCTCCGCGAGATAGGGCTGGTGCATCATCCCCCGCACCGGCACGCCGTTGCGGGTCAGCCCGATCAGGGTTCCCCAGGTCGGCAGGCCGCCGATGAAGGCGCGGGTGCCGTCGATCGGGTCGAGGACCCAGACGCACTCGGCGTCGGTGCGCTCCGCGCCGAATTCCTCGCCGAGGATGCCGTGGCCCGGGAAGGTCTGGCCGATCATCGCCCGGAGGACGACCTCGGCGGCCCGGTCGGCCTCGGTGACCGGATCGAACGGCGCCCCGCCGCGGGCCTTGTCGTCCAGGCCGAACTGGGCGCGGAAGAACGGCAGGATCGCCTTCCCGGACGCGTCCGCGAGGTCGTCCATGAACCGGCCGAGTTCGACGACACTCATCCGTTCCGTCCCCTGTTGCGCCCGAAGGCCGCCCGGCCAAACGGCCCGTCCCGACGAAACCGGCGCGCGCCCCTGCCCGTCAAGCCCCCGCCCCCGCGCATCCGCGACTCACGCCCCGGCCGGCGCGGGCAGACGCGCCGCCTGGCCGCAGGCGTCCGACGTGCCCTCCGATGCGTCCGTCGATGCGTCCGTCGCGGTCGCGCAGGTCGCGTCCTCCTGCGCGGCCGCCAGGATAGCCTCGACGGCCTCGCGCAGCGATCCGACCTGCGCGTCGGCCTCGGCGCCCCCCGGCCCGCCGGCGAGGCGTTTCGCCCCGCTGTCCTGGGCGAGCCACAGGCCGAGCAGGACCGGAACGCCCGGGACCCGGCCGCGCAGCCGGCGGATCAGGCGGCGCAGGTGCGTCGGCTCGCCGTCGAGTGCCAGGGAGACCACGCAGGCGATCCGCGCAGGCCCGGCCTCGAACCGGCCGATCCGCACGGAGGCCGTCTCGGCGAACGGGACCGTGCGGACGCCGAGGCCGCGCTTCTCCAGGATCTGCGCGAGGATCGCGGCCGCGGCCTCGTCCAGGAAGCCGCGCCCCGCCACGCACAGCACCGCGCCCTCGCGCGTCCAGGCGGCGGGCAGCGCGTCCGGGGCCGGCCCCATCGGGAGCGGGCTGCAGGCGCTCTCCTCGCCATCGCCCGTCGCCCCCGCGACGGCGTCGCTGCGGTCGGAGAGGTCGGCGATCAGCTCGGTGAGCGCGGCGCGCATCGCGCCCTTCTGCTGCGCGGTCAGCACCCCGCGGGCCGCGTCGCGGGCGGCGAGTTCCAGCGCCTTGAGCACGACGTCGTCGTAGTAGGACGAGAGCGAGCATTGCTGCAGGATCAGCTCGGCATGGCCCAGCACCTCCTCGGAATCGCCCGCCAGGATGCGCTGGTAGAAGTTCTGGACCGGCGTCAGCGCTGGCCGGTCGCCGAACAGCACATCCAGGAACTCCAGGTGCTCGACGTAGCGTCCGAGCACCACGAGGCAGACGGTCAGGGGCGTCGAGAGCAGCAGGCCGACCGGCCCCCACAGCCACGTCCAGAACAGGGCCGAGACCAGGACCGCGAAGGGCGAGAGCCCGGTGGATTGCCCGTAGAAGATCGGCTCGAAGACCTGGCCGGTCAGCGGCTCCAGGACGACGAACAGGATCGCCACGGCGATCATCATGTTCCAGCCGGGATCGACCGCCGCGGCGAGCGCCATCGGGAGGATCGCCGACAGGACCGCCCCGAGATACGGCACGAAGCGCATCAGGGCCGCGAAGATCGCCCAGAGCACCGGGTTCGGCACGCCGATGAGGTAGAGGCCGATGCCGATGACCACGCCGAAGGCGGCGTTGAGGGCGAGCTGGACCACGAAGTAGCGGCTCAGGCGCTTGGCCGCGTCGTCGATGGCCACGGTGGTCCGGTGCAGGTCGCTCGATCCGGCCAGCCGGATCATGCGGTCGCGCAGGTCCTCGCGCTGCATCAGCACGAACAGCAGCACCACGAAGACGATGCCGACCGTGGCCAGGGGATGCATCACCGGCGTGAGCACGGTCGAGAGCATCTCCAGGGAGCCCGGCGGGGTCGTGGCGACCTCGACGAGGACGGGCTTGGGCGCGGCCTGGGCCGGCTCGGGAGCCGCCGAGGGCGTCGACGGCGGCGTCGACGGCGGCGATGCCGGCGACGTTGACGGCGGTGGCGCGGCCGGCTGCGCCTCCGGGCTCCCGGCCTCCTTGGCGCCGCCGTGCAGCGCCCGGCCGATATTGGCGACGTATTCCGTGACGTGGCCCACGGGCGAGTCGCGCAGGCCGTTGATCTTGCGCTCGATCGTGGCCCGGTAACGCGGGACGTCCCCCGCGAGATCGGCCGCCTGGATGCCGATCAGCGTCGCCAGGGAGGCCACGATGCCCACGGTCAGGAGCACGCTGACGCCCACTGCCACCAGCCGCGGCAGCCGCAGCCGCCGCAGGCGGTTCACCAGCGGCGTCAGCACGAACGACAGCAGCAGCGCGATCGCGATCGGGATGAAGATCTCGCGGCCGAAATACAGGGCGGCGATGATGGTGGCGCCGACCACGACCGGCGACGCCATGGCGGCCCGCGGCGTCTCGGCCGCGGCGACGCGGGTCGGCCGCGGCGGGATCAGGGGAGTCCCGGGCCGCGCTGCCGGTTCGACCCCGACCGGGGTTCTCGTGCCCATACCGTGATCCACGTCCCGAACGCCACGCGCGGGCGGCCGCCGGGAGCGGCGGAAGCCTCGCGGACGGGGAACGGCACAGGACGCGAAATCGATCCCGAGGGTTTCGCGTTCAGGTTAGGCCCCCGCGACGCCGGCCCGCGCCACGTCGCCCGCATCCTTCAGCTCCGGCAGCGACCAGCACAGCTGCATCACCCGCTTGGCCTGCGCGTCCGGCAGGATCCCGGCGGCGAGGTCGGTGAATTTCGCCTCCAGCTGCGCGTCCGACATCGGCTTCTCGACGCTGCCGATCGCCTGCTCGATATGCCGGTGGAAGGTCCGCCCGTCGTTCAGCGTCACGGTCATGTCGACCTGCGCGGGATCGACGCCGGGGGTGATTGCCGGGACCACCTTCTGGCGCAGGGCCACCACCCGCGGATCGTTCACCGACCGGTCGCTGAACTGCTTCTCGCCGCCCGCGCCCTCCACGAAGGCCACCGCGGCGGCGTGGTAGATGCTGAACTTGCCCTCCAGGCCGGTCTTCGGCGCGGTCTTGCCGGTCAGCTCCAGGACGAGCGGGTGGACCTTCAGGTCGACGCGCTGGATGTCCTCCGGCTTGACGTGGTCCTGGTCGCGGATCTGGATCGCCGCGTCGATCGTCGGGTGCATGACGATCCCGCAGGCGAAGGGCTTGTAGGTGTTGAGCTGCGCCTCGTAGCGGGTGCCGAGGCCGTCGGTGATCTGCGACCAGTCCTGCTTGGTGGAGATCGTGTTGGCCCAGCCGCGCTTGGCCTCGATCATGCCGTCCGACGAGGTGAAGCCCTTGGCCGCCAGGATCGCCGCGAACAGTCCGTTGGACGCGGCCCGGCCCGGGTTGAAGCTCTTGTTCATCGAGCCGAACGACTCGCGCAGGCCCACCGGCTGCGAGGCGGCGAGGCCGAGGGCGTAGACCATCTGCTGCTCGGTGAGCCCCATCAGCTTGCCGGCGGCGGCGGCCGATCCGAACACGCCCGCGGTGCCGGTGATGTGCCACCCGGCATCGTAGTGGTTCGGGTAGACCGCGTTGCCGATCCGGCATTCGGCCTCGATCCCGACCACCAGGGCTTCGAGGAAGTCCTTGCCGGAGACCGGTTTCATCGCCGCGTAGGCCAGGATCGCCGAGGCGACCGGGCCGGCCGGGTGGATGATCGTCTTCAGGTGGGTGTCGTCGAAGTCGAAGATGTGGCTCGACACGCCGTTGAGGAAGGCGGCGTTCATGATGTCGAACCGCTCGGTCCGTCCGAACAGCCCGGCCTGCGGCGGCCCGGAGAAGGGCTGCAGCGCCGAGACCGCCACGTCGACGGTCTCGTGGTGCGAGCCGCCGATCGCCACCCCGACCCAGTTGAGGAAGCTACGCACGCCCTCGCGGCGGACGGGCTCCGGCAGGGTGTCGTAGGAGGATCCCAGGATCCACTGCGCGAGGATCTTCGTGACGTGCGGCGGCGCTGCCTTCGCGGCCGGCTTCGCGGCCTCGGCCGCCTGCGCGCCCTGCAGGGCGGGCGCCGCCAGGGCGAGGCCCGCGGCCCCGATGAGCGAGCGGCGATTCATCGACATGGCGTTCTCCCGGACAGGGCCGCCCGAGGCGCCCCGATTGCCGGGCATGATAATGAATTCATCCCTGGGGCGGCGGCCTCCGTGTTTCACCGCGGCGGGTCTGATACCGTTTCCGGTTGAACGCTTCGGTCGGTGCGGCCCGCTCCGTCCTTGCGAGCGCAGCGAAGCAACCCAGGGCTGCGGGACAGCAGGGAGCGTGGCGCTATCTGGATTGCTTCGCTCCGCTCGCAAGGACGGCGGAACGATCTGATCAACCGGAAACGGTACGAACTTCCTTCACACCACCACCGGCAACGCCTCCTGCGCGCCCACGCCGAAGACGCGCCGGTACCGGGCGACCTCGTCGGACGGGCCCTGCGCCTTGGTGGGATTGTCGGAGAGCTTCACGGTCGGCCGGCCGTCGGCCTGCGTGACCTTGCAGACGATGGAGACCGGGTCGAGCTTGCCGTCCGGCAGCAGCCCGCGGAAATCGTTGGTGAGCAGCGTGCCCCAGCCGTAGCCGATGCGCATGCGCCCGTGGAACCGGGCGTGGATGCGCTCGATCTCGTCGATGTCGAGGCCGTCCGAGAAGATCGCGAGCTTCTCCCGCGGGTCGTGCCCGCGATCCTGCCAGAAGCGGATGACCTCCTCGCCGCCCTCGATCGGGTCCTTCGAGTCGATGCGTATGCCGGTCCAGTCGCTGACCCAGTCCGGGGCGTTCGCCAGGAATCCGGTGGTTCCGTAGGTATCGGGCAGGATCACCAGCAGGTTGCCGCCGTAATCCTCCTGCCAGTCGGCGAGCACCGCGTAGGGCGCGGCGGCGAGCGCCGCGTCGTCCTCGGCGAGCGCCGCGTAGACCATCGGCAATTCGTGGGCGTTCGTCCCCACCGGCTCGACCTCCTGCCGGGCCGCGATCAGGCAGTTGGAGGTGCCGAGGAACGCGCCGTCCAGGCCCTCCGCCATGGCCTGGACGCACCAGTCCTGCCACAGGAATCCGTGGCGCCGACGCGTGCCGAAATCCGCCACCGACAGGTCCGGAAGCCTCTGCAGCCGCTCGATCTTCTCCCAGACCCGGGTCATGGCGCGGGCGTAGAGCACCTGCAGGTCGAGTTTGCCGAGGCCCCGCAGCACGGCCCGCGCCCGCAGCTCGTTCAGGATCGCGAGCGCCGGGACCTCCCACATGGTGGTCTCGACCCAGGGGCCGTGGAAAGTCAGCTCGTACTGGCCGTCATGGACGGCGAGCTCGTATTCGGGGAGCTGGAAGGTCTCGAACCAGGAGACGAATTCGGGGCCGAGGATGCGTCCCTGGCCGCGGAACACGTTGCCCCGCAGCCACGTGATCTCGCCCTTGCTGAGGCGCAGCGTCCGGGCGTGGTCGAGCTGTTCCCGCAGCAGCCCGGCATCGACCTCGTCGGCGATCCGGATCCGGCGGGTGCGGTTGGTGATGCCGAAGGTGGTCTGGATGTCGGGGTGCCGGCGCAGGATCGTCTGCGCCATCAGGAGCTTGTAGAAATCGGTGTCGAGGAGCGACCGCACGATCGGGTCGATGCGGAAACTGTGATCGTAGACCCGTTTCGCCAGATCGAGCATTCGTCAGGCACTCTGCCGCGCTTGGAACGCGCAGAGCGCATGCCGGGACCGCACACGTCAAGAAGACGGGCGGCCTCCGCCCGGAGACCGCCCGCGAAACCGCCGATCCTGACGACCGATCCTCAGGCGAGGTCGACCTTCTTGGTCTCGGTCTTCGGGCTCTCCCCGGTGAGCGAGGCCTTCACGTAGCCGTAGAGGTGCAGCATCGTGCTGTTGGGGCTGTCCCAGTACTCGCCCTTCTCCGGGTGGACGCGGATCAGCGCGACTTCGGGATCGTTCTTCCCGTTCGGGAACCAGGTCTTCAGGCTCTCATTCCACTTCGCGTCGATGATCGACTGGTCGCGGACGATCTCCGCCTTGCCGGCCACCGAGACGTAGTTCTGGCTCGACGGGTCGGAATAGGCGAGGTTGATCTGGTTATCCTTGCTGATCTCGGCCGTCTTGGGCGAGTGCAGCTTGGTGAAGAACCACAGGTCGCCGTTCTCGTCGGCGTCGTTGTTCCACATCGGGCGGCTGTTGAGCGTGCCGTCGGAGTCGACGGTGGTCATCATGGCGATCTTCACGTCCTTGATGAGCTCGAACAGCTTCTTCGCGCCCTCGTGGTCGCGGTGGTTGCCCTGATGCATGAAAGTGGTCTCCTACGCGTCGTTTCGGTCCCGGCGGGGTCTCCGAAGGGTGCCCCGCCCGAAGGCTGCCCCGACAACGGATCAGTCTCCGGTTGGTTCAGCTTGCCCGTGCGGTGAGGAGGTTCGTATGCGAGGTGTTCGGAGATTGGGGCGTACGGCCGCGGCGCTGGCGCTCGGCGCCCTCTGTCTCGGCGCCCTCTGTCTCGGCGCTCGGCCGGCCGGCGCCGAAGTGCGCTTCGGCCCGGGCGTGCGCATCGGCGGCCACGATTTCTCGAACCGCCGCTACGGCAGCGTCCACATCGAGCGCGTGAAGCGCCTGCGCGGCCCCCTCGGCTGCCGTCGCCTGCGGCACGGGGTCTACCGGCGCGGCGACGGGACCGTGGTCCGCGGCCCGATGGAGGCGTGCAACCTCATCGCCCGGCCGCACTGACGCCGGCCCGGTCCGGGCGGCGCCCCGCTCCAGCGCGGGATGGCCGCGGGGACGCGGGCCACCGGCGCGCGCCGATCTCGGGCCCGGGGTCTGGTGTTCTGGGCCCGCTCGGTTACATGCACTGGCATACCTGCTTGCCCCGGTGGAGAACGATTTTGGCGATCACCCGCGACGACGTGCTGAAGGCGCTCGCCGACGTCACCGTCGATGCCGCCGGCACCACCCTGCCCGGCTCGGGACGGCTGTCCCAGGTCGTGGTCGATCCGAACAGCCGCGTGATGTTCTCGATCCTCGTCGATCCCAGCGAGGCCGAGCGGTTCGAGCCGGTGCGGCGCCAGGCCGAGGGGCGCGTCCTGAAGATGCCGGGCGTCTCGGGCGTGTTCGCGAGCCTCACCTCCGAGCGGAACCAGAGCCACCCGGCCCAGAGCGGCGCCGCTCCCCGGCCCGTGACGCCGCCTCCGGTCGCGCCGCCGCGGCCCGGCGCGCCGCCGAACCAGGGCCCGCAGATCGCGGGCGTGCGCCACATCGTGGCGGTCGCCTCCGGCAAGGGCGGCGTCGGCAAGTCGACCACCGCCTGCAACCTCGCCCTGGCGCTCCAGGCGCAGGGGCTGAAGGTCGGCCTCCTCGACGCTGACATCTACGGCCCCTCCGTGCCGAAGCTGTTCGGGCTCTCGGGCAAGCCCAACGTCGTCGACAACAAGGCCATGGAGCCGATGGTCGGCTACGGCCTCAAGGTCATGTCGATCGGCTTCCTGATCGAGCCTGAGACCGCCATGATCTGGCGCGGCCCGATGGTGCAGTCGGCCATCACCCAGATGCTGCGCGACGTGCTCTGGGGCGAGCTCGACGTGCTGCTCGTCGACATGCCGCCCGGCACCGGCGACGCGCAGCTCACCATGGCGCAGGCGACGCCGCTCTCCGGCGCCGTGATCGTCTCCACCCCGCAGGATCTCGCGCTGATCGACGCGCGGCGCGGCGTGACCATGTTCAAGAAGGTCGCGGTGCCGATCCTCGGCGTGATCGAGAACATGGCGACCTTCGTCTGCCCGAATTGCGGCCACGCCTCGCACATCTTCGGGCACGGCGGCGCGCGGAACGAGGCGCAGCGGCTCGGCGTGCCGTTCCTCGGCGAGGTGCCGCTGAACATGATCATCCGCGAGACCTCGGATGCCGGTCGGCCGGTGGTGGCGACCGATCCGGAGGGGCCGCACGCCAAGGTCTACCGGGACATCGCCGCCCAGCTCTGGGCGAACCTGTCCGGCGCTCCGGCCGGGCGGACGGCGCCGAAGATCGTCTTCGAGTGATCCTGTGCCCTCCCCGCCTCTTCCGCCGCCGGTCCTGGGCCTGATCCTCGCCGGCGGGCGGGCGCGGCGGATGGGCGGGGGCGACAAGCCGCTGCTGCGGCTCGGGGGGCGGACCCTGCTGGAGCGGGTGGTCGAGCGGCTCGGGCCGCAATGCGGGGCGGGACTGGCGCTCAGCGCCAACGGCGACCCGGCGCGGTTCTCCGGCTTTCCCGGTCCGGTCCTGCCGGACCCCGTGCCGGATCAGCCGGGCCCGCTCGCCGGCATCCTCGCCGGGCTGGAGCACGCCGGCGCGCGGGGTATCGCGCGGGTGGTGAGCGTGTCGGGCGACGCGCCGTTCCTGCCGGAGGATCTGGTAGCGCGCCTCGGCGCGGCCGGACCGGAGACCGGCATCGCGCTCGCGGCCTCAGGGGAGCGGCAGCACTACACGATCGCGCTCTGGCCGACGGCTCTGAGCGACGCGCTTCGGGACTATCTCGAACGCGGCGAGCGGCGCGTCGGCGCCTTCATCGCGCGCCACGGGGCCGCGGTCGCGACCTGGCCGGTCGAGCCGGTGGACCCGTTCCTCAACATCAATTCGCCGGCGGATCTGGCGGCGGCGGAAGCCCTGGACCGCGGGTGATGCGGCCCGCCGTCATCGCGAGCGAAGCGAAGTGACCCAGGGCAGCGCGACGCGTGAAGACGCGGCGCTACTGGATTGCTTCGCTCCGCTCGCAAAGACGGTACAGCCGAAGCCATCGAGAGATGGCTTCGGCTGTGAGGCTTGATCCGAGCTCAGGCCGCCGCGACGGTCGCCTTCACGATCTTGTCCGGCGAGCGCGGCGGCTCGCCCTTGTTGATCGTGTCGACCACGTCCATGCCTTCCACGACCTTGCCCCACACCGTGTACTGCTTGTCGAGGAAGCGGGCGTCGTCGAAGCAGATGAAGAACTGCGAGTTCGCCGAGTGCGGGAAGTTCGTCCGCGCCATCGAGCAGGTGCCGCGCACGTGCGGCTCGGCGTTGAACTCGGCCTTCAGGTCCGGCAGGTCGGAGCCGCCCGAGCCGGTGCCGGTCGGGTCGCCGGTCTGGGCCATGAACCCGTCGATCACCCGGTGGAACGGCACGCCGTCGTAGAAGCCCTGGGCGGCGAGCGTCTTGATGCGCTCGACGTGGCCCGGGGCGAGGTCGGGGCGCAGCGCGATCACGACGCGGCCCTTGGTGGTCTCCAGCACGATGGTCTCGTTGTCGGCCATAGTCTTTCCTTCCGGTTGGGGGAACTGTATCGGCGCGTGCCGGATCCGGCCAGCGCCCGTGTCGGTCTCGCCGGCGCTCAGGCCGGCGGGCGGTAGACGAAGCGGAGCGCCACCGGCCGCCCCGCGATCGCCCGGCCCAGACCCGGCGTGATGTGGACCGGGGTGCAGCGCGCGAGGGCGTCGAGGGTCCCGCGCACCAGGGTATTCCGCCGATCGCCCGCGACCCCCGCCGCGTAGGTGACGCGGGGCGGCCCGATCAGGCTGCCGTCGCGCCGCAGCGCGAGCCGCAGGGTGATCTCGATGTCGTCGGACCCGGCGCTCGGGCGGCCGAGGCCGCCCGGTGCCTGCCAGCAGGCGGCGAGCGCCGGGTAGAGCTCGGCCAGGGTGTCGGCGGGCTTGGTCGCCATCCGGGCGACCGGGACCGGGACCGTGGCGCGCAGGGTCTGGGGCAGGCTCAGCGGGTAGCCGCCCCCGGGCTCGTCGGCGTAGCCGTAGAACGGCGCGCCGTCATAGGCCGCGGCGGCCGCCGGGATCAAGCTCAGCAGGAGGATCGAGGCGGCGCGCCGGCCCGGCATGCGGCCGCTACTTGGCCTTCTCGGCGAGCGTCATGCTGACGATCTTGTCGGGATCCTGGACGGCCCCGCCCGGCGCGCCCGGGGCGGCCTTCTTGATCTTGTCGAGGACGTCGAGCCCGTCCGTGACGTTACCGACGATCGTGTACTGGCCGTTCAGGAACGGCGCGTCGCCGAGGCAGATGAAGAACTGCGAGTTCGCCGAGTTCGGATCCTGCGAGCGGGCCATGCCCACGGTGCCGCGGCGGAACTGGGCCGACTGCGTGAACTCGGCCGGGATGTTCGGCAGGCTGGAGCCGCCGGTGCCGTTGCCCTTCGGGTCGCCGGTCTGGGCCATGAACCCGTCGATGACGCGGTGGAACTTGAGGCCGTTGTAGAAGCCCTGCGAGACGAGGGTCTTGATCTGCTTGACGTGCTTGGGCGCGATGTCGGGCCGCAGCTCGATGGTGATCCGCCCGTCCTTGGTCTGGAGATAGACCGTGTTGGCGTCGGCGGCCCGGGCCGCCTGGGCGGTGCCGAGCGTCAGGGCGAGCGCGAGGAGGGCGTGGCGTCGGTTCATCGAAGTCCTTCCAGGGTCGGGCCGGTGTCAGGAATGGGCGGCGAAGCGCTGCCGGAGGCGCGCGGCGACCGCCGCGGGCACGAAGGGCGAGACGTCGCCCCCCATGCCGGCGATCTGGCGCACCAGCGTCGCGGTGATCGGGCGGGCCTGCGTCGAGGCGGGCAGGAACACGGTCTGCACCTCGGGCGCCATGGCGCCGTTCATGCCGGCGAGCTGCATCTCGTAGTCGAGATCCGTGCCGTCGCGCAGGCCGCGGATGAAGATCGCGGCGCCGCAGCGCCGGGCGGCCGAGACGGCGAGATCGTTGAAGGTAACGATCTCCAGCGCCGCACCCTCGGCCTGGGCCACTGGCCCGCAGGTCTCGCTCAGCAGCGCCGCCCGCTCCTCGGCGGAGAACAGCGGGGCCTTGCCGGGGTGGACGCCGATGGCGATCACGAGGCGGTCCACCAGCCTGCAGGCCTGGCGGACCACGTCGAGATGGCCGTTCGTGACCGGATCGAACGAGCCGGCGTAGAGGGCAGTGCGGGTCATCGCGACCCGACCTAGAGCATTTTCGCGCCGGACGGAACCGGGCGGCGCCTCAGGCCTCCTCGCCGCCCTCGGGACCGGCCTCGGCGCCCTCGTCCTCGCCCTCGATGTGCTCCACCGAGACGACCTTCTCGTCCTTGGCGGTGTTGAACACCGTCACGCCCTGCGAGGCGCGGCCGACGATGCGGATGTCGTCCACCGGCACGCGGATCAGCTGGCCGCCGTCGGTGACCAGCATGATCTGGTCCGAGGCCTCGACCGGGAAGGACGCCACGAGGCTGCCGTTGCGGGCATTGACCCGCATCGCCGTGATGCCCTTCCCGCCGCGTCCCGAGGTCCGGTACTCGAACGACGAGGAGCGCTTGCCGAAGCCCCGCTCCGACAGGGTCAGCACGTACTGCTCGGCCGCGCCCATCTCGTTGTAGCGGTCGAGCGAGATCGCCGCCGCCTCGGCGCCGTCCTCGGGCTCCGCGTCGCCGTTCTCCTCGGCCTCGCCGGTCACGGCGCGGCGCATCTTCAGGTAGCCGGCCCGCTCCTCGGCGCTGGCGTCGAAGGCGTTCAGGATGGTCATCGAGATGACCCGGTCGTCCTTGGCCAGCAGGATGCCGCGCACGCCCGTGGAGTCGCGGCCCTTGAAGACGCGCACGTCCTCGACGGGGAAGCGGATGCACTGACCCAGAGCGGTGGTCAGCAGCACGTTCTGGTCCGGCCGGCAGATCTCGACGTGGACGATGTGGTCGCCCGGGTCGAGCTTCATGGCGATCTTGCCGTTGCGGTTCACCGTGGTGAAGTCCGAGAGCTTGTTGCGCCGGACGTTGCCGCGCGCGGTCGCGAACATCACGTCGAGCGTCTCCCAGGACGCCTCGTCCTCGGGCAGCGGCATGATCGTGGTGATGCGCTCGGAGGTGTCCTGCAACTGCAGGATATTCACCAGCGCCTTGCCGCGGGCGTTCGGGGCGGCCATCGGCAGGCGCCACACCTTCTCCTTGTAGGCCTGGCCCTGGCTGGAGAAGAACAGCACCGGCGTGTGGGTGTTGGCCACGAACAGGCGGGTGACGAAATCCTCGTCGCGGGTCGCCATGCCGGAGCGGCCCTTGCCGCCGCGGCGCTGGGCCCGGTAGGTCGAGAGCGGCACGCGCTTCACGTAGCCGGCGTGCGACACGGTCACCACCATGTCCTCGCGGGCGATCAGGTCCTCGTCCTCGACGCTGCCGTCGAAATCGACGATCTCGGTCCGGCGCGGGGTGGCGAACTGCTCGCGGACCTCGGCGAGCTCGCCCTTGACGATGCCCTGGATGCGGGCGCGCGAGCGCAGGATGTCGAGGTAGTCGGCGATCTCGTCGGCCAGGGTCTTCAGCTCGTCGCCGACCTCGTCGCGGCCGAGAGCCGTGAGGCGCTGCAGGCGCAGGTCGAGGATGGCGCGGGCCTGGGTCTCGGACAGGCGGTAGGTGCCGTCCTCGGCGACGCGGTGGCGCGGGTCGTCCACGAGCGCGATCAGCGGCGCGATGTCGTGGGCCGGCCAGTCGCGGGCCATCAGGGCCTCGCGGGCCGTGTTCGGGTCCGGCGAGGTCCGGATCAGGCGGATCACCTCGTCGATGTTGGCGACCGCGATCGCGAGGCCGCACAAGACGTGGGCGCGCTCGCGCGCCTTGCCGAGGAGGAACTTGGTCCGGCGGGAGACGACCTCCTCGCGGAAGTCCACGAAGGCCTGGAGCAGGTCCTTCAGGTTCATCAGCTCGGGGCGGCCGCCGTTCAGCGCCACCATGTTGCAGCCGAAGGAGCTCTGCAGCGGCGTGAACCGGTAGAGCTGGTTCAGCACCACGTCGGCCATGGCGTCGCGCTTGATCTCGACGACGATGCGCATGCCCGTCCGGTCGGATTCGTCGCGCAGGTCCGAGATGCCCTCGACGCGCTTCTCCTTCACCAGCTCGGCGATCTTCTCGACGAGCGTCGCCTTGTTCACCTGATAGGGGATCTCGGTGAAGATCAGCGCCTCGCGCTCCTTGCGCAGCTCCTCGACATGCGACTTGGCGCGCATGATCACCGAGCCGCGGCCCGTCGCGTAGGCCTGCCGCGTGCCGGCCCGGCCGAGGATCATGCCGCCGGTCGGGAAGTCCGGGCCGGGCACGATCTCGGTGAGCTGCTCGATGGTCAGGCCCGGGTCGTCGATCAGCGCCACGCAGGCGTCGATCAGCTCGCCGAGATTGTGCGGCGGGATGTTGGTCGCCATGCCGACCGCGATGCCGCCGGCGCCGTTGACCAGCAGGTTCGGGAAGCGGGCCGGCAGGACGGTCGGCTCCTCGCGCGACTCGTCGTAGTTCGGTCCGAAATCGACGGTGTTCTTGTCGATGTCGGTGAGCAGCGCGGTCGCGGGCTTGGCCAGCCGCGATTCGGTGTAGCGCATGGCGGCCGGCGGATCGCCGTCCACCGAGCCGAAATTGCCCTGCCCGTCGATGAGCATGAGGCGCATGGAGAAGTCCTGCGCCATCCGCACGAGGGCGTCGTAGATCGATTGGTCGCCGTGCGGGTGGTACAGACCGATCACGTCGCCGACGATGCGGGCCGACTTGACGTATTTCCGCTCGGGCAGGTGCCCGGATTCGAAGGCGGAGTAGAGGATGCGCCGGTGCACCGGCTTGAGACCGTCGCGGGCGTCGGGAAGCGCCCGGCTCACGATCACGCTCATCGCGTAATCGAGGTAGGAGCGGCGCATCTCGTCGGTGATGGAGACGGGGCGGATGTCGCTGGCGGGCGGGGCGGCGCCAGTCGGATCGTTCTCGGCCAAGTCGGTATCCGTTCTGAAGCCCGGACGGGCGGTGCTCACGGTCGTTCCCGGGTGGCGCGCGATGCGCCGGAACGGCCTCTCGGAAGAGCAGTGATATCAGACGGTTAAATAAGGTTTTCCGAGGCCGCCCGCAAGGTCGCAGCGCGGCTGCCGGCGCGCGTCCCGGCAGGGATGCGTCCCGGCCGGATCGGGCCGGGACGCGCAGGGCCGCGCTCAGTAGAACGTGACGTGCCGGTGGCCGTACGGACGGGCGTACGGGCGGCCATGCCAGACGTGGTGGCGGTGCCAGTGCCGGCGGAAATGGTGGTGCCGGTGCCAGTGATGGCGACGGTGCCAGTGGTGGCGGCGGTGGTGCCAGTGGCGGCGCCAGTGGTGGCGGCGGTGCCAGTGGCGGCGGTGGCGCCAGTGGGCCTGCTGCACCGCGGGGGCGGGCGCGGCGGCCTCGGCGCTCGCGGGGACCGGCAGGGGCGCCGCGCGCGCGGGCGCGCTCGCCAGCCCGCCGAGCAGCGCGGCGAGGAGGACCAGGATCGGCCAGGGTCGCATCGTTTCTCTCCCGTGTGAGCGCCCGTCCGAGTCCAGCGGATCCGGGCCGGCACGAGGCTCGCGCCGTCGCCTGAAACGGCCAAGGTCGGCAAACGGTTCGATCCGTTCTGACTGCGCAGACGCGCCGCCCTCGCGCACCGCCCTTGCGCGGGGCCGGAAAGCGCCCAGTTTCCGACGACAGGCGCTTCCGGGCCGTCTCCCGCCCGGCTTCCCGACGAGCCGCGTAAGACCCCATGGCGTTCGCGTTCCCCGACACATTCCGTGCCCTCCTCCCGCGCCGCTTCCGGGACCGACGCCCGCGGGTCGCGGTGGTCCGGCTGTCGGGCACGATCGGGGCGGTCTCGCCGCTGCGGCCGGGGCTCTCGATCGGGGGCGTCGCGGGCAGCCTGGAGCGCGCCTTCGGGATGCCGGGGGTGAAGGCGGTGGCGCTGGTGATCAACTCGCCCGGCGGCTCGCCGGCGCAGTCGCACCTGATCCACCGCCGCATCCGGGCGCTGGCCGAGGAGAAGGGCGTGCCGGTGATCGCCTTCGTGGAGGATGTCGCGGCCTCCGGCGGCTACATGATCGCCTGCGCGGCCGACGAGATCGTCGCCGACCCGACCTCGATCGTCGGCTCGATCGGCGTGGTCTCCGCCGGCTTCGGCTTCCACGGCCTCCTGGAGAAGCTCGGCGTCGAGCGGCGGGTGCACACGCAGGGCGAGGCGAAGTCGATGCTCGACCCGTTCCGCCCGGAGGATCCCGCCGACGTGGAGCGCCTGAAGCGCATCCAGGCCGACGTGCAGGACCTGTTCACCGGCCTCGTCACGGCCCGGCGCCCGGGCCTGTCGACGTCCGAGAACCTGTTCACCGGCGCGGTCTGGACCGGGCGGCAGGCGCTGCCCCTCGGCCTCGTCGACGCCCTGGGCGACGTGCGCACCGCGATGCGCGCGCGCTTCGGCGAGAAGGTCGACCTGCGCCTCGTCGCCGAGGCGCGCGGCGGCCTGCTCTCCCGCATCCTGCGCCGGGGCGGCGCGCCGGGCGGGATCGACCTGGCCGAGGGGGCGATGGCCGCGTTCGCGGAGCGCGCGGCCTTCGCCCGCTACGGGCTCTGAGGGCTCAGGCCGCGACCTGACCGAGGAAGCGCTCGATCTCGCCCTCGAGGTCGGCCGCGACCGCGTCGACGGTCTGAGCCGCCTCGGTGACCGTGGCGGCCATGCGGGCCGAGCGCCGCGCGGCGCCGGCGACCGTGGTCAGGCCGCCCGCGATGGCCTCGGTGGCGCCGGCCGTGTCGGCGACGTTGCGGGAGATCTCGGCGGTGGCCGCGCCCTGGGCCGAGACCGCCGACGCGATCCCACCCGTGGTGGCGCTGACCGCCCGCATCCGCTCGCCCATCCGGCCGATGGCCGCCACGGCCGCCGTCGTCGAGGCCTGCACGCCGGCGATCTGGCTGCCGATCTCCTCGGTCGCCCGCGCGGTCTGCGACGCCAGCGCCTTCACCTCCGCGGCCACCACGGCGAAGCCCTTGCCGGCGGCGCCGGCCCGGGCGGACTCGATCGTGGCGTTGAGCGCCAGCAGGTTGGTCTGCTCGGCGATCTGGCGGATCAGCCCGACCACCGCGCCGATGCGCCCTGCGGCCTCGGCGAGCTCGCCGATCTCGGCGTTCATAGCGTCCGACTCCGCGGCGGCCGTGGCCACCAGGGCCTCGGCCTGGTCGAGCTGGGTTCCGATCTCCGCGATGGAGGCGGAGAGCTCCTCGGCGGCGCTCGCGACGGTCTGGACGCTGGCGGAGGTCTCGTGCGAGCCGCGCTCGGTCTCGGCGACGGCGGCCTCCGCCTCGGCGGAGCTGGCCGCCATCTCGCCGGCCCGGGCGCGCATCGCGCCGGTGCTGGCGGTCAGCGCGTCCTTTAGGCGGACGATCTGGCCCCGGAACGCCTCGATGGCGCGGTCGAGCGCGGCCCGCCGCCGCGTCTCGTCGGCCGCGCCCGCGCTCTGCAGGCTCTCGAGTTCCCGGGTCCGCAGGCCGGAGACGCGCAGCACCTCGAGGGCGCGCGCCACCGTGCCGATCTCGTCGCCGCGCGCCGCGTGGGGGATCGCCGAGTCCAGGTCGCCGGCCGCGAGGGCCTCGATCCGCGCGGCGATCGTCGCGAAGGGCCGGAACAGTCGCGCCGCCGCCAGCCCGACGAGGGCGCAGGCCAGCACCGCGATGACCAGGGCGGCGACGCTGAGGCTCGTCATCGTCTGGGCATGGGCGTCGAAGTACATCTCGATCGGCAGACCGACGAATAGGATGCCGTTCACCTTGCCGGCGGCGTCGACCGTCGGCTGGTACACCGTGTGGTAGCGCCGCCCGAAAAGGGTCGCCGGCCCCTCGTAGGTTCGCCCGGCGCGGATCGCGGCCTGGGCCGGGCTGTCGGCGGCGAGCGCCGTGCCGACCGCGCGGGTCCCGTCCTCCCGGCGCACGGTGGTCTGGCGCCGTACGAAGCTGTCGGAGGCGGGCTCGTAGCTGAACACCGTCGCCAGGCCGCCCGAGTAGGCGACGGCGTCGTCCACGACGCGGGCATCGGCGAAGCCCGACAGGCTCGGCGTCGACACCCGGGCGACGCGCGCGCCGTCGAGATCCGCCGCCGCGCCCTCGACCCGCGCCGCCAGGACGAGCGCCAGAGTTCTCAGGTTGCGCTCGCCGTTGGTGCGCTGGCGCGCCTCCATCTGCGACCAAGTTTGTCGCGAGACCGTAATCCAGATGGCGCCGGCGGTGAGTGTCACGGCGAGCATCGCCAGCAGGATGACTTTCGTCGACAGAGTCATCCTGCGCAGCGAATAGGAATGTGTGCGCATCTATTGGTATCCGTGCCTATAGCCGGCCGGACACTCTGTCGTGAGGTTGAAATGACGGGTTAAGGTTCGCCAGAAAGGCGAGCCATTGCCGCAGATTTCAACCCTGCCCTGCGCGCCGGGCGGAGACGCGGGCGAGCGCCGCCAGATCCTTCTCGCCGTCGCCGTGGCTGATCGCCTCGATGAGACCGTCCCGCAGCACGCTGGCGAAGGGCATCGGCACCCCGGCGCCCTCGGCCGCCTGCAGGGCGAGCCGCACGTCCTTGGCCCCGAGCCTGAGGATGAAGCCCGGCGGCTCGTAGCGGTTCTGCGCGATCGAGGCGCCGTAGCCCTTGTAGACCGGCGAGGCGAACAGCGTGTTGGTCATCAGGTCGAGGAACTCGGCGCCCGGGACGCCGTGGCCCTCCGTCAGGGCGCAGGCCTCGGCCATGGCCTCGATCGCCGAGATCAGCATGAAGTTGCCGGCGAGCTTGACGGCGTTCGCCCGCGTCGGGTCGTCGCCGAAGCGCCAGGTCCTGGCGCCCATCGCGTCGAGGAGTGGGCCGGCGCGGTCGATGAGGGCTCCCTCTCCCGCCGCAACGATGTTGAGCTTCCCGGCCTCCGCCACGTCCGGCCGCCCGAAGACCGGGGCCGAGACGTAGGGGACGCCGGCCCGCGCGTGGACGGCGGCGAGCTGCTTCGCCAGGGCCACCGAGACCGTGCTCATCCCGATATGCAGGCCGGGGCGCTCCGGCCGGTCGAGGAGGCCGCCGGCCACGATCACGGCCTCGAGCGCCGCGTCGTCGGCCAGCATGGTGATCACGGCGTCCCCGGCGAAGGCCTCGGCGGCGCTCGCCACCGGGGTGACGCCGTCGATGCCGCGCGCGGCCTCCGGCGAGCGGTTCCAGGCGCGGACCGCGTGGCCGGCCCGCGCGAGATTGGCCGCCATGGCGCGACCCATCCGCCCCATTCCGATGAATCCGACGTCCATGCCGTGCTCCTCGACGCGCTGTGCCGTCTGCCAACCTGGGAAACCCCGGCCGACGGTCAACGGCCCCGGCCGGATTTGCGGCGATGACGCGGCGTGGCAAGCTCGGTCCATGCCGCAGAATCGCATCACCGACATTCCCGGCCTGCGGGTCGGCCACGCCACCGACCTGCGGCTCGCCAGCGGCGTCACCGCGATCGTGTTCGATGAGCCGGCCATCGCCGCGGTCGACGTGCGCGGCGGCGGGCCGGGCACCCGCGAGACCGACCTGCTCGATCCCGAGCGCACCGTGGAGCGGGTCGACGCCTTCGTGCTCTCCGGGGGCTCGGCCTTCGGCCTCGACGCGGGGGCGGGCGTGGCGGCGTGGCTCGCCGAGGCCGGGCGCGGCTTCCCGGTCGGCGCCATGCGGGTGCCCATCGTCCCCGGGGCGGTCCTGTTCGATCTCCCCAACGGCGGGGACAAGGCCTGGGGCCGCTATCCGCCCTATCGCGAGCTGGGCTTTCAGGCCGCCGCGGCCGCGGCGGAGAATTTCGCCCTCGGCTCGGTCGGGGCCGGGACAGGCGCGCGCACCGGGCGACTGAAGGGCGGGATCGGATCCGCCTCGGCGCAGGTGCCGGGAACGGGCTTCCGGGTCGGGGCGCTCGCGGCCGTGAACGCCTTCGGCAACGCGACGATCGGCGCCGGGCCGCATTTCTGGGCGGCGCCCTTCGAAGAGGGCGACGAGTTCGGTGGTCTCGGCGCGCCGGTCCGGGTGCCGCCGGAGGCCCTCGCCTTCCCGGCCCGGGCGCTGCCGGGCGCCGCCACGACGCTGGCCGTGGTGGCGACCGACGCGGCGCTGACCAAGGCGCAGTGCCGGCGCCTCGCGGTGGCCGCGCAGGACGGACTCGCCCGCGCGCTCGTGCCGGCGCACACGCCCCTCGACGGCGACCTGGTCTTCGCCGCGGCGACCGGCGCCGTGCCCCTCGCCGAACCGGTGGTCGACCTCGCCCGCCTCGGCGACGTCGCCGCGCGCGTCCTGGCCCGGGCGGTGGCCCGCGGCGTGTTCTCGGCGACGAGCCTGCCCGGACACGCGCCGTCGCCGCCCCTGGCCGGCACGGGGCTTCCACCGGCCTGGCGCGACCTGTTCGGCGCCTGATCGGCGGCCCCGCCCGCGCGCGGAACGATGCCGCGGGCACGGGGTTACCGGCCGCGGCCGGAGGCCGTGACGCGGTCCGGATCGCCCGGGGCCGCGCCGAGTGCCCAGCGGGAGAGAACCTCATGAGAATGACCGGCCTGATCGTCGCCGCGTCCGTCGCCCTGTTCGCCGGCGGAGCCCAGGCGATGCCCGTGGCACCGCTGACCGGCGGCGACGCCGCCGTCACCCTCGTCCGCGGCGGCTGCGGGTTCGGCGCCCATCGCGGGGCCTACGGCGGCTGCCGCCTGAATCGCGGCCCGCGCGGTGCGATCCGCCGCGCCATCACCGGCGCTCCCCGCGGCTGCCCGCCCGGCCTCTATCGCGGCCCGCGGGGCGTCTGCCGCCGCTGAGTGACGGCGCTGGCGCCGCCCCCTGGGGTGGCGCCAGCGCGGGTTGCGGCTCTCGACGGATGGCGGTCAGCGCAGGGGCGAGCGCCCCTGAGGGAGCGCGATCGTCGCGGTCGCCTCGGCGATCTGGTCCGGGCCGCCCTTCGGCGGCCAGATTCCCGCCTCGTAGGCGCGGGCTCGCAGCGCGGCCCGCTCCTCCAGGCTGCGGAAACCCCAGATGTGCGTGATGCGCGGCGCGCCGTCGAGGGCGTACATGTTGACGACGAGGTGCTGCGTGTAGGCGCGTGCCGGCTCGATCGCGGCCTCCCAGGCCGCGAGGGTCGGCGGCAGGCCCCCCGGCTTCTGGCGATAGGTCCGGATCTCGTACACCCCGCCCCGGTCGCCCGTCCGGATCGGCGGCAGGAAGGGGAACGGGGCGTAGCTGTCCATCTCCAGCGCGGTGATCACGTGCCCGGCGTTGAACGGGTTGGCGCTGAGCAGGGCGCGCCGGCGCTCGGCGGTCATGTCCTCGGGCGCCGCGAAGCCGCGCAGCACGATCAGGCGCCCCAGCGTCCCGATCTCGGTGCGCCAGCAGCCGACCAGCTCGCCCTTGGCGTCGGGATCGTCCAGCCAGGCCTCGACGCCGGCCGAGACCTGACCCACCGCGAGCAGCGGGCACGAGAGGGTCGCGAGTTCGTACAGCATGGGCGCCTCGGCGACGTCGTCCCGTCGACGTCACGCCGTCAAAGCGGGAGATCGTCTTTCGTTGCCATCGGGACGCGCGGACCAGCTCTGCGCCGCCGGCCGAGCCTCACAGCTCGGCGCGGGCATCCTCCAGCAGCTGCGCCAGCCCGCTGTCGACCTCCTCGGCGAGCATCGTCCGCTCGGCGTCGGTGAGGTCCTTGGCCCAGGCGCCGCTGCCGAACCCGTCCGTGCAGCGCGCCCGCTCCGAGGCGATGTAGGCCTCGGTCTCGACCGGCCTGGTCTTCATCGCGTGGACGAAGCCGAACCACGCCGCCCGCTCCACCACCGCGAGCCGCGCCCGCAGCCGGATGGCCACCGCCTTCTCCGGATCGATCCCGTCCGCGCTCATCGTGGTTCTCCCGCGTCCTTCTCGGCCAGCCGATCCAGCAATCCCTGGAGCTGCCCCGGCACCGGCTCGGTCGCCGAACGCGCGTAGAGGACGCGCAGTTGCCGGCCGATCTCCGCGAGGCTCATGGAGCCCTTGGCGATCACCCGGTCGGCCTGCCGGTTCAGGCTCTCCTTCTCGGCCGCCGTGACCTCCTTGGCGGTGAGCACCACCACGGGCACGTCGCCGTCGGGCCGCGACCGCAGCGCCCGCAGGAAGCCGAACCCGTCCATCTCGGGCATCATCAGGTCGAGCAGGATCAGGCTCGGCCGCGCCTGGCTGACCCGCTCCAGGGCGATCCGGCCGTTCTCCGCCTCGTCGACGGTCCAGCCCTCGCGGCCGAGCGACCGGCGCAGGCGCTCCCGGGCATCCGCGTCGTCGTCGACCACGAGGACCCGCGCCTCGTTCGGCGCCGCGGGCCGGTAGCGCTCCATCAGGCCCTTGAGCCGGTCCCAGTCGATCGGTTTGACGAAGTAGTCGGTGGCGCCGAGCGCCTGGCCGAGCCCCTGCTCGGCCACCACCGAGGTCATGATCACCGGCGTCCCGGCGAGGTCGGGGTCGTTGCGGACCGCGTGCAGGACCGCCCAGCCGTCCATGCGCGGCATCTCGACGTCGAGCAGGATCGCCCGCGGCTTCAGGGCCCGGGCGAGCGTCAGGCCGGCGCGGCCGTCGTTGGCGGTGCGGACGTGGAAGCCCTCGCGCTCCAGGAAGCGCTGGAGCAGCTCCCGGGCGGCCGGGTCGTCGTCGACCAGCAGCACCGTCTCGTGCTCCTCGTGGGGCTCCACCGGCGCGTGCGCCTCGGCCTCCGTCGGCGGCGCGTCCTCGGGCCGCAGCGTCGCGGGCAGGCGGATCGTGAAGGTCGCGCCCGCGCCCGGGGTGCTGGCGACGCCGATATCGCCGCCCATCGTCCGGCAGAACGCGCGGGTGATGGCGAGCCCGAGGCCCGTCCCGCCGAACTGCCGGGTGGTCGAATCGTCGGCCTGGACGAAGCGCTCGAACAGGCGGTCGATCTGGGCCTCGGTCAGGCCGATGCCGGTGTCGGCGACCGCGAAGGACAGCCAGTCGGCCCCCGCGTCCCGGTGCCGCCGCACCGTCAGGGTGATCGTCCCCCGCTCGGTGAACTTCGCGGCGTTGCCGATCAGGTTCAGCAGGCACTGGCGGATCTTGGTCTGGTCCTGGTGCATGGACCCGAGGCCGGCCTCGCCCGCCGCGCCGGCGTCGAGGACGAAGCGGTTGCCCTTCTTCTCGACCAGGGAGCCGGTGGAGTCGGTGACGTCCCGGAGCAGGTCGGCCACCGTGAAGGTCTCGGCCGAGGCGGTCATGCGCCCGGCCTCGATCTTCGATATGTCGAGGACGTCGTTGATCAGCGACAGCAGGTGGCGGGCGGCCGCCTCGATCTTGCGCAGGTCCGGCAGGAGGGCGGCCTGGCCGATATCCTCCAACTCCTCGCCGAGCATCTCGGAGTAGCCGATCACCGCCGAGAGCGGGGTGCGCAGCTCGTGGCTCATGTTGGCGATGAACTGGCTCTTCGCCCGGTTGGCCGCCTCGGCGGCCTGTCGGGCGCGCTCCACCGCCTCCTCGGCCTCCTTGCGCTCGGTGACGTCGACGCAGGTGCCGACCCATTCCCGCAGGGAGCCGTCCTCGGCGAGGACCGGCACGCCGCGCACCTCCATGGCGCGCCAAGCCCCGTCGTGCCGGCGCAGCCTGTACTCGACCTCGTAGGTCGCGCGCGCCTCCACGCAGGCCGCCCAGGCATCGGCCGCGTGGCCCCGGTCGTCGGGATGGACGGCGTCCAGCCAGCCCCAGCCCTGGTAGGCCTCCTCGGTCTGGCCGGTATAGGTGCTCCACCGGACCTGCGGCGGCATCAGTTCGCCCGCCGCGTCCGTGTTCCAGATCACCGCCGCCGAGGCGTCCACCAGCGCCCGGAAGCGCTGCTCGGAATGGCGCAGGCGCTCCTCGACCGCGCGGCGGACGGTGATGTCGGTGTTGGTCCCGTACCAACGCAGGATCCGCCCGGATCCGTCCCGGTGGGGCAGCGCCTTCGACAGGAACCAGCGGTAGCTCCCGTCGCGGCCGCGCAGCGGGAACGTGTCTTCCCAGGACCGGCCCAGCGTGATCGCGGCGCGGTAGCGCTCGGTCACCGACGCGACGTGGTCCGGGTGGTGGACCGTGCGCCAGCCCCAGCCCCGCATCTCGTCGAGGGAGGTGCCCGTGTAGTCGTACCAGCGCTGATTGTACCAGACGATGGTGCCGTCGGCCTCGGCGATCCAGGCGAGCTGCGGCAGCGTCTCGGCGAGGTTGCGGTAATCGGCCTCCGTGACGGATCCTGGGCCGCTCTCAGTCTCGCTCATCGACCCGACGCTGTCCCGTCACCCGCCCCGCGGCGGCTCGAACCAGTATTCCTTATACACGCATCGCGTCCGGATCCGACCGCGGGGCCGCGGGAGCCGGCGGCCGGCGAAACCGCAGGGCGTCGATCGTGTAGAGCGCGAGCGCCACCCAGATCAGCGCGAGCATCAGCGCCCGATGCGGCTCGACGCGCTCGCCGTAGACGAGGACGCTCAGGACGAGCAGGCAGGTCGGCGCCACGTACTGCAGGAGGCCCAGGGTGGTGAGCCGCAGGCGCACCGCCGCCGCGGCGAACCAGATCAGCGGCAGCGCGGTGGTCAGCCCCGTCAGCATCAGCAGGGCACGGTCCCCCGGCGCGGCCGGCAGGAACGGCTCGGGCGACAGGACGAGCCAGACGATCGCCGCCGGCAGCAGCAGCAGGGTCTCGGCCAGGAAGCCGACCAGCGCGTCGACGCCGACGATCTTTCGGGCGAGCCCGTAGAGGGCGAAGCTCACCGCCAGCGACAGCGACATCAGGGGCAGTTCCCCGGCCCACACCACCGCGACGGCGACGCCCGTCGCGGCGATGCCGATCGCGACGGCCTGCGCCGGCCGCAGGCGCTCGCCCAGCACCACCCGGCCGAAGGCCACGCTCACCAGGGGATTGATGTAGTAGCCGAGGCTCGCGTCGAGCAGGTGACCCCCGCTGACGGCGTAGAGGTAGAGCAGCCAGTTCACGCCGATCATCGCCGCCGAGAGCACCAGCAGCGCGTGGCGCTTCCGGAGCGGCAGCGGCAGGTTGAGGCGGTGGCGGGCCGCCAGGATCAGCGCCAGCGCGCCGGCGAACACGCTCGACCAGACGATCCGCTCCGACAGGATGTGGTACGGCGTGTAGGCCCCGAGCATCCGGAAATGCACCGGGACCACGAGGCCCCAGCTCAGGTAGGCGGCGAGCGCGTAGACGAGGCCCACGGAGTCCTCCCGGTCGACCCGGATGGGCGGCCGGGTCCGCGGGCTTTAGCCCGGACGGCCCGATCGCGACAGACCGGGCGGTGCAGGGCTGCCATCCGGACCGGCGGGCCGACCCCGGGGCGGCCCGGCTCGCGGACGGCGCTCCGGCTACGGCGCGATCCAGCCACCGGACCACCCGCCGGCCAGCCGATGCCAGGCGGCCCGGCGGTGTCCGCGGCGGTCGAGATAGAGGAAATCCAGCCGCTCGGCCCGGACCAGAACGGCGGCGAAGTGCGGCCGGCCGAGCGTCGCGGCCGCGGTCTCGTCCGGCAGGCTGTAGGCGTCCCCCGCCGGAAGCGCCGTGCCGGGGCCGGGCTCGGCCCCGTAGCAGACCCGGCTCATCGCCCGGGATCCGGTCCAGGCCGCCTCGGCCAGAGCGTCGTCGGTGTGCAGCGCGGCGCGACCCTCGACGCGGATCTGGATCTTCGCGGCCGCGTCGTAGGCGGCGAGGGCGCAGGCCGGATCGGCCAGGATCTCGGCGGCCTTGTCGGAGCGGCGGTCGCAGTGGAACCGGAGCGTCCCCTCGACCGGGTCGGCGGCGCGCAGGACCACGGTGCGCAGCCGCGGCCCGCCGTCGGCCCCGAGCGTCGCCAGAGTCGGCAGGTGGAAGCCGCCACGGCCACGGGCGGCCCCGTCCGCCAGCAGCCGCCACAGCTCCGCGAAGGTGGCGTCGAGGTCGTCGTAGAAGGCGGGCAGCGGCGTCCGTGTCATGCGGCGCCCCGCTTCCTCCGCCGCTCGCGGAAGATCAGCGCGAGGTTGCGCAGGTAGATGCCGGTGGAGAGGCTCTGGCCGATGATGATCACCGGCTCGCGGCGCACGAACCCGTAGACCAGCGTCATCATCCCGCCGAGGATCGACAGGAACCAGAACGACAGCGGCATCACGCTCCGCCCGGCCCGCTCGCTGGCGATCCATTGCAGGATGAAGCGCGATCCGAACACCACCTGGGCGACGATTCCGAACACCAGCCAGAAGTCGAGCCGGGTGACGAACACGTCGTAGAAATAGGCCGGCAGATCGTGGGCGAGCTGGATCAGCATCCGACGTCCTGGTCCGCGGGTTGGCCGGCCGGCGGCTCCGCCGGCGCGCCGGCGGGGCCGGCGATCTCCTCGGGCCGCGGGTCCGCGCGCTTGCGCCGGATCAGCCACCAGACGCCGGCGAGATCCAGAAGCCCCACCCAGAGGCGGTCGAACAGGCCGTAATTGGACACGCCCGTCAGCCGCGGCCGGTCGACCACGTCGCGGTGGACGACCGCGAAGCCCTCGCGGGCGACCAGGGCCGGCATGAACCGGTGCAGGGCGTCGAAGTACGGCAGCCTGAGATACACGGCGCGGCGGAAGACCTTCAGACCGCAGCCGGTGTCGCGGGTGGAATCGTTGAGGATCCGCCCGCGCACGCCGTTGGCGATCCGGGACTGGAGCATCTTGAAGCGGCCGTCCTTGCGGCCGCGCCGCTGGCCCTGGGCGAGGCCGGCCGACGGTCCCGCCGCCTCCAGGGCCGCGAGCAGCGCGGGGATGAAGGCCGGATCGTTCTGGCCGTCGCCGTCGAGGGTCGCGACGATCCCGCCGCGGGCCGCCAGGACGCCGCTGCGCACCGCCGCCGACTGGCCGCCGCTCCGCGCGTGGCGCAGCACCCGCAGCCAGGGGCGCCCCGCCCGGGCCGCCGCCAGGGCCGCCGGCGTGCCGTCGGTGGAGCCGTCATCCACGTAGATCAGCTCGAAGGCGAGGCCCGCGCAGGCGGCCTCGATCTCGGCCACCAGGGGCGCGATGTTGCCGGCCTCGTTCTTGACCGGAACGACGACGCTGAGATGGGGGGATCCGCTCACGGCGCCACCGCGTAGGCCGTCACGAAGACCCGGCGGCCGGTGTTGAGGTTGAAGCCCTCGACCTCCGCAAGGGGCGCGGGCGCGCCGCGTCCCACCGGCCAGGCCGCGTTGAAATCGTCGCGGTCCCGGGATTCCACGAAGAGCAGGCGGCAGCCGCCGCCCTCGAGGAAAGATCGGGCGGCGGCGCCGTCGGGCGGCAGGGCGAGGCCGGTGCCGACGAGGAAGACGAGGCTCGGCTCGCGGTAGCCGAGGCTCGCCACGAGCGGGTTCGGGCAGGGCATCCGCTCGCGCAGGGCCGCGAGCCGCGGCGAGACCTTCAGGGCCGGCAGCGAGCGCTGCGCCACGCCGAGCACCGCGGGCCCGAGCAGGGCGGAGGCCAGCACGCCGAGGACGAGCGCGCGCTCGGCCGACCCGTGCGCGAAGGCGAGCCAGGCCAGGAATGCGACTGCGCAGGCCACGGCGAGCAGCGGGAGGGCCGGCCACGGGATCGTGTGGGCGTCGAGGCGCCAGCCGGCGAGGCAGAGGCCGAGGGTCAGGGCGACCGGGATCGCCGGCAGCAGCAGGGCAGTCAGGCGGGCGCCCCGCAGGCGCGGGTCCAGCGCGCCCCGGTTCAGCGCCAGCACGGTCAGGATCGCGAGCCAGGGCATCAGCGGCAGCACGTAGTGGGGCAGCTTGGTCGGCACCGCCTCGAAGATCAGCCAGGCCGGCAGCACCGCGGCGATCAGGAAGATCACGGCGGGCTCCCGCCGCGCCCGCCACGCGAAGGGCAGGCTCATGGCGGCGAAGGCCGCCCCGGGCCAGAAGGTCGCGAAGAACACGAGCGCGTAGGCTCCGGGCGGTCCCCAGTGCCGCTCGGCCACCCCGCCGACCTTGCCGAGCATGTCGTGCCCGACCGCCTCGGCGTAGAACGCGCCGCCGCTCTTCCAGGCGATCGCCGCGAACCAGGGCGCCACCAGCAGGAGCGTCAGAGCGAGGCCCGGCCACGGCCGCAGGGGCAGCAGCCAGCGGCCGGACCGCGCGACGAGCGACAGGCCGAGCGCCGGCAGCGCGACGAAGAGTGGCACCATCGGCCCCTTCACCAGGATCCCGACCGCCATGCCGAGCCAGAACGCCGCGAAGGTCGGCCCCGAGACCGGCCTGCCGTCCCGCGGCGCCAGCCACGCGCGGGCGAGCGCGGCGAGGCTCGCGGTGGCGCAGGCGGCGAGCAGCGCGTCCGTCTTGGCGAGGTGGGCCTCGGCCGAGAGCATCAGGCAGGCGCCGTAGAGGGCGGCGGCGAGTAGCGCCGACCGTCGGGGCAGGAAGGCGAGCGCCCCCCAGTAGGCGAGCAGGACCGAGGCGACGGCGCCGATCAGCGACGGGATGCGGTACAGGGCGATCTGGGTGCGGGCGCTGGGCACGCCCAGCGCCTCGCCGGCCGCCACGGCGGCGGCCTGCGCCCAGTAGATCCCCACCGGCTTCTTGTGCCGCGCCTCGCCCTGGAAGCGGATATCCACGAGGTCGCCGCTCTCCAGCATCTGCTTCGAGGCCTGGGCGAAGCGGGGCTCGTCCCGGTCCATCGGCTGCAGCGAGATCTGGCCCGGCAGGAACAGGAGCAGGCACAGCGCCAGCAGGGCGGCGGCGGCCCTGCCGTGGGTGAGGCTCAGCGCGTCGAGCCCGCGGCCGATCCGGTCGACGGGGGCAAGGCGCGGCGCGCCGCCGGCGGAGAGGCTCGTGGTCATGCCGGGCCGGTCAATCAGGAACACGGCGCGAGGTCAAATACGGCGGTGCCGTCGCCGGTCGCGACGGCGCGCGCGCACATCACGATGCGCGGATGTGGCGCCGCTCCCGCCGCGGGTCCCGGCCCTGAGGTTCGCCGGTCCCCGCCTGTCGTGGACGGGACCGCCCTACGACGCCGCCCGGAGGCGCGCGAAGCCGGCGTCGAGGTCGGCCTTGAGATCGGCGGTGTCCTCGAGGCCGATGTGGAAGCGGAGCGCCGGTCCGCCGGGGGCCCACCGGGTCGCGGTCCGGTAGCCCGCGCAGTCGAACGGGATCACGAGGCTCTCGAAGCCGCCCCAGGAGAAGCCCATCCCGAAGAGCTGCAGCCCGTCGAGCATGGCCGCCACCGCCGCCTCGGGCACCGGCTTGAGGATCACCCCGAACAGACCGGAGGCGCCCGCGAAGTCGCGCTTCCAGATCGCGTGGCCCGGATCCTCCGGCAGGCCGGGATGGAGCACCCGCAGCACCTCGGGCCGCGCCTGGAACCACTGGGCCATCTCCAGCCCGGCGCGGCCGTGCTCGCGCAGCCGCAGGTTCATCGTCCGCAGGCCGCGCAGCGCCAGGAAGATGTCCTCGGCGCCGGCGCACATGGCGAAATGGTCGAAGGTGCGGCGCACGGCCGGGTAGTACCGGGCATTCGCGGAGGTCAGGCCGATCAGCAGGTCCGAGCCGCCGCTCAGGTACTTGGTGCCGGCCTCGACCGCGATGTCGACACCGCGCGCGTGCGGCGGGAACAGCAGCGGCGTCGCCCAGGTATTGTCCATGATCACGCAGGCATCGTGGGCGTGCGCCACCTCGGCGATAGCCGGGATGTCCTGCATCTCGAAGCTCTGAGATCCGGGCGCCTCGACCAGCACGGCCCGGGTGTTCGGGCGCATCAGTTCCGCGATGCCGGCGCCGATGACCGGGTCGTAGTAGGTGATCTCGACGCCGTAGCGCGCCAGCACGCCGTCGCAGAACTGGCGGGTCGGCCGGTAGGCGGAATCGGTGACGAGGAGGTGGTCGCCCGCCGACACCGCGGCCATCAGCGCGACGGTGAGCGCCGCCAGGCCCGAGGGCGTCACGACAGTGCCGGCGGCGCCGGCGAGTTCCGTCCAGGCCCCCGTCAGCGCGTCCATGGTGGGCGTCGCCGAGGTGCCGTAATTGTAGCGCCCGCGCCGGTTCTTGATCGCGTCGTAGGTCGGGTAGAGGACCGTGGAGCCGCGGTAGATCGGCGTGTTCACGAAGCCGTGCTGCTCGCCCGGGTCGCGGCCCGCGTGGACGAGGCGCGTCGCGGGCGCGAAGGTCTGCGTGGCGTCGGGCGAGGGCTTCAGGGACATCGAGGCTCGGAGATCGCGTTGCGGTGCACCGCACGAAGCGCGCCGCGCCCGGCGAGGTCAAGCCGGACGCGCGGGCTCGCAGTGCCGGGCCGCCGCGTTTTCCGCCGTCACGGCTTCTCGGGCGGATCCGAGACCACGGCCTCCTCGTAGGCCTCCATCCACGCGGCGCGCTCCTGGGAGCCCTCCGGATAGGGGCATTCGCTCACGGGCTTCCCGTAGAGGCGCGCGTTGCGGCCCTGGATGAACGGGCTGTCGCTCGCGGTGGCCTGGACGTTGGTCAATATCGCCTCCCGAAGACTTGGAGTGGGGCTTCGTTAACGGCCGCGCCGTAAATCTGTTGCCGTCTCAAGTCGCGTCCCGGGTGGTCGCTTGCGTATCCTGCGTTCCCTCCTCGGCGCCGTCCTCGTCCTCGTCTCGACGGCGACCGTCGCCCTCGTCAGCGCCGACCGGCTCGCCCATCTGGCGCCGGCGCCGGTGGTCCGTGCCGCCCAGGCCGAGCCGTCGGCGACGGGGTCGATCCCGCTTCCGGCGAAGGCCGCACCGGCGCCGAAGCCGGCCGTGCCCAGCATCCCCAACGGGTTCGACACGGAGCGGCTGCACGCGCTGATGCGCGGCGACCCGATCCTGCCGGGCCGCTGAGAGCGGGCCGGAGCGCGCTCATCCCGTTTCGGACCTCATCGCGAGGCGCGTCGGGCGCCTCGGGATGAGGGATCTTGGCCGGATCGGCCTGGGATCGCCCTACCGCGCCGTCCGGAAGACCTGCAGGTCGAGGTCGCGGACCTTCTTGCGCAGGGTGTTGCGGTTGACGCCGAGCAGCTCCGCGGCCCGGATCTGGTTGCCGCGGGTGGCGGCGAGCGCCGCGCCGATCAGCGGGCCTTCGATCTCCCGCAGGATCCGGTGATACAGCCCGGGGGGCGGCAGCGTGTCGCGATAGCCGGAGAAGTAGTCCGAGAGGTGGCGCTCCACCGCGCTGGACAGGGTCTCCGACTCGCCGTTGGCCTTGCGGGCGGCGCCGTTGGCGGCCGGCGCCGCGGGTGTCGCCAGCGGCAGCGTGTCGAGCTCGGCCTCGATCACCGGGCCGGTGATCGTCTCCTGCGGGTAGAGGGCGGCGAGCCGCCGGACGAGGTTCTCGAGCTCGCGGACGTTGCCGGGCCAGCGGTAGCGCTTCAGCCGCTCCATGGCGTCGCCGTCGAGGGTCTTCCGGGTCAGGCCCTCGCGCTCGACCAGCACGAAGAAGTGGCGGACGAGGTCCGGCACGTCCTCGGAGCGCTCGCGCAGGGCCGGAAGCCGCAGCGGCACGACGTTGAGGCGGAAGAACAGGTCCTCGCGGAAGATGCCCTGCTGGATCGAGACCCGCAGGTCCTTGTTGGTGGCCGCGATGATCCGGACGTTGGTGCGGATCGGGACCCGCCCGCCCACCGTCGTGTACTCGCCCTGCTGGAGCACGCGCAGCAGCCGGGTCTGCGCCTCCATGGGCATGTCGCCGATCTCGTCGAGGAACAGCGTGCCGCCCTCGGCCTGCTCGAACCGGCCGGCGGAGCGCTGGAGCGCCCCCGTGAACGCGCCCTTCTCGTGGCCGAACAGCTCGGACTCGATCAGGTCGCGCGGGATCGCCGCCATGTTGACCGGCACGAACGGGCCGGTGCGGCGGCGGCCGTAATCGTGCAGCGCGCGGGCGACCAGCTCCTTGCCGGTGCCCGACTCGCCGGTGATCATCACGGTGAGGTCGGTCGGCATCAGCCGGGCGAGCGCCCGGTAGATCTCCTGCATGGCCGGCGAGCGGCCGACCAGCGGGATGTCCTCGTTCTCGGGGGGCGCCCCGGCCGGCGCCGCGCCGCGGGGGCGCGAGAGCGCCCGGCCCACGATGGCGATCAGCTCCTTCAGGTCGAAGGGCTTCGGCAGGTACTCGTAGGCGCCCCGCTCCGAGGCGCGGATCGCCGTCATGAAGGTGTTCTGCGCGCTCATCACGATGATCGGCAGCTCCGGCCGCACCCGCTTGATGCGCGGCAGCAGGTCGAACACGTTCTCGTCGGGCATGACCACGTCGGTGATGACGAGGTCGCCCTCCCCCTGCGCGACCCAGCGCCAGAGGGTGGCGCAGTTGCCCGTCGAGCGGACCTCGTAGCCCGCCCGGGACAGCGCTTGGTTCAGCACGGTGCGGATGGCGGCGTCGTCGTCGGCGACGATGATGTGGCCGTTCGGCATGACTCTCTACTCAGACCTCCGACGGGGGGCCGGATTCGGGGATCGACATCACGGATCGACCGCCGATTCGCGCCCGTCCCGGGCACTCGACATCGGCAGAAGGATGCGGAACGCCGTGCGGCGCGGGGCGGGATCGCACTCGACGATCCCGCCGTGATCGCCGACGATCTTGGCCACCAAAGCAAGACCCAGGCCGGAGCCCTGCGCCTTGGTGGTGACGAACGGGTCGAACAGGTCGGGCAGCAGGTCGGCCGAGATGCCCGGGCCGTTGTCGCGCACCGCCACCTCGATCGGCAGGCTGACCCGCTCGCGGGAGCCCGGAACCTGCAGGCGCAGGCCGGTGCGGAAGGCGGTCGACAGGGTGATCTCGCCCTCGACCGCGTCCGGGCCGATCGCCTCGGCGGCGTTCTTCACGAGGTTCAGGATCACCTGGATCAGCTGGTCGCGGTTGCCGAGCACCGGCGGCAGCGATGGGTCGTAGGTCTCGATGAACCGGATGTGCCGCGCGAAGCCCGACTGCGCCGAGCGCTTCACCTGGTCGAGCACCCCGTGGACGTTGACGGCGCCGCGATCCGAGGGGCGCTCGTCGCCGAACAGCTCCATGCGCTCGACGATGCGGACGATCCGGTCCGACTCGTCGCAGATCAGGCGGGTGAGCAGCCGGTCCTCCTCGGCGCCGGTGCTCTCGAGGAGCTGCGCCGCGCCGCGGATGCCGGCGAGCGGGTTCTTGATCTCGTGGGCCAGCATCGCGCCGAGCGCCACCATCGAGCGCGCCGCGCCGCGATGGGTGAGCTGGCGGTTCATCTTGTCGGCGATGGTGCGCTCCTGGAGCATCATCACCACGGCCTCGCCGTCGTCGCCGAGCGGCGTCGCGAACACGTCGACGCTGCGCTCCAGGCCGAGGCGCGGCTGGGTCAGTTCGACCCGGTACTCGCTGACGCTCGCGCGGCGCCGTCGGACCTCGGCCACGAGCGCGATGATCGGCGAGGCGAACGGGATGATGTCGCGCAGCCGCCGGCGCTGCATCAGCCGCGCCGAGTAGTCGAAGAACGCCTCCGCGGCGTGGTTGCAGTGGAGGATCTGCTCGTCGGCGCCGATGGTCAGGACCGGCAGCGGCAGCGCGTTCAGGACGGCCTCGGCGGCCGTGTCGCGCCGGGTGCCGGGTTCGCGCGGGAGGGGCTCGTCGCTCACGCGGCCTCCTGCACGGGGTTCGTCGCGCCCGCGAAGGCCTGGGCCAGCAGGTTGAGCGCGATCTCCGGGTCGGTGGTGGTGAGGAGGGTCGCGCGTTCCGCGGAACCCAGCGCGCCGCCGGTCTCGGCGTAGGCGGCGAGGTGCTTGCGGGCGTGGCGCACGCCCATGTCGCGGCCGTACAGCGACAGCAGCCCCGCGTAGTGTTCCGCGGCCAGGGCGGCCTGCGCGGCCCGGGACGGCTCCGCGGCCGGCCGGCCCGCGAGCGCCGCGGCGACTTGGCCGACCAGCCAGGGGCGGCCGGTCGCCGCACGGCCGATCATGACGCCCGCGGCGCCGGAGGCGTCCAGGCAGGCGCGGGCGCTGGCGAGGTCGGTCACGTCGCCGTTGGCGATCACCGGGATCGACACCGCCGCGACGACGGCCCGGATCGCCGACCAGTCGGCGCTGCCCTTGTAGAATTGCTGCCGGGTGCGCCCGTGGACCGTCACGGCGTTCAGGCCCAGCCGCTCGGCCCGGGCGGCGAGATCCGCGGCGTTGCGGCTCGCGTCGTCCCAGCCGAGGCGCATCTTCACCGTCACCGGGACCGACACCGCGCACCGGACCGCGGCGAGCAGGCGCTCGGCGTGGTCGAGGTCGCGCATCAGGGCCGAGCCCGAGGCGATCCCCGTCACGATCTTGGCCGGGCAGCCCATGTTCACGTCGATCACGTCGGCGCCCCCGGCCTCCGCGATCCGGGCGGCCTCCGCCATCGGGCCCGCCTCGCAGCCCGCGAGCTGGACCACGTGCAGGTCGACCCCGGAGCCCTCGGCGCGCATCGCGGCCTCGCCGGACCCGCGCGCGAGTTCCCGGGCCGCCACCATCTCGGAGACGACCGCGTCGGCGCCGCAGCGGCGGGCGATGCGGCGCATGTGCAGGTCGGTGACGCCCGAGAGCGGCGCGAGCAGGCAGAGCGGGGCGGGATCGGTCCCGTTTGCCCCCTCCGCGGTCGCTCCCGCACGGCGCAGCGCGCTCAAATATTGGTCAGTCGTCATTCTGCACAACAATGAGGCAAAGCCGGTCCGCTGGCAAGCGGGACCGCGCGTTGATTTCGGGCCCTCCCCCGCTTAAACGACGGGCACCCTCCGCGGCAGGGTCACGGCGGCACGCCTGGCCCGCGCGCTGGCCGCCATTCCGCCCCTCAGGACGTCACGAGCTCGTTGCCCATGCCCGCCACCGGCACGCCAGCCACCGGACCCGCCAGCGCGGGAGCCGGCGTCGCCGCGGTGGTGGTGGCGGCCGGACGCGGCATCCGCATCGGCGGCGGCACCCCCAAGCAGTACCGCCGCGTCGGCGGCCAGGCGGTCCTCACCCGCACCCTGGCTGCGCTCGCGGCGGACGACGCGATCGCGCGGATCCAGCCTGTGATCGCCGCCGACGCGGCGGAGTTCTTCCGCGACTGCCTGGAGGAGCTCGCGCCCGCGATCCGCGCCAAGATCACGCCGCCGGTCGAGGGCGGCGCGACCCGCCAGCTCTCCGTGCGCGCCGGTCTCGAGGCCCTGGCCGCCGGCGACGCGCCCGAGATCGTGCTCGTCCACGATGCCGCTCGCCCCTACGTGGATTCCGCTTTGATCGCCCGGGCGATCGCGGCCGGCCGCGACCACGGGGCGGCCGTTCCCGGCGTGCCGGTCACCGACACGGTCAAGCGCGTCGTCGACATCGCGCCCGGCATCGGCCGGGTGCACGAGACCCCGCCGCGGGAGCACCTGCGCGCGGTCCAGACACCCCAGGCCTTCGTGTTCGGCCCCCTGCTCGGCGCCCACCGGGACGCCGCCGCGCAGGGCCTCGACGGTTTCACCGACGACGGCGCCCTCGCCGAATGGGCCGGCCTGCCGGTGGTGGTGTTCGCGGGCGACGTCGCCAACCGCAAGATCACCCAGCCCGCCGACCTGATCGAGGCGGACCGCGCCTTCGCGACCGAGACCACCGCATTGCCAGCGCCGGGAGCCCGCGCCATGACCACCTACGTGACCCGCCTCGGCACCGGCTTCGACGTGCACGCCTTCACCACCGGCGACCATGTCTGGCTGGGCGGAGTGAAGATCCCCGCCGACCGCGGCGTGCTCGCCCATTCGGACGGTGACGTCGCGCTGCACGCCCTGACCGACGCCCTGCTCGGGGCCATCGCGGACGGCGATATCGGCACCCACTTCCCGCCCTCCGACGAGCGCTGGCGCGGGGCTTCCTCGGACCAGTTCCTGGCCCATGCCTGCGACCTCGTCCGTGCCCGCGGCGGCCGCATCGACCACCTCGACATCACCGTGCTCGCCGAGGCTCCCCGCATCGGCAAGCACCGCGAGGAGATCCGCGCGCGCATCGCCGCCATCGCGGGCGTCCCGCTCTCGGCGGTCTCCATCAAGGCGACGACCACCGAGAAGCTCGGCTTCGTCGGCCGGGCGGAGGGGCTCGCCGCCCAGGCGGCCGCGACTGTCCGGCTGCCCGAGGAGGACGGCCCCGCCCTCGACGCGCAGGCCGAGACGACGATGCGGCAGGGCTGAGCGGCCAGGGCTGGGCGGCCAGGGCTGGGCGGCCAGGACCGGGCGCGTCGCGCTCGGTGTTAGGCCACCCGCACCAGCAGCGCGATCGCCGCGACGCCCAGGACTGCCATCGTCAGCAGGATGCCGCCGCCCCGGCAGGCGAACTGGCGCGGCGAGTTCGGGGGCGCGAACATCCCGATCGGGTGCAGGATCCGGGCGACCAGCAGGGCGACAAGCAGCGCCCGGACGAGCCCGTGGCTGCCGCCGCTCGCCTCCAGCAGGCCGATGACGATCAGGGCCAGCGGCACGTATTCCGCGAAATTGGCGTGCGAGCGCACGCGCCTGAGGACCGTGTCGTCGCCGCCGTCGCCGAGCAGCACGTTCCCGGAGACGCGGGCCCCGATCACCCATCCCGAGAGGCCCAGGTACACGAGGGCGAGCAGCCCGGCGTAGAAGGCCGTGGTCGCGGGGAAGATCATGGAAGGGCTGTCTCCAGTCGGCGGCCGCCGGTCCTTGAGCCGGGCTCGGCCATGGGTCACAACAGGAGATAGGGCGGCGGCGCCCGAGGGGAGCCCGTTCGCGATGGTCGACGACGCAGAGCTTCTCGCCCGGGCCGAGGCGCTGGTGACCGCCTACGCGGCGGACGGGCGCACCGTCGCCACCGCCGAATCCTGCACGGGCGGCCTCGTGGCCGGGCTGCTCACCGCGGTGCCGGGCTCGTCGGCCGTCCTGGAGCGCGGCTTCGTCACCTACTCGAACGACGCGAAGGCCGAGGCGATCGGTGTGCCCATCGACCTGATCCGCCGGCACGGCGCGGTCAGCGAGCCCGTGGCGCGGGCGATGGCCGCCGGGGCGCTGGCCGCGTCGCGGGCCTCCGTCGCGGTGGCGATCACCGGCATCGCCGGCCCGGGGGGCGGGAGCGCCGAGAAGCCAGTGGGGCTGGTGCATTTCGGCCTCAGTCGGCGAGATGGCGACACGCGCCACCTGGAGCGGCGCTACGGCGATCTCGGGCGCGCGGGCATCCGCCGCGCCGCCGTGGCCGACGCGCTCGGTCTGTTGGAGGACGCCCTCGGCGACTGATCGCGGCACGGGAAGGACGGCCCTCGGGTACGGTGACGACCCGCCTCTGCCTCGTCGGCGGGGGCCCCGCCCGGACGATGGCCGGCCTGCTCTTCGTCCGCGCGAGCCTCGACGTCACCGTTCTGGAGCAGCACGCGGACTTCCTGCGCGACTTCCGCGGCGAGACCATCCACCCCTCCGGCCGATGGACGAGCCGGGCTTCACCGAGCGCTTCCGCGCCCTCCCCCATTCAGTCCCGCGTGATCGCCGCGTCGCTGGCGGCCGACGTGCCGTTCCGGGCGCCGCTCGCCCTGCGCCTCCTCGACGCCCTGCCGCGGCTTCAGGTCCTGCCGGCGCGGAGGATCGGGATGTATGTGCGGCCCGAGCACGTGCGCGTGTCGCTGCGGGCCTGACGCCATCCCTGCGCACCGTCTTTGTGAGCGCAGCGAAGCGATCCAGGGCAACGCCACATTCGGAGGCGTCCCATTTCCCCGGGTCGCTTCACGGCGCGCGCGAGGACGGCGGCTAAGCCCGCGCCCCGTACATCCGGTTCGCCCGCCCCTCGAAGGCGTCGGTGAACTTGCGGAAGGCGCGGTCGAACATCGTGCCCATGAGGAGCCCCAGGGTGCGGCTCTTGAACTCGTAGGTGATGAAGAAGTCGACGTTGCAGCCGCCGTCGGGGCCGTCCTTGAACAGCCAGCGGTTCTCCAGGTGCCGGAACGGGCCGTCGATGTACTCGGCGACGATCTTGAGACTCGCCGGATCGAGGGTGACCCGGGTGGTGAAGCGCTCGCGGATCGCCTTGTAGCCGACGCCCATCTCGGCGATCAGCACCTGCCCGCCCTCGGGCATGTCCTGCCGACGGATCACCCGCAGGGATTCGCAGAGCGGCAGGAACTCGGGGTAGCGCTCCACGTCGGCGACGAGGTCGTACATCTGCTGCGGCGTGTGCTTCACCGCGCGGGTGACCCGGAAGGACGGCATGGTCTTCGGATATCCTCAGGCCGAGAGCGCGGGCGACAGTTTGGCCAGACGCGCCGCCTGCAAACGCGCGAAATCCTCGCCGGCATGGTGCGACGAGCGCGTGAGCGGCGTGGCCGAGACCAGCAGGAAACCCTTGGCGTAGGCGGTGGTCTCGTAGGCCTTGAACTCGTCGGGGGGGACGAAGCGCACGACCTCGTGGTGCTTCTTCGACGGCTGCAGGTACTGGCCGATGGTGAGGAAGTCGACTTCGGCCGAGCGCAGGTCGTCCATGAGCTGGAGCACCTCGTTCCGCTCCTCGCCGAGCCCGACCATGATGCCGGACTTGGTGAAGATCGTCGGGTCGAGCTCCTTCACCCGCTGCAGCAGGCGCACCGAGTGGAAGTAGCGGGCACCCGGCCGCACCGTGAGGTACTTGGCCGGCACCGTCTCCAGGTTGTGATTGAACACGTCGGGCTTGGCGGCGACCACGACCTCCAGCGCCCCGTCCTTGCGCAGGAAGTCGGGCGTCAGGATCTCGACGGTCGTGCCGGGGCTCGCGAGCCGGATGGCCGCGATGGTCCGGGCGAAATGCTCGGCGCCGCCGTCCTTCAGGTCGTCCCGGTCCACCGAGGTGATGACCACGTGGTGCAGGCCGAGCTTGGCCACCGAATCGGCGATCTTGTCCGGCTCGCCCAGGTCGAGGGCGTCGGGCAGGCCGGTGCGCACGTTGCAGAAGGCGCAGGCCCGCGTGCAGGTGTCGCCCATGATCATGAAGGTGGCGTGCCGCTTCTCCCAGCACTCGCCGATATTCGGGCAGCCCGCCTCCTCGCAGACCGTGACCAGACCGTGCTCGCGCACGATCTTCTGCGTCTCGGACCAGGCCCTGGAGCCGGGCGCCTTCACGCGGATCCAGTCCGGCTTCTTGGCCTGGACGGGCTGGTCGGGCCGGTGCGCCTTCTCGGGGTGGCGCAGGCGGACCGGCCGCGGATCGTTCTTCAGGGTGTCGAGGACGACGGCCATGGGTCGGGGGCACACCGCGGGGAGGCGCCCCAGGGGCGCGGTCGGGATCGCCCTGACTTAAGGCCCAAGGCCGCGCGCCGCAAACCGCCGCGACGCCGGGCCGCCCCGCGGTGGTTGAGGGTGCGGCCGTTCCGTCAGATCCCCAGCGCCCGGACGAAGAGCCCGGCCAGCACCGCCCCGACCAGGGGCGCGGCCACCGGGATCAGCGCGTAGCCCCAGTCGGAGCTGCCCTTGCCGGCGATCGGCAGCACCGCGTGGGCGACGCGCGGCCCGAGGTCGCGGGCCGGATTGATGGCGTAGCCGGTGGTGCCGCCGAGCGACAGGCCGATGCCCCAGACCAGCATGCCGACCATGTAGGGCGCGACGGCCCGCGGGATCGCGCCGGCCGAGCCCAGTGTGGTGGTCACGAGGGCGGAGATCGTCAGGATCAGGAAGAAGGTCGCGATGATCTCGGAGATCCAGTTGGCCTTCGCGTCGCGGATCGCCGGGCCGGTGCAGAAGCAGGCGAGCTTGAGGCCGGGATCCTGGGTCGCGCCCCAGTGCGGCAGGTAGTGAAGCCAGACGAGCACGGCGCCCACGAAGGCACCGAGCATCTGGGCCGGGATGTAGACGGGGATCTTGCTGAAATCGCCGGAACTGACCGCGCCCGCCACGGTGACGGCCGGGTTGATATGGGCGTCGGCGCTCCCGGTGGCGTTGGCCACGAAGACGCCCGCGAGGACCGCGAAGGCCCAGCCCGCCGTGATAGCGATCCAGCCGGCATTCTCGCCCTTGGAATGCTTGAGCAGGGCGCCGGCCACGACGCCGTCGCCGAGCACGATCAGGGTCATGGTGCCCAGGAATTCGCCCAGGAAGGGTGATGTCATCGTCTCGTCTCCCCCGTTCGCTGCTTTTTGTGAAAGTTCAAAGCTTTGGCGAGCGCGTGAACGCCGGTGGCGGTCACCGAATGGTTACGCAGATCGTGGCCGGCGCCCTCTCCTGCGGTACCGGAGCGCCTCGGAGGCCTCTTCGAAGGCCTCCGGGGATCCCGCGGCGATCTGGAGCCCTTCTTCGAGGCCGCCGCGCAGCGGCTCCGGATGCGGGCGCGAGTGGGACTGCGCGGGGCGTGTGCGCCCCGAGCCCGTCTCAATCCTCGTCGGTCTTCCAGTCGAAGGAGCGCTGCACAGCCCGGCTCCAGGCGGCGGCGATCTTCTCGCGCTGGCCGGCATCCATCTTCGGCGTCCAGCGCTTGTCGACGCCCCAGTTGCGCTTGAGGTCGTCGAGGCCCTTCCAGTAGCCGACCGCGAGACCCGCCGCGTAGGCTGCGCCGAGCGCCGTGGTCTCGGCCACCTTCGGGCGCACCACCGGCACGTCGAGCAGGTCGGACTGGAACTGCATCAGGGTGTTGTTGGCGACCATGCCGCCGTCGGCCCGCAACTCCTTGACGGGGATGCCGGAATCCTTGGCCATGGCCTGCAGCACCTCGCGGGTCTGGAAGGCGGTCGCCTCCAGCACCGAGCGGGCGATGTGGCCGCGGTTGACGTAGCGGGTCAGGCCGATGATCAGGCCGCGGGCGCCCTCGTTCCAGTGCGGCGCGTAGAGGCCCGAGAAGGCCGGCACGAAGTAGACGCCGCCGTTGTCCTCGACCGTCGTGGCGAGCGTCTCGACCTCGGCGGAATCCTTGATCATGTGCAGGTTGTCGCGCAGCCACTGCACCAGGGCGCCAGTGATGGCGATCGAGCCTTCAAGCGCGTAGGCCGGCTTCTGGCCGTCGAGGCGGTAGGCCAGCGTGGTGACGAGGCCGGCCTTCGACGGGACCGGCTCCTCGCCGGTGTTCATCAGCGCGAAGCAGCCGGTGCCGTAGGTGTTCTTGGCCTCGCCCGGCGCGAAGCAGGTCTGGCCGAACAGGGCCGCCTGCTGGTCGCCCAGGATGCCGGCGATCGGCACGCCCGCGAACGGAGCCCTGGTCTCGCCGTAGACCTCGCTCGACGAGACGATCTTCGGCAGCATCGCCCGCGGGATGCCGAAGGTCGTCAGCATGCCCTCGTCCCAGTCGAGGGTCTTCAGCGACATGAGCTGCGTGCGGCTGGCGTTGGTCACGTCGGTGACGTGGAGGCCGCCCTCGGTGCCGCCGGTCAGGTTCCAGACGAGCCACGTGTCGATGTTGCCGAACAGCACGTCCCCGGCCTCGGCCTTCTGCCGGGCGCCCTCGACGTGGTCGAGCAGCCAGCGCAGCTTGAGGCCGGAGAAGTAGCTCGCTAGCGGCAGGCCGGTGAGATCGCGGAACCGGTCGCGGCCGCCGTCGCGGGCGAACTCGCCCACCAGCCGGTCGTTGCGGGTGTCCTGCCAGACCAGGGCGTTGTGCAGGGGCTTGCCGGTCGTCCGGTCCCAGATCAGCGTGGTCTCGCGCTGGTTGGTGATGCCGACTGCCGCGAGGTCGGAGGGCTGGAGCCCGCCCTTCTCCAGGGCCTCGCGCATCACGCTCTGGGTCTTCGTCCAGATCTCCGTGGCGTCGTGCTCGACGTGGCCGGGAGCCGGGTAGATCTGCGCGTGCTCGGCCTGGGCGAGCGCGATCACGCTGCCCTCCCGGTCGAACACGATGAAGCGGCTGCTGGTTGTGCCCTGGTCGATGGCCCCGACGTAACGGCTCATCGTTCCCTCCCCTAGATGGCCCGACCGGTCTGTCGCCGGATCGGGTTCGAAAGCGTCAGGCGGCCTCGGCCCTGCGGTCGAGGTAGGCGGCGAGGCGCGCGGCGCTCTCCGCGCCGGTGCGCAGACCGAGCTTGGAGCGCCGCCACAGGATGTCGTCGGCGGTGACCGCCCACTCCTCGGTGCGCAGGTAGTCGACCTCGGCCGCCGTGAGGCCGCCGTCGAAGGCCTCGCCGAGATCCGCCATGGACTGCGCCGTCCCGACGATGTCCCGGGCCCGGGTGCCGTAGGCGCGGGCGAGGCGGCGGGCGGTCTCCTCCGGCAGGAACGGCGTCTCGGCCCGCAGCTTGGCGAGGAACTGGTCGAAATCGGCGTCCTTCATGGCGCCGCCCGGCAGGACCGCGTCGCCGGTCCAGGACTTCCCGAGGTGCGGGAAGTAGGGCTTCAGCTTCTCGAGCGCGTGCTCGGCGAGCCGCCGGTAGGTCGTGATCTTGCCGCCGAAGACCGACAGCACCGCAGCCGCCCCGCCCTGGTCCTCCACGTCGAGGACGTAGTCGCGGGTCACGGCCGACGCGTTCTCGGCCGCGTCGTCGTAGAGCGGGCGCACGCCCGAGTAGCTCCAGACCACGTCGGCCGGGGTGATCGTCGTGTCGAAGGAGCGGTTGATGCAGCCGCAGAGGTAGTCGGTCTCGCTCTCGGAGATCGAGACCGGGCCGGGCTCGCCCTCGTAGGGGACGTCGGTGGTGCCGATCAGCGTGAAGTCGCGCTCGTAGGGGATCGCGAAGATGATGCGCTTGTCCGGCTGCTGCAGGATGTAGGCCTGATCGCCCGCGAACAGGCGCTTGACCACGATGTGGCTGCCCTTGATCAGCCGCACCGCCGCGCGGCTGTTGATGCCGAGCGTGCCGCCGAGCGTCTCGCTGACCCACGGGCCGGCGGCGTTGACGACGGCCTTCGCGTGGACCGTCCGCTCGGTGCCGCCGCGCTCGTCGCGCAGCGTCGCGACCCAGCCGTCACCCTCGCGCCGGGCCGAGACGACACCGGTGCGGGTCATCACCGTGGCGCCGCGCTCTCGGGCGTCCATGGCGTTGAGCACCACGAGGCGGCTGTCCTCGACCCAGCAGTCGGAATAGACGAAGCCGCGCTTCAGGCGCCGCTGCAGCGGCGCCCCGTAGGCGGAGCTGCGCAGGTCGACCCCGTGCGAGCCCGGGAGCGTGCGCAGCCGCGCGAGGTGATCGTAGAGGAACAGGCCGAGCCGCAGCATCCAGGCCGGGCGCAGGCCCTCGTCGTGGGGCAGGACGAAGCGCAGGGGCCAGATCACGTGCGGGGCGAGCCGCAGCAGCCGCTCGCGCTCGGCGAGCGCCTCACGCACGAGGCGGAACTCGTAGTATTCGAGGTAGCGCAGGCCGCCGTGGATCAGCTTCGTCGACGACGAGGAGGTGAAGCCGGCCAGGTCACCGCGCTCGGCCAGCAGGACCGACAGACCCCGGCCGGCCGCGTCCCGGGCGATGCCCGTGCCGTTGATGCCGCCGCCGATGATCAGGAGATCGTAGGCGTCGGACGGCTCGCGCTGTCGCGGTGCAGCCGCCATGGTTCCTCCTGGGCCGCCTTGGTGGCGGTTCGGCACTATATTGACGCGGCGGTCGGCTTTCGCAAGCGAAAAATCGATGTTCGTTACGGTTCGTCCGCGCTGTCGGCGACCGCCAGGTTGACACCCAGGCGCTCCATGAGCGCGACGATCTCGGCCGGTGGCGCCCGGTCGGTGAAGAAGGTGTCGACCTGCTCCAGGCGCCCGACCTGGACCATGGGCCGCCGCGTGAACTTGGTGTGGTCGGCCACCAGGAAGGTTTTCCGGGCATGGGCCAGGATGGTCTGGGTCGCCCGCACCTCCTCGTAATCGTAGTCGAGGAGCGCCCCGTCGCCGTCGATGCCGCTGATGCCGATCACCGCCACGTCGACCCGGAACTGGCTGAGCGTGTCGCAGGTGAGCTGACCCAGCACCGCGCCGTCGCGGTTCCGCACGGTGCCGCCCGCCACGACGATGCGGAACTCGGTCGTCTCGGCGAGCGAGATCGCCACGTTGAGGTTGTTGGTGATGATGCTGAGATCGTCGTGTCGGGTCAGCTCGCGGGCGACGGCCTCCGGTGTCGTGCCGATGTTGATGAAGACCGAGCAGTGCGACGGGATGCGGCTCGCCGCGAGGCGGCCGATCCGGCTCTTCTCCGGCAGCAGGGTCACCCGCCGGTCCGCGTAATCGATGTTCTCGACGCTGGAGGGCAGGCCGCCGCCGCCGCGGTAGCGCTCCAGCCGCCCCTCGGCGCTCAGCTCGTTGAGGTCGCGCCGGATCGTCTGGACGGTGACGCCGAACTGCGCCGCCAGGGCCTCGATCGTCACGAAGCCGCGCTGGCGGACCGAGGCGACGATCGCGCTGCGCCGCCCCTCGACACCGGTCGCCTCGATCCTGTCGTCGGATCTCCGGTCGAGCGGTCGTGACATCGATACTCCCTCGCCTTCGTGAGGCCGTCGCACCGCTGTACTGATTGCCGGGCGATGTTCGTTTGCGAACATGTTCGGGCGTCGCGGCTATCGCGCAACTCTGGACCGCGCCGCGCCGGCCGGCAACCGTCGGACGGCACGCGTCGTCCGGACTGCACTATGCTTCAGGCCCGCGCGACCGGCACTTCGCCTGCGACCGGGCATAAAAAAGGCCTGCCGCGGGTGCGACAGGCCGAGCCACCCGGACGACGCCTGCGGCGCGCCCCGGTGTTCGCCACTCACATGTGGTGGCGCATCCGGCGATGATGCTTCATCCGCTTGTGCTTCATGCGCTTGCGCATCGTCGGACGCGCGGCCGGAGCAGCTCCCTGCTCCATCGCGGCCGCCTCGCCGGCGCGCTCCAGGCCGCCGCGCGGGCCGCCGGCCTGAGCGCCCGAGGCGTTGTAGGGCGAGTTGCCCTGGGCGTAGGCGGAGCCCGCGAGGAGCGTCAGCGACGCGGCGGCCAACAGAAGTTTCCTCATCGTCAATCCCTGGCGTAGACCGGCGCAGGCAAAGCGCCGCGCCTCGTCAGGCGCGTTGCCGCTGCGTCGGAAAATAAGCGGCTCAGGCGAGACTTGGTTCCGCGTCATCGCGCCCGTGCGGCGCACAATTGCCGGCAGCGTTAACTCGGCCTATGTCGCGACCCGTCCCGGCCCGGCCGCGACCGAGCAACAGGGGAGCGGGTGGCGGTGGCCAGCAGCGGTTCGGCCTATCTCCTGCTGGATGTCGCGGGCACGGCCTGCGCCCTGCCCCGCGGCGCGGTCGCCGAGATCCTGCCGCTGCCGGATCTGCACGCGCCGCCCGCTTCCGGCAGCTGGCTCAGCGGATTCCTCAATCTCGGCGGCACGCCGGTCCCGGTCGTCGACCTCGCGGCGCTGCTCGGCCTGCGCCCGGCCGGCGCGACGCCCGGTCTCTACGCCCATCTCGCGCTGATGCAGGGCGAGGCCGTCGCGTACCTCGTCGATCGCGTGGCGGACCTCGCGACCGTCCCGGATCCCGCGATCCGGCCGGCCGAGGCGGCCGACACGCTCAACGGCTGCGTCGCGGCCGAGCTCGTCCTCGGCGAGCGCCTCGTCCACGCTCTGGCGCCGGAGCGCCTCCTGACCGTGCAGGAACGGGCCCGCGTCGACGCCCTGGCCCGGGCGGCCGCCGAACGTCTCGCCGCGCTGCCGCACGCCGTCTGACCGCGCGATGGCCCGACCGGGGAATCCCCGTCCCGACCTGAGTGCCGATCCCGCCTACGCGCCGCTCAAGGCGCGGATCATCGCGCGCACCGGCCACCACTACTACGCCGACAAGGACGAGCTGCTGATCGAGCGGCTGCACCGCCGGTTCCGCGCCGCCGCCGTGGCCGACTGCGCCGCCTACGCGGCCCTTCTGTCGAGCGGCGCTGAAGGCGAGGCGGAATGGGCCCGGCTGGAGGCCGAGATCACCGTCGGCGAGACGTTCTTCTTCCGCTACGCCGAGCAGTTCAGCGCGCTGCGCGCGACGATCCTGCCGGCGCTGATCGCGGCGCGGGCGTCCGAGCGCGTCCTCCGGATCTGGAGCGCGGGCTGCTCCACCGGGGCCGAGGCCTATTCCCTGGCGATCCTGGTGCACGAGCTGCTCGGCGACGCCCTGCCCGAGTGGCGGGTGGCGATCCTCGGCACCGACATCAGCGTCGAGGCGCTCGCCACGGCCCGCGCCGCCGAGTACGGCCGCTGGGCGCTCCGGACCATGCCGCCGGAGGACCGGCTCCGCTACTTCACCCGGCTGCCGCCCGCGCCGGGCATCCGGCGCGAGGGCGGCTACGCCCTCCGGCCCGAATACCGCGGTCCGGTCCGGTTCGAGCGCGGCAACCTGCTGAGCCTCGTCGAGCCGGGGCCGCCGCAGGGCGAGCCCTTCGACCTGATCCTCTGCCGGAACGTGCTGATCTACTTCGATGCCCGGACGGTCGCCGCGGTGGTGCGCGGGCTGGGCCGCAGGCTGCGGCCGGAGGGCTGGCTGCTCCTCGGCCACGCCGAGCCGAGTCCCGCCTTCGCGAGCTTCCTCGACGCCGTCAGCCTGCCCGGGACCGTGGCCTACCGACCGCGCGCCGAGGCGCCGCCGGTCGCGCCATCGGTCGACCTGTCCGGTGGGCCCGCACCGGACCCCGTCCCTCCGGCGCGACAGGCGACGGAGCCGCCCCCGGCGAATCCTGGCCCGGGCCAGTCCGGGGCCGCAGAGGCTGACGCCGCGGCCGTTCCCGCCCCGGACCCGGTCGCCGCACCCGGCACCGGTCCGGCTCCCGCAGCGCCCGAGACCCGGGAGGACCGGCCGGAAGAGGAGGACGCCGTCGACCTCGACCGGATCCGCGCGCTGGCCGATTCCGGCGAGACCGGAGCGGCCTGGCGGGCGCTGCGGGGCGCCCTGGACCGCGATCCGACCGACACCGCCCTGCGCTTCTACGAGGGTCTCCTGGCCCGCACCCTCGGACGCGACGCCGAGGCCGAGCGGGCGCTGCGGGCCGCGCTCTACCTCGACCGCGGTTTCGTGATGGCCCACTACCACCTCGGCCTGCTGCTGATCGCGCTGCGACGGCCGCACGAGGCGCTCCGCGCCCTCGACAACGCCGTCGCCTTGAGTCAAGCCCTCGGGCCGGACACGGCGCTGCCCGAGGGCGACGGCGCCTCCGCGGGCGAGATCGCGGCCAGCGCGGCCGCGGCCCGCGCCGCGCTCGGCGGCGCCGGCAGCAGGAGGTCCTGATGGGCACAGGCCCGAGTGCACAGGGCGGCCGTCCGCGGCCGGAGCGGGACCTGCGCGCCGAGCGCGCCGCCGCCCTCGCCCGGCGCGGTGCCGCGGCGGCCGCGACCGATTCGGGCGTCGATCACCTCGTCTGCGCCTGCGGCGGCGAGCGCTACGGCGTGCCGCTGGCGGCCGTCGCCCAGGTCCTGCCGTCGCGCCCCGCCACGCCGATGCCCGGGGCGGTGCCGGCGCTGGACGGTCTCGTCGCCCTGTCCGGGCGGATCGTCGGCGTGCTCAGCCTCGCCCGGGCCCTCGGCCGGCCGGATCCCGCGTCCGACGCCGACGCGGCGGCGGGCCACATGATCGTGCTGCGCGGCGTCCACCCCCAGCCCCTCGCCCTCGCGGTGGACCGGGTCCTGGGCATCGCCCGGGCCCCTGGCGCGGTCGCCGCGGCCGGCGCCGAGGCGGCCGATCCCGACCGCTTGGGCAACGAGGCCGCCTCGGTCTATGCCCCGGCCTCCGGGGCGGCGGGCGACGGCCGTCCCGACTTCGTCGTCATCGACCTCCCCCGCCTCCTGCGCCGCGCGCTGCCCTGACCGGGCCGTCTGCCACAACCGGAGCCATCCCCGCCCGTGTCGCTCTCGATCGGAAAACGCATCCTCCTCGGCTTCTTCGCCATCACGGTGGTGGTGGTGGCGCTCGGCCTCTACGCCCTGGAGCAGATCGGCGCGGTGCGCGACACGACCGACGCGATCGTCCGGCGGGACATGACGATCCTGCGCCAGCTCGACGATCTCGGGAACGACGCGCGCGACCTCGGTCTCCTGCGCCGCACGGCCGTGATCACGATGCTGATGCAGGTTCAGGGGCGCGCGACCCAGGCCGGCGACACCCTGGCGGCCTGGCGCCAGACCGCGGCCCAGGTCGAGAACCGGCTCGCCACGACGATCCAGCTCGCCACCCAGTACCGGACGCAGGTCGTATCCGCCGAGCGCGTCGCGGCCTGGGACCGCATCGCCGCGGCGGCGACCGCGGTCCAGGGCTCGTTCCGCGAGGTTAAGGCGCAGGGCGAGGCGCAGTTCGCCGCCATCGCCCAGCAGGACGTCGCGGCGGTCGAGGCCCGCAACGCGGAGATCGCGCGGCTGCAGGCACCCTTCCTCGAGGGGATCAAGAACCTCCGCTCGCAGCTCGACGGCGGCATGGCGCTGGGCCAGCGCGCCGCGCAGGAGGTCTACGAGCGCTCGCGCCTCTCGATCTACCTGACCCTGGCCGCCGCGGTGCTGCTGGCGGTCCTGATCACGTGGCTGATCAGCCGCGCGGTGGTGCGGCCGCTCGAGACGGTCATGGCCTTCGTCGGCCGCGTCGGCGAGGGTGACCTGTCCGGCCAGCTGGCGGCCGGCGGGCGCGACGAGATCGGCCGTCTGAGCACGACGCTGAACACGATGGTCTCGGGTCTGTCGGACTTGGCGCGGACGAACCGGGCGGCGACGGCGGACCTGAACGCGGCCGCGGCCGAGATCCGCGCCTCGGCGCAGGAGCAGGCCGCCTCGGTCGAGCAGCAGTTCGCCGCCGTGCAGGAGACCGCCGCCACGGTGGACGAGATCACCCATTCGGGGGCGCAGATCTCCAAGCGCGCCACCGAGGTGATCGCCACCGCCCAGGCCACCGCCCAGACCTCGCGACAGGGGCTGCGCGCGGTGTCCGACACCGCCAAGGCCATGGACGCGATCCGCGAGCAGGCGGAGGCGGTGGCGGGCAACATCGTCAGCCTGTCGGAGAAGACCCAGACGATCGGCGACATCATCGAGA
>NZ_JBKFAK010000050.1:0-12476 GCF_053345595.1 Methylobacterium sp. D54C
CCCGGCGAAGCGGGTGGGCAGGGGCAACATGGCGGTGTCTCTTGGCGGGGACGCCGACAGCCTATCCGTCACGCCCGCTTCGTCACCTCCGCCCACTCGATGCGCCGCAAATGGCCAAAGTCGAGCTAAGGTCGTCGTTCGTAAGCGCTTGCCCAGCCCGTGGATTCGAATGACGGACCGGTGGTCCCACGCAATCTCATATTACACGACATCCGGAGGCAGACTTTAAGTTGACAAATTTTACATGCCTCGGGTAGTTTTTTCCTATAGGGAGTCCCGACAAGGGGCTGAGATATCGCTGGCCGACGGCAAGCTCGGCGCTCCTTCTAACCTAGCCCAGTTTACGCTGGCAGCGGGAATGGTGAATGAGGATCGTCTGCGAGGCATTTCACGCCACCCTAATTGGCCAGCCTTACGCCCCGCTCTCCTTAGCCATTGAATATTCAAGTGTTTCAAATGTCCATTTTACTAGACTATTAATAAAAAGCAGATCGCTTGCGAGAAAAATCATTAATCAATCAAATTTCCGAATCCATTGATCGTCGAATAACATTATTGCAAGCACTCGGTCGCACTATCAAAATCGTTATGTTGAGAGATGGGGCCTTCATGGCAGGTGACGCGTTTGTTTCACAGGCATCGCATCGCGAATATGGAGCGCGTAGATGTACCGAATTCACTCAACACCGGAGTCGAAGCGCAGCCGTCTCACCGAACGTGGGATGTTCTCGGCCGCATCGAAACCGCGGCAGATGCAGGCGAAATCAAGTCGATCCTCCTGCAAATGGCTTCCCATCATGGGCTGTGCTCCCTCTTTGCCGGCTGGGTGCCGTCGACGGCCCAGCCACTCAATCGCGCCGAGGTTGTCGCGAGCATCGTCCACGATCACGAGCCGTCCGAGTGGACCGCGCACTACGTCGAGCAGGGCTACGTTTCACGCGATCCGATCGTTTGGCGCCTACAGAGCGAATGTGCTCCCTTCACGTGGCAGGACGCCTATGCAACCTGCCCGCCGCAGATCGATGCGGCGGTGATCGCAGGTGAAGCCGCCTCGTTTGGCCTCCGGGACGGCATCGTCATCCCGGTCACGTTTCTTGGCAACGTCTCGCTCGCCTTTTCCTTCGGCGGCAGCGAAATGGATCCTCATCCGGAGGCGCGAGCAAACCTATCCTTTGCGACGAATTTCGCCGCCGGTCATCTGCTATCGTTCATGCGACGCGGCATGGCCACCCCGCCACGCGAGTTGAGCCCTAGAGAAAGAGAATGCCTCTCGTGGGCCGCAGAAGGAAAGACCGACTGGGAAATCGGCGTGATTACCAACGTCTCGCGGGCAACGGTCAGCAAACATTTGGCTTCCGCCCGCGAGAAACTCGGAGCCGTCTCGAAGTACCATGCGATCGCCGTCGCGTTCCGCTCCAAGGTCCTCCGATGAAGATGGACCTTTGGCACGGGGATTTCAATTTGCAATGATGCTCCTGCTTCGCGGACATTCGCCGCAAGCTGGTCCCGTAGAGGGCCTTGGGTGCCGAACGGAAAGAATGCTCCGAGCCGCTCGCGGGGCGAAATCGGGCGACTTGGACGACGGATTTTCTGGTAGAATTATTGGGTTAGCGGTATGCGCTGCCAAGGGGCAGCAATCCAGGGTCGGTGCATGGCGTCGGACATTACTCTCCGGCGGAACTACGACAAGGGCGAGCGGCGCTTCAAGCATGTCGGACGCGATCCCTGGCCGCACATCCAGTTTGACGATCATGATCCCAAGAAATGGATCGGGAAATGTCCCTCGAACCTTTCCGCCGTCGATCGGGACCGGTTGCTGAACGAAGCGGTGGCGGCAGGCAACGGCGATCGGGAACTCGCAGTCCCCAGACGCCTCTACGCCGTCCACGATGGTGCGATCTACGAGGCACAGACAAGCGACGGGGGAATGAGCTATCATGGCTATCCATACCGCGGGAAGCTCGCGGCATGAGTGCCGGCTTGCGCTTTTGCGTCGAGCTGCCGGTCGGCGAGCCCGGCACCGAGCCTTTCACGTCGGCAGACTTCATGGTCCACGTCGATGACGAGCCCGTTTGGCCCGTCGAAGGCGCGGCGGTCGCCCTCTACATCCAGGTCGACGATGTTCTCTCCCATCTGACGGAGTTCTGAAAGCCTCTCACCCTGCGCCAGACCTATCCGATCGCGGTCGCACCAGAGCGCCCCTCGCTTTTGCGCGCGGAAGCGGAACGGCGCTGGGGGAGTCGTCCGGCGGAGGTGGCGGAGCGGGAGGACGAGCGCGTCTGCGCCTTCGAGGAGGCTCACGATCTCTCGCGTTGCTTCGCCGGCGTCTACGGCCTGCCGCCTTTATGGCTGCTGCGTTCCGGCGAGCGCATGATCGTCGACTGGGGGACCGGTCAAGGGACAGTGCCGTTCGCGACCGCCTGGGCCGAACTGTCGCGACTGGGCGACGAGATCGCCAGCCATCTCGATCGAGGCGGCGAGCGGTGGTCGGATCTCACCGAGCGTTGGCGCACACGGGATGGCGGCGAACCGATCCGGCTTCTCGCGTGGGCGACCAGCCTCGATCGCGACACCGCGGAACGGCTCGCGGGCGATGGCTTGCTGGCGCCGGCGGCAAGCGTCCGAGCCGCTGCCAACGACGACGACGAGCCCTGGATCGCCGCCCGCATGGCGAGCGCCCTGCCGGCGGAACAGATCCGCCAGATCCTGACGCTGATCGGCACGTTCGAGCGACGGGACAGCCCGCAACTCGACGAAGTCGGCTCCATTGTATCGGCCTACATCGCGGACCGTTTTGCCGCGTCTTGCGCGCATGAACAGGGCGAGGCGGCGGCGATCTTCGTTCGCGAAGCTCTTGGCGTCACCGCCTCGGCGGCGATCGACATCGTCGAGATCCTGGAGAAGCTGTCCGTTCTTCTCTACCCTCGCGAGGTTGAGCCCCGTACTCTGGACGCGCTCGCGATCTGGGGTCGCCGCTTCGGTCCTGCGGTGCTGATCAATCTCGGCAGCGTCCGCGCCACGGCGACCGGATCGATTCGCCAAAACTCGCCGGCGCGGGTGATGCTCGCGCACGAGCTCTGCCATCGGCTGCTCGACAAGGGACACGCTCTGGGCGCCGTCGACGTCCTCGGCGGCAGGATGTCGACGGACATTGAACGCCGCGCCAAGTCCTTCGCGGGCGAGTTCCTGCTGCCGTCGACGGCAGCGGCGGAGGCATGGTTCGCGGCCGGCCAACCTCGATCAAAAGAGGGCGTCGTGGCGCTGCTCAACTCCTTGCAGGCGCGATTTCGCGTTCCGCGCAGCGTTGCCGCCTGGAAGCTGGATCACGGCCTGCAGCGGCGCGAGATCGACCTGAGCCAGCTTCTCGACAGCGCCCCACCCTACAGGTCACGTTAGCGGCATGGATGCGTCCTGGCGCCGACCTCGCGAAGACTTCGAAACTCGTCTCGCCAAGCACGCGACAGGACTGAGACCGAAGGATGTGTCGTGCAGCAGGCTACGACGTCATGCATTCCCGCGACGTCATTTTGCACTTCCGCATAGCCCGTGTCAGGTCGGAGTTCTTCCTTGCCGAGGAACAGGAAGACGACGAGGGCGGTGGCGGCGGTGATCGCGGCGAGGAGGACGAGGAGCCAGCCGAAGGCCTCGCCGTAGAGGGCGACGACCGGCGCGGGTTCCGCGCCAGGCAGCAGACCGAGCGCCCCGCCAAGATCGCCACCGGCGAGGCGCTGCCCTACCTCTTGCGCGCGGTCGGACAAGCCGGCCGCCTCGATCCGCCCCGCGACCAGCATGGCGAGGACGGCGCCGACGACGGCCAGAGCCACGCCTTCGCCGGCGACGCGCACGGTGGAGAAGATGCCGGTCGCCATGCCGGCGCGCTCCTTCGGCACGACGCTGACCGCGAGACCGTCCATCAGGCCCCAGGGCAGGCCGATCCCGATTCCGATCACCAACATCGGCAGGGCGGTCGAGAGGGCCGGCGCGCCGACCGGCGTCAGCGCGAGCCAAAGGAGGCCGCCGGCCGAGGCGAGGAGCCCCGCACCGCAGATCGTCGCCGGCCGGAACCGGCGCGTTAGCGTCCCCGCCACGACGGGCAGGACGAGAAGGGGCGCCGACATCGCGACCATCAGCCCGCCGGCCGCCACTTCGCTCATCCCCTCGATGCCGACGAAGCGCACGGGCAAGAGAACGAGCAGGACCACGAAGCCGTAGGCCGGGGCGGCGGCAAGCAGTTGCACGCCGACGAAGCGCGGGAAGCGAAACAGCGACAGGTCGAGCATCGGGCGCGGAACTCGCGTCTCCGTCCGAATGAAGACGCCGAGGCAAAGGGCGGACGACGCGAGAAGCGCGAGCACCAGCCCGTCGCCCCAGCCGCGTCCGGGAACGAGCAGCATGCCCGTAGTGAAGAACGCGAGCATGGCGGTGAAGCTGAGGGCGCCATGCCAGTCGACGCCGGTCGAGTCCGGATCGCAACTTTCTTGCAAGGCACGGCGCCCCAGGATGAAGCCGAGGGTGGTGAAGACCACGACGGCCAGGAAGATCGAGCGCCAGCCGAAGGCCTCGATCATCGCTCCCGACGCCACCGGCCCGAGCGACAGGCCGACCCCGAAGCTCGTGCCGACGAGGCTGAAGGCGCGCAGCCGCGCCGGCCCGTCGAAGAGCTGCGCCAGTGCCGCAGCGCCACCGGCATAGGCGGCGGCCGCCGCCAAACCCTGTCCCGCACGCAGGAGATCAAAGACGAGGATGTTCGGCGCCACGACCAGCGCCAGCGAGAACAGGGCGAAGGCGAGTGCGCCAGTCAAGAAGACGCGACGCCTTCCATAGGCATCGGCGAGTGCACCGGCGGCCATGAGGGCCGACCCGAAGGCGAGCATGAAGGCGTTGGTGGCCCAGGCCATCGCGACGGGCGAGCCGCCGAGTGCCCGGGCGATGGCCGGCAGTGCCACGGCGGTTCCTGTGAAGGTCAGCGGCATGGCGACAGCGGCAAGGCACACGGCGAAAAGCGCGAGCCGGGGCGTGATGCCCGAGGGGCGCGGTGGAAGCATGGGGCATGGGGTTCGTCCGATCGAAGAGGAAGGGAATGGTGCGCCATCCCATACCGATCGGTTTATTCCTGCTTGAATAGAGGTATAAGTCCGCGCCTACTCCGATGAAAGCGGAAAAAAACGCTCGAATGGACCGCCTGACCGGCCTCACGGCTTTCGTGCGTACCGCCGATCTCGGCAGCTTCGTCGCGGCGGGGCGCGTCCTCGGACTGTCGGCGTCGGCCGTCGGCAAGGCGGTGACGAAGCTGGAGAATCAGCTCGGCGTGCGCCTCGTCCAGCGCTCGACCCGGAGTCTCCGCCTCACCGAGGAGGGCCGCGCCTTCCACGAACGCTGCCGGCGCATCCTCGACGATCTCGACGACGCGCACGAAAGCCTCCAGCGCACGCGCGAGGTGCCGCGCGGGCGCATCCGCGTCTCCTGCCCCGTCATCGCCTACCACTTCCTCGTGCCGGTGCTGCCCGACTTCATGGCGCTTTATCCCGAGATTGGCCTCGACCTCGATTTCTCCGACCGGATCGTGGATCTTATCGAGGAGGGCGTCGACGTCGCCATCCGCAGCGGGCAGTTGCCGGACAGCCGGCTGGTGGCGCGAGCGCTGCGGCCCTTCCAGCTCTTGCTCTTCGCCTCGCCGGCTTACCTCGAACGATATGGCACGCCGCACTGCCCGCGCGATCTCAGCGACCATCGCGGCATCGCCTTCCGCTATCCGAACTCCGGCAAGCTCCAGGACTGGCCGCTGCGCCGCCCCGAGGGCGAGGTTGAGCCGCGCATCCACCACGTGATGACCTGCAACAACATGGAGGCTCTACGCGGGGCGGTGACGCGCTCGCTCGGTATCGGATGCATGCCGGACTTCCTTGCCGCCGAGTCGGTTCGCGCCGGCGCGCTCGTACCGGTCCTGTCCGATCACCTCGACGCGCCCGGCCAGTTCAACCTGATCTGGCCGTCGAGCCGCCATCTCTCGCCGAAAGTCCGCGTTCTCGTCGATTTTCTCGGCCAGCACCTGTTCTCGAATGGAGACCCGCCGGCCTGAAGACAGCGCCGATCATCCCGCCCCCTCGTCCTCTGCGGCGAAGTGCCCCCGATGCCACTTCGCCCATTCGGCGACGCCGATCGGGCGGAAGCTTTCGAGACCGGGCTGCTGCACGAAGGGCCGGCCGAGGATGGCCTCCGCCTCGGCCGGGTGCTCCGCGAAGAGTTCGGAACTTCGAAGCGACACGCGCGCCCATGCCCGCTCCCATCGCAGCGTCGACCTCGCGCTCGAACTCGGCGGCCTGCTGCCCCCGATAGGCGACGGCGCGGCCGAGCTCCTGCCCGATCCGCGAGGCCAGCCCGGGACCCGTGACGCTTTCCGGCCCCGCGATCCGATAATTGCCGCCACTGGCGTCGTTCTTCAAAAGAATGACAGCGGCTTCCACGCAATCGTCCGCCGATGTTCAGGCGATCCGCGGGGACGCATCGATCGGCGGCGAGAAGACGCCGTCGCAGGCGATCTCCGTGCGGGCGAAAGGCTTCAGAAGGTTGTTGAGGTGGTAGTTCGACGCAGCGATCGCCCGCACCACGCCTTGCCTGCTCGCCCTGTTCTCGATCGTCACGCTGCTGGCCGCACGGCTCCCGGCTCGCCAACGGCGACGCGTCGCAGCTGACGCCTGGTGTCCCAAACCCCGCCCGACCTTCGCCGATACCCTGGCCGCCGTGCGCTCTGCGATCTGGCGCGAGCGGACTTTGGCAACATCACCGCGCCGACGCGCCCGAACAAAACCCCGCTTCCGTTTGCCCGCGCCCTGGGACTATGCCCTCTGCCTCGCCGCATGAATGGCCAAAGGGCTAACAGTCCCTGAGCGCGTTAGGCGGATTCTAATCAAAAACGGATACGGCGGAGACCGAGGGCACGAACGGAAGGTGCTGAAGGCAAGCCGTTGGGCGATCGATAGGGCATCGCCGCGCCTTTCAGCGGGTTGCGGGAAGCGGGGGAAAGAGTGGATGGTGTCCGATCAGGAGGTGGTGTCGCCACGCCGTCCGACTCACGCCCCTGCGAGCGGCGCCGACGCTGCTCCGCCTCGCGATCCGGCTTCGTTGGGGCAATGGGTCGGCGATCCCCGTCATCTCTCCTTTGGGCCGCTTGAAAGCAGCACTATCGCCCGTTCCATGCGCCGATCGACCGGCATCGTCTTCAACACCGCTACCCGGCAGATTGGCCTCGCCTGGCACGGCAGCCTCGCCGATACGGGTGCAGACGCAACAGGTTATCCGCTCTTTGGGCTGCTCGCTCCGCTCTTTCCCGAATGGCTCGGCGATCGCTCCTTTATCGAGGCACACGGACTGCGCTTCGCCTACATGGGCGGATCGATGGCGCGGGGAATCGCCTCCACGGATCTGGTGATCGCGCTTGGCAGGCTGGGGGCGCTCGGCATGTACGGCGCAGCCGGCATGGCGATTGGCGAAGTGGAGGGGGCGATCGCACGAATGCGCGCCGCGCTCGACCCTGCCGGCCTGCCCTGGGGCTGCAACCTGATCCACTCGCCAAGTGAAGACGGGCTCGAGGAGACGCTGGTCGATCTCTACCTCGCAGCCGACGTCCGCCGCATCGAGGCGTCGGCATTCATGAGCCTCAGCAAAGCGCTCGTCCGCTACGCCTGCACCGGACTACGCCCTGGGCTTGGCGGTGGTGTGGCACGGAGCCGTCACGTCTTCGCCAAGATCTCGCGGGAGGAAGTGGCGCAGTTGTTCATGTCGCCGCCGCCGGAGCCGATGCTGGCGTCGCTGGTTGCCGAAAAACGGCTGACGGTCGAGGAGGCAGCGCTCGCCCGCAGGGTGCCGATCGCCGAGCAGATCATCGTCGAATCCGATTCCGGGGGGCACACCGACAATCGCCCGCTCGGCAGCCTCTTTCCCGTGATCGCCCTGCTGCGCGACAGGCTGACGGCGCAGTACGGTTATGCGCGACCGATCCATCTCGGGGCGGCCGGCGGACTCGGCACGCCCGAGGCGGTGGCCGCCGCCTATGCGCTCGGCGCGGCGTTCGTGGTTGTTGGCTCGGTCCACCAAGCCGCGATCGAGTCCGGGATCAGCCCCGACGCGCGGGCCATGCTGGCCGAGGCGGGACCGGCCGATTTCGCGATGACGGCGTCCGCCGACATGTTCGAGATGGGCGTCAACGTACAGGTACTGTCGCGCGGCACGATGATGCCGGTGCGCGGCAACCAGCTCTACCGGCTCTATCGCAGCCACGGCTCGATCGAGGAGATCGCGCCCGAGGAGAGGGCACGGCTCGAACGGACCGTCTTTCGAATGCCGCTGGACGAGGTGTGGAACCGCACCCGGCGCTTCTTCGCCGACCGCGAGCCGGCCCAGATCGAGCGTGCCGCGCGCGAACCCAAGCATCGGATGGCGCTCATCTTCCGCTGGTATGTCGGCCATTCGAGCCGCTGGCCGATCGTCGGCGAGACCGAGCGGCGCGCCGACTATCAGATCTGGTGCGGACCGGCGATGGGCGCGTTCAACCGATGGACCGCCGGCAGCTTTCTGGAGCGCCCCGAAACACGCGAGGTGCGGCAGATCGCTCTCAACCTGCTGGAAGGCGCCGCTCATGTCACGCGCGCCGTGCAACTGCGCGGCCATGGTCTCGCGCTTGCCGCCAATGCGCTCGCCTGTCGTCCCGAACCGCTCGAACTGGATTGAGCCGATGACCCGATCGATTGCCGATGCCATCGCCGTCGTCGGCGTGAGCGCTCTCTTCCCGGGATCGGTTGGCGCGCAGTCTTTCTGGCAGAACATCGTCGCCGGGCGCGACTTCATGACCGACGTGCCGGCCGACCATTGGCTGGTAGAGGATTACTTCGACTCCGATCCCGCCAAGCCGGGCAAGATCTACGCCAAGCGCGGGGCATTTCTGCCTGCCGTCGACTTCGACCCGCTCGAGCATGGGCTGCCGCCGCGCCAGCTCTCCACCACCGACACCGCGCAACTCCTCGCGCTGATCGTCGCCCAGAAGGTGCTCGATGACGCCGCCAGCGTGCAGTTCGGCAAGGTCGACAGGCGTGACATCAGCGTGATCCTGGGTGTGGCATCGGCGACCGAGCTGGTCGGCCAGATGGCGGCGCGGATCCAGCGACCCCATTGGGTCGAAGGCCTGCGCAACGCCGGCTTCCCCGAGGATCAGCTCCAGGCCGCCTGCGATCGGATCGAGGCGACGTACCCGACCTGGGACGAAAGCACCTTTCCCGGCCTGCTCGGCAACGTGGTCGCGGGGCGGATCGCCAACCGCCTCGATCTCGGCGGCATGAACTGCGTGGTGGACGCCGCCTGCGCCAGCAGCCTCGGCGCGGTCGCGATGGCAGTGCAGGAACTGCGGCTCGGTCATTCTAGCCTGGTGATCACCGGCGGCGTGGACGCGCTCAACGACGTCTTCATGTACATGTGCTTCTCCAAGACGCCGGCATTGTCGCCGACGGGCGACTGCCGCCCGTTCGCCGAAGATGCCGACGGCACCATGCTCGGCGAAGGCATCGGCATGGTCGCGCTGCGCCGGCTGGTCGACGCCGAACGCGACGGGGACAGCATCTATGCCGTGCTGCGCGGCGTGGGAGCGTCCTCGGACGGCCGGGCCAAGAGCATCTACGCACCGCGGTCCGAAGGCCAGGAGATCGCGATCCACCGCGCCTACGAGGGGCTCGACTTCGGCCCGGCCGATGTCGGACTGATCGAAGCGCACGGAACCGCCACGACGGCAGGCGACCTGGCGGAGTTCGGCGGACTGCAACGCGCCTTCGCCGAGGTGCCCGGCCGGCAGGTCTGCGCGCTCGGATCAATCAAGTCGCAGATCGGCCATACCAAGGCGGCTGCGGGCAGCGCGTCCCTCTTCAAGACGGTGATGGCGCTCCACCACAAGGTGCTGCCGCCGACGATCAAGGTCGATCGCCCCAACGGCAAGCTCGATCTTGCCAACAGTCCCTTCTATCTCAACACCCGCACGCGCCCCTGGATCGCGCCGGCAAGCGGTGCGCCGCGCCGCGCCGGGGTGAGTTCGTTCGGCTTCGGGGGCAGCAACTTCCACGTCGCGCTGGAGGAGTATCGGGGCACAGCAGGCAAGCGCGTCAGCACCATGACGACGCACCTGGTCCTCCTTGGTGGGGACACGCCCGAGGCCTTGCTGGCAGACTTGGCCGGCACCGCGCAGGCGCTCGCCGATCGTCCGGTGTCCACGATTGCGCGCGAAAGCCAGCTCGCCTTCGATGCCGGTCGCGCGCATCGCGTCGCCATCCTCGGGGCGGACGCGGCAACGGTCGGCGGCAACATCGAGGCGGCGGTCGGGCTGATCGGCAAGGCGCCGGGCGTGGCCGTCTCGCTGCCGAACCGGCTTCACTACGGCATCGGTCCGCGCACGGGCAGGATCGCCTTCCTGTTCCCGGGCCAGGGCAGCCAATATCTCGACATGGGCGCCGATCTTGCGATCGAGTTCGACGTCGCCCGCTCCATCTGGGACGAGGCCGCCGTCCTGCCGATGGGCGATGGACCGGCGCTGCACGATGTCGTCCATCCCATTCCCGTGTTCGAGGAGTGGGAGCGGCAGGCCCAGGCGGCGAGGCTGGTGCGGACCGAGTGGGCCCAGCCGGCGATCGGCGCGACCAGCGCTTCGATGCTGCGGCTGCTCGACACGCTGGGGCTGCGGCCGGATGCGGTCGCGGGGCACAGCTACGGCGAGGTGACGGCGCTCTACGCCGCAGGCGTGATCGGCAGCCTCGCCGACCTGCTGGCGGTCTCCCGCAGGCGCGGCGAACTGATGGCGGAAGCGGCGGCGGGCGACGGTGCCATGCTTGCAGTCCGAGCGGAGGCGGCGGCTGTCCAGGCGCTGCTCGACAGCCATCGCATCACCGACGTGACGCTCGCCAACCGCAACAGTCCGAGCCAGACGGTGGTTGGCGGCCGCAGCATTGCGGTGGAGGCGTTCCAGCCAGTCGCCGAGGCGGCGGGGCTTGCCTGCCGCCGCTTGACCGTCGCCACCGCTTTCCACACCAGTCTGGTCGCGGGATCGGTGGCGCCGTTCGCCCGCTTCCTCGAAGGCGTCCCGTTCGCCGCGCCTGCCCTGCCGGTTTACGGCAACAGCCAGGCGGCGGCTTATCCGGATCGGCCCGAGGCGATCCGCGAGACGCTGGCCGGCCAGCTCGCCAAGCCGGTGCAGTTCGCGGATATGGTCGATCGCCTCTATGTCGACGGTGTCCGTACCTTCGTCGAGGTAGGTCCGGGAGCGACGCTGCGAGCCCTCGTCGACGAATGCCTCGGTGCGCAGGCACACCTCGCCGTCGCGATCGACGGCGCCAAGGCGGATGGGCGGGCGGCGTTCCTCAACGCGCTCGGTCAGCTCGGGGCGCATGGCATCGCGCTGAACTTCGCCGCCCTGTGGCGTGACTTCGCCGTTCCCGAGGACGATGCCGGCAAGTCGACCCGCTCCCCCGCCACGGTGAAGCTCAACGGGACCAACTACGGCAAGCCCTATCCACCGGCGAACGGCGCCGCCGGCCGCGCACCCGCCAGGGCCGCGCAGCCGATAGCCCCGCCGACCGCCGTCGCGCCTGCTTCCGCTCACGCCCACAAGGAAACAATGATGTCGGCGCGGCCCCCATCAGCCCCTGCCCCTGTGGCGCCGGATGCGGCCTGGACCGCGTTCCAGGCGATGCAGGCGAACATGCTGGAGGCGCAGAAAGCTTTCACCCAGGCGCTGAGCGATTCGCATCAGGCCTTCCTGCGGGCATCGGAAGCATCGATGCTGCAACTCGCCGGCAGGACAGCCGCGCCCCTCCCGACGGAGACGCTTGCCACGGGTCCCGCACCGGCGGTCGAAGCGTCCGCGCCGGCCATCGCGCCTCCCGTCATGCCGATGACGGTGCCGGCGGCGCCACCTCCGCGGCCGGCCGCCACGATGCCCGCGCCCAGGGCGCCCGACCTCACCCTCGTCGAGGAGGCGAAGCCCTCGGCCACTGCCGCCGATGCGACCGAGCTGTTGCTGACGGTAGTGGCCGAAAAGACGGGCTATCCGGTCGAGATGCTGACGCTCGATATGGAGCTGGAGGCAGGCCTCGGCATCGATTCAATCAAGCGCGTCCAGATCCTCTCCGCCTTGCAGGAGAAGCTGCCCCAGCTCGCCGACGTGGACACGGCCGCGCTCGCCGCCCTCGACACGCTCGGCGCGATCGTGGCGCTGGCCGGCATGACGGACCTGCCGGCCGCCGCTCCAGCCGCCGCGAACGTCGACGTGGTCGCGCTGCTGCTCGCCGTCGTCGCCGAGAAAACAGGCTATCCGGCAGAGATGCTGACGCTCGATATGGAGCTGGAGGCAGGCCTCGGCATCGATTCAATCAAGCGCGTCCAGATCCTCTCCGCCTTGCAGGAGAAGCTGCCCCAGCTCGCCGACGTGGACACGGCCGCGCTCG
>NZ_JBKFAK010000051.1:0-12171 GCF_053345595.1 Methylobacterium sp. D54C
ACGGATACCATCAGGGCCAGCGGTCACATGAACGACTGCATCGACAGGCCGGACACAAGACTGCACCCGACCAACCCGTCAGAAGCTCAATTCGCCACTTGCAATGCGGGAGCCATCCACACAGGACATTGGCACCACATCCGCCCGAGTGCCGTTCCTATCGCATTTTAATCGCGCTGGCCCGGTATTCGCTTGGTGGCATGCCATAGCGATCCTTGAAGCGCCGGGAGAAGTGCGACTGGCTGATAAAGCCACAGGTGTATGCCAGCGCTCCGAGTGAGAGGCCGATGGCACCGGGGTCAGACAACCGTGAGGCAGCCAACTCGAGCCGTCGCTGCCAGATCCACTCGGCAATGTTCTCGCCGTTCTCTTTAAATAGTTGCTGCAACCGCCTGAGCGAGACTCCCATGGCGATTGCGAGCTGCGGCGCGTCGAGGGTCGGATCGCCTAGGTGCGCCTCGACATAGGCCTTAGCCCGCCGAGTCAGGAGCGTGCCCGCCAATGGCCTCGGCGGCTCTCGAGCTATGCGCTCGGATAGGCTGGCCACGAGCAGGTCGATCCCGATCGAGGACAAGCGGTCGGCGAGATCCAGGCTCAGCCGCCCCTGGATCCGAGTCAACTCGTCGACGAAGTTCGTGACGAGGGACGTGGTCGCCTGCTCGGCGCCGACCGTTAGCCCTGCGTACAGTGCGACGGGGCCCAGCATCCGCTCCAGGCGCTCGCGCGGGACCTCCAAGACCAGCGAGCGGCTGTGCTCCTTGGTCAGCATGACGGTCGGCTTGCGATCCAGCACCACGAACTCGCCGGGGCGCTGCATCGACTCGCGTCCTCCTTGCGCACAGGCCAGGGTACCGGAGAGCATCACGACTACGGAGACCGTCTCGAACTTGTCGTGCCGTCGGATCGTTCCCGGCGTCGCCTCGGTGCGGATTGCGCTCTGCGTGACGCGCGTCATCGAAAGCGGACCGAAATCCGCACCCTCAAGCCGTCCCTCGAACGGCTTCTCGCCGACTTTTTGCAGTTCGACAGGCACGATCCGTTCGAAGATCGCGTTCTGCCAAAACTCAAAGCTGTCCCTCAGATGAACCTGAGAGGTCGTTAACAGCGTCCGCATTTCAGAGCTGTGTTCCTGAAATTTCTAAGCGCCCAGACATAACTTTTTGCGCTCCTGGTCAAATCCGTCGGAAGCGCGCCGGATATACAAAGATCAGTTCGCTGGGCCGAAACCCCGCTTACTTGCAGTTGTATTGACCAAGCCCACCGTCTTATCCGGCGGCAAAGGCAAGGCCAAGCCACATAAACTAATTGCACGATTTTGTGAGCCCGGTAATGAATGCACTAAAGTACGGTATAAAACCATACAATAGTTCATCTGATGCAAATTCTACCTTCATGGTGGAGCAGACCGCTGCGCTTCTGGCCGCCTACGTCTCGCGCAATGCCGTGCCGCCCGCGGATCTGCCGCAAGCGATCAGGCAGATCCATGAGGCGCTGTCGGCACTGCAGAGCAGCACCGCTCGAGCCCCTGCTCCGGACCTGCCGACCAGATCTGCGATCGCAGCCTCCATCAGGCACGACCGTCTCGTCAGCTTCATTGACGGCAAGGCGTACAAATCCCTGAAGCGCCATCTGACGGCTTATGGGATGACGCCTAGCGACTACAGGAACCGGTATGGCCTGCCGAGCGACTACCCAATGGTGTCGCCCGGCTACACCAAGCTTCGGTCTCGTATCGCGAGAGAAATCCAAACCGGGATCAAGGCGGCCTGAGCGATGCCGTTTCGCAGCGTTGTCATGCTGACTGATAGACCGGATCGCGGCCGTGCCCTCGCGGATGCAGCTCGACCCGTCACGCATTGCCGGGTGGCCGGCCTCGCCGACGACTGGGCCGATCTCGATCGAGTCCGTGGCGTGATCGCAGACGTCTCATTGAGGCACGTCGAGGCGAGGCGCTGCCTCGGCAAGCTCTCCGACCGACTCGGCGGGCGCCCATTGCCGATGGTCTTCGTAATGCAGACGCTGCGCGGCGAGGAACTCAGGCAGGCTGAACGGCTCGGCGCGACCGCGTGCTTTCCACCGCAGACCGTGCCGCGCGCACTCGTGACGGGCCTGTTCCGTCAGATCGCGCCTGGCAAGGCCATGACCGACCTCTTGGTCGAGCACAGCTTCGACCGGGCAGACTCGATGTTCACGGACATGTTCGAGGCCGCTCGACACAGGCGTGTCGACCTCGCGGCGATTGACGACGAGATCGACCCGGTTCTCCACGCCGTGAAGGAGGGGGGTCTTCGTCCGTGGCTGGAACTCGTCCGAGCGCATGACGACATGACCGTCCGGCACTGCCTTTTGGTGGCCGGGCTCGCGGCTCACTTCGCGCTGCATCTTGGCCTGTCGATCGATGATCGGACGTCGCTCGTCCGCGGGGCCCTGGTGCACGACGTCGGCAAGGCGAAGATCCCGCTGGCCATCCTGCAGAAGCCGGGCGCCCTCGACGCCGATGAGTTGAAGGTGATGCGGACGCACGCCGCTCTCGGGCATGAGATGTTGATCGCCGCGGGGATGACGGACGCGCTCGCGCTGGCGGTCACGCGCCACCATCACGAGATGCTGGACGGCTCGGGCTACCCGGATGGATTGAGCGGCGCATCGATCTCCGATCCGGTCCGGCTCCTGACCGTCTGTGACATCTATGCCGCTCTAATCGAGCACCGTCCTTATCGCCCGGCCATGACGCAGGTCGAGGCGATCGCGATCCTGAGGCGTATGACGCCGGACCGCCTCGAGACGGCCCTGGTCGAGGCATTGGCGGCTTCGCTGTCGATGGTCAAACTGCCACTCGGTCGACCGAAGCCCTGTCGCGCCGAAGCTGAGTAGCACCCAAATCCAGGAGCGACGATCGGGAAAAGCAGTTAGGTCGGGTCATCGTGCCGCTCTTAATTGCCGAACTAGGCAGTCGGCGTGGAGATCGTCATGAAGCAAGCCCGGCAAAAAATTAGTACCTTTGGACTGTCATAACGCAATTTTTGGCTCTAATTTGTCAGTCAAAGGAAAATCATTAAATGTAAATTAACTAGTTGATGTCCCAATTGATCTAGAAATCTTACGAACGGTTATAGATCATGACATTGTTTACCCGCTCCGATAGTCAGATCAAGCTAAATGCGCTGAACGACGCGCATTCTCTGATCGAATTCGACCTCGACGGCAAGGTGATAACGGCCAATCCGAACTTCCTATCGCTCCTCGGCTATGACCTCGATGAGATACAGGGGAAGCATCATTCGCTCTTCGTCGATCCAGCAGAGCGCGAAAGCCCAACCTATAAGGAGTTCTGGGCAGCGTTGCACCGGGGCGAGCATCAGGTCGCCGAGTACAAGCGAATTGGAAAAGGCGGTCGCGAGGTCTGGATCCAGGGAAGCTACAGCCCACTCATCGGGCGTAACGGTAAGCCCTACGGCGTGTTCAAATGCGCCACCGACGTCACCTTGCAGACGCTGCGCAACGCCGACTTCGAGGGCAAGCTGAATGCCCTCGATCGGTCGCAGGGCATCATCGAGTTCGACCTCGACGGAACGGTCATCACCGCCAACGCCAATTTCCTCGCGATGGTCGGCTACGGTCTCGACGAGGTGAAGGGTAAGCACCACGCGATATTCGTCGATGCGACGGAGCGCGATGGCGCGGCCTATCGGACGTTCTGGGAGACGCTGAGGCGCGGCGAATACCAGCAGGCCGAGTACAAGCGCATCGGCAAGGGTGGCCGAGAGGCCTGGATCCAGGCCACCTACAATCCGGTTCGCGACGCCGCAGGCCGCCTCGTGAAGGTGGTGAAGTTCGCCACCGACATCACTGCGTCCGTCGCCGAGCGATTGCGGCGGGCCGAACTGCACCGGGGTGTCGACCGCGACTTGGACGGTATCGCCCTCGCCCTCTCTCAGGCCTCGCAGCAGGCGGTCGGTGCGGCGAGCGCCGCCGAGGAGGCCTCCGGCAACACCCAAAGCGTGGCCGCCGGATCGGAGGAGCTAGCTGCATCTGTTGGCGAGATCAGCGCGCAGGTGAACCGCGCGCTGCAGGTCACAGGCCGGGCGGTTGAGCAGGCGGTCGCCACCTCGACCGTGGTCGCCGGACTAGCCTCCACCGCACAGCGCATCGGCGAGGTGGTCGAGATGATCAAGACGATCGCCGGGCAGACGAACCTCCTAGCACTCAACGCGACCATTGAGGCCGCCAGAGCCGGCGAGGCCGGCAAGGGCTTCGCGGTGGTGGCCGCCGAGGTGAAGTCTCTCGCAACTCAGACCGCCAAGGCGACCGAGAGCATCACGAGCCAGATTGTGCAGACCCAGGCCGCGGCGAACCAAGCCGCCACTGCCATCTCCGGCATCGGGCAGACGATTGGCGAGGTCAACGAAATTTCCTCAGCCATCTCAACGGCCGTCGAGCAGCAGGCTGCCGTCGCCCAGGAGATGTCGGCCAATATGCAGGCCATGACGCAGGCCGTGGGGGAGATCAGTCGCAACGTCAGCTTAATCGCCGGCTCGACGCAGGAGATCAATGCATCGACGCGGCTTGTGCGCGAGGCATCGCGAGCCATGGTGGCTTAGGCAATTGATCCCGGCGTGTCTGCGTCGTCTGTTTAACAGGCCGATTGCAGACCGTCGCGAAACCAACCCGAGTTGCCCTTCTGGTGGCGACCCATAACAGTCACACGGACCGCTACAGGCGTTTCCCCTGAGCGGACATGCGTCGGCCAGCAGCATCTTCATATCCGGGGGCTGCGGCCGGTTTGTTGTTCGAATCGGGACAACCAACGAGGAAAAGAAACCGTGAGCTAAGGGCCTCCAAGTGGATCGGGCGCATTGGCCCGGTCAGGAGGCCGCTATCAGCTTCTCGCGCAGCGAGCCCGGTAGCGAGGCGAGCCACTCTTCCTCGCCTCCCGGCTGGGGTAGGACATGGCCGAACTCCACGACACCCTCGGCCGGGATGTCGGAGACGTACACCCACACGTTCTCGGGTGAGGTGTCTAGGATCTCGCCGGTCTCCCGCATGATCCGTTGAAGGATCGCGGCCTTCTGTTCGCGGGTGCGCCCAGCCCGGATGTCGGCGCGTACCCACACATGGTCGTCCGGCGCCGCTTCGCCGCCGATGTACATCGAGCCGGGCTCCACGGTGTAGAACACGACCTGCACGAAGTAGCGGGGTGCGGTCGCCTCAACCTGATGGATCGTCGTGACGCTCTCGACGAGCTTGCCACGCTGTTCGGACGACAGGTGCCTCATCGTCGTGAAAGCGTAAGTGGGCATCAGGGTCTCCCTCGTCCGTGAAGCGTAGGATAAACGCGACCTTCGGGTTGCCGTGCCCCCGTACGGGCAGTCAGCGGCGCAGTGGGTTTCGAAGCTAACCGAGCCTGAGATCCTCGTTCGGGTCGTAACCGTCCCGGGCGGTGTGACGCCACCCGCTTGGTTCGAGCGCGCCGTTGCGAGCTCGATCCACGTCGGGCATGCGGTAGGCCTTCTCCTCGATCTCCGCGAGCCGCGACGGCACGATCTCGGTGCTGGAGACGCCGTAGAGCTTCTGGAAGTTCATGATCAACGGTTGCCACTTGGCAGGGTCGATGCGGTTCTCGTGCCCGTCCATGAGCAGGCTCGGATGCACGTGGACACGGGTGATGCGCACTTCGAACGCGGAGAGCAGGCCCGCGACCTGAGGATCGTCGTCCATGATCCCGTGCTGGGCGGAGACGACGGCCTCCAGTTGGATCGGGCACTCCAACGCACGCGGCGCGGCCACGGTCTGCGAGGCGATGGGTGTCAGGCCGGCCACCTCGAACTTGGACGGCTCATACGCGTAGCCCAGCCGCCGCTTCAGTTCGGGTATCGTCTCGGTGCCGGTCAGGCGCGCCAGCCTGTTCACCGCGCCGGCCTGATTCGGTGATGGCAGATTCAGGACGCACTGCCCCGTGCGGATCATGTTCTGCGGCGTCTGGGATGCGGTCTGGAGACCCAGCATGCACCGCCAGCCGAGCCACCATGCGGACGACATCGGGGCGAGGTTGGCGGTGCCGTCCGCATTCTGTGTGCTGATGAGGACGACCGGGGTTCCGAGATACAGGATCGACGGTTCGATTGTGACGTGGGGATCTGTCACGAGAGGCTCCGTGGCTTGGCAACGAACCACGTATGTGACCGCCCGGCCGGCGACGCTTCCCGCTTCTTGCGCCGCAATCCGTCTTCCGCGCGCCGCATCGATGCGCATGCTGCTCGAAGGCAGGCAGGCTCTAATCGACCCATAGCGGTCGTACTCGGAGCCCGTTCGCCCACCCGGAAGCGGACGTCCGATGCGCCTCGGCTGTAAGCTGTCGGATCACGAACCCGCGACTTCCCTAAGCGGAAAAAACGCTGCCAAGCCTTTGGCAAAGGCAGCGGCTCAGATTTGGCGCAACTGCGACAATCACCCTACGCAACAATCTCGTTCCAAGCCTCTTGGGCAGGGTGCCGCCACGTTCGTGCGCGGCTCTTTCTCCCTATCCCAATGAGACATCGATGACGCCTCAATTCTGGCTGTGGCTCGGCTTCGCAGGCATGGCGGCAGGAGCTGCCGCGATCCTGTTCATGGCAAAGCGGCGGACACCCGCCGAAGAGGCCGATGGGATCATTCACGGGATCGTGCCGATCATCGCAGCCTGTTCCTACTTCGCTATGGCCACGGGACAGGGAAGTCTCATCCTCCCCGCCGGCCCCGACGCTGCAGAGGCTGCGCGCCAGTTCTACTTCGCGCGCTACATCGACTGGACGTTCACTACGCCTCTGCTGCTCGTCGGGCTCTCGCGCACGGCGATGCACTCTGGCATGCGCCGGCCGGCTGTTGTCTGGGGGCTGATCGGCTCTGACCTGATCATGATCGTAACGGCCCTGGCCTTTGGCCTGTCCGACGTCGCCGCGGTCAAGTGGACGTGGTTCGCCATCTCCTGCGGCGCGTTTCTCGCCGTGTTCTACGGGATCTTCGTGCAATTGCGTGAGGAGAACGCCTCTGAGCGCGCCGATGTGCGCAAAGCCTTCGTGCGTAATGCCGTGTTCCTCACGGCAGTGTGGTCGGCCTACCCGATAGTGCTGCTTGTCGGTCAGGACGGCCTCGGCATCCTATCGCCGACTGCGGCCCTGGCCGTGATCGCCATCCTCGATCTGACCGCCAAGGTCGTCTACGGGATCATGGCGACCATGGAGACGACGCGCGCCGTCGATCGCGACCTGAAGGATGGATCTGTCGCTGCCACACCGCTGCGCCGGGCGGCCTGAAGCAGATGGCGGCTCCGTCGTCTTTCTCCCTCCTCGGGGATGCCGCCGGCGCGAGCCGCCACCGCATGCCTTCACTGTGGCTTCGGCTGCTGAAAGGCGCCAGCGTGCTGGCTGTGCTCGGGCTGGTCGCCTCTACCTTTCTGCCGCGTGAAGTCTCCTGGCTCGTGGCCCTAATCGCGGTGATCGTTCTTGGGGTTCCCCACGGTGCCCTGGACGGCGCGGTGGCGGCGCCGCTGCTGCGTCCCCGATACGGGCGTGCATGGTTCGGGGTCTTTGCCATCCCGTATCTCGGTCTCTCCGCGCTGGTTCTCGTGGCTTGGCAGGTCCTGCCTCTTGCAACCCTGGCGGGGTTCCTGGCTGTATCGGTTCTGCATTTCGGCGAGGAGGACGCGGGCCCGGGCAGACCGATCGAGGCGCTTGTGCGCGGGGGCCTACCGATCGCACTGCCAGCGCTGCTACGCCCGGAGGAAACGGCGCAGATCTTCTCGGTCGTTACGCGTATGCCGATGCCGCAGCTTCCCACTTGGTGGTCAGCCGCAGCGTGGCTCTGGCTTGCCTTGACAGTGGCTTGGCTTCTGACGCGCCAAGCACGGTGGAACGTGCTCGGTGAGATCATGGGCTTGGCTGCGACCTTCATGGCGCTACCACCCCTAACAGCTTTCACCCTGTACTTCGTCGGCCTTCATGCGCCCAGGCACATGCTCGCTCTGGTGCGAGACCCGATCAAGGCTCCTGGCGTTGATACGATACAGCGGGCCGTCCGCACGTCGCTGCCGATCTTCGCCCTGACCCTCCTACTGGGCGCTGGCCTCTGGCCGCTCTACGCCTCTGGCTCATCTGACGTGTCGGCCAATCTTCTGACTGTAACGCTCCAGATGTTGTCGGCCCTTACCGTCCCGCACATTCTCCTCGACCACATCGCAGCGCGGCATCAAAGCCGTTCAGACGATTAGCCGCCGCGGTGAGCGCGATGCTTCGAGGTTCATGTCGGTTTACGCCAAGGCGAGACTCCAAGCTGACCTTTTGCTTTCCACCCTAAGCAGCCCTCCCGCTTCCGACCCAACTCTGACGTGCGGACGGTGGTCAGAGGTTCCCGGAAGCGGTCATGTGCCGACGCACCGAAGCGGATGGTGAAGGGCCGAAATGCTGCACTCGAAAAACCTTAAAGCACCGCGGTTCCAGGCCGGGCGGTTCGATCTGGACGTCTTGAATACCGTCTCTGTCCCACCCCATCGCGAGTACGATCGCACTTGCAGGTGACACGCGGGTCGCCGAACGTAGGCCGGACGGATCGATGCCCGTAACGACGAAGGGCATGGCTTCCCTCCAGATTTGTAAGCGGGAGCGCTCGTCTCTCTCAGCCGTCAGCGCCTACGGGTTTGGATGCCGACGATGTAGGCCAACGCAGTGAAATGTAGACTGTTGCACGGTCGGCCCCGGCAGCGGGCACTCCGAGAAACCTATGAGGGCCGGAGGTGGACGGACGACGCCCGGTCTAACGCGTTGTCCTCCGAGAGCAGGCCGTCACTAAACGACCCCGAGCCGCCGTTCCGCATCCGACCCAACCCAGACGCCCGATCAATCATCCACAGATCCCGTAAGCGGCCAGCCGTCAGCCGTTCATTGGCTTTGATGCCTGATAGCAAACACCCGTAAGGCGCTGATCGGGAAGCCGCAGTGACGAGGCGCTGGTGCTTCGCTATCAGCGTCCCCGCGGACGACGTTGGTTGCCTGGGGGCAAGCGCACTTCTCGATGAATGACGATTTGCACCGCCTCCCGCGCGAGGAGCTTGAGGCAGAGGTTCTGCGCCTGCGGGCAGAACTCGCCAAGCCGAGAACACCCTGCTCAGCCCCGGCCGAACCGCGACGTCATTCATCTTTGGCCACCGACGACGTGCTGTTTTCCGCCGTCGATAAGACCGGCTTGCCGATGATCCTCACGAATCCCAACCAGGCCGACGACCCGATCGTTTTCACCAACCGCGCCTTCCTCGACCTGACCGGCTACAGCATCGACGAGGTCGTCGGGCGCAACTGCCGCTTCCTTCAGGGACCAGATACCGAGGTCGAGCGCATCGATGAGATTCGCGCGGCGCTGCGCGACAACCGTGATCTCACCGTTGAGATTACCAACCACCGGCGAGACGGTACGCCGTTCGTCAACGCTCTGTTCATCGGTCCCGTCTTCGACGGCAAGGGACAGCTACGCTATCGCTTCGGCAGCCAGATCGACGTCACCGAAGCCCACCGCAACCGGCGGCGCTTGGCCGAGAGCGAGGCGCGTCAGCGTGCCATCTTCGACAGCGCCAGCGAGATGGCCATCGTCGTCACGGATCCCCAGGGTCGAGTGACCGACTGGAACGTCGGAGCCACTCGCATCCTGGGCTGGTCGGCGGAGGAGATGCGCGGCGAGACCGTCGAGCGGATTTTTACACCTGAGGACCGAGCCAACGGCCGCGCACAGCGGGAGATGGCGGACGTCCTGCGAGACGGCCATGCCGAGGACGTGCGCTGGCACCTGCGCAAGGACGGCAGTCGGTTCTATGCGGTCGGCGACATGACCTCGCTGCGCGGGATCGACGGGACGCACCAGGGTTTCGTCAAGGCGTTTAGCGACCGCACCGAGCAGCGGGAGACCGCCACCAAGCATCAGGCCGACGCCGAGTTCATGCGCGGCGTACTGGCGTCCTCGGCCGACTGCATCAAGGTCCTCGACCTCGACGGCGGCCTGACCTTCATGAGCGAAGGCGGCATGAAGGTGATGGAAGTCAGCGATTTCAATGACGTGAAGGGCTGCCCGTGGCCCGACTTCTGGCAAGGCGACGGGCACGGGGATGCCAAGGCGGCCCTGGCTGCAGCCAAGGATGGTCGCGTCGGGCACTTCCAGGGAGCGGCCGACACCTATCGCGGCACCCCGAAGTGGTGGGACGTCCAGGTCACGCCGATCTTCGGCCCCGACGGGCGGCCCGAGAAGATCCTGTCCGTCTCCCGTGACATCACTGCTCAGAAGACGGCCGAGGGCGATCTCGCCCGCAGCGAGGCGCGCTGGCGCGGCCTGTTCGACGGCATGCAGGAGGGCTTCTTCCTCGGCGAGCTGATCCGTGATGAAGACGGGCGCGCGATCGACTACCGGTTCTTAGAGATTAACTCGGCCTTCGCCCGGCAATCCGGACTGCCGGCCGACAGCATCGGTTGGACGATCCGGGACCTCGTGCCCGACATCGATCAGTGGGTGATCGACACTTACGCTGGCGTCATCGACACGGGCAAACCGACCCTGTTCGAGATCACCGTGCCGACTTTGAAGCGTACCTTCGAGGTTCGCGCCAACTACGAGCACGAGGAGCGGTTCAGCTGCCTGTTCCTCGACATCACGGCGCGCCGGAGCGCCGATGCGCGCCGGGCGGCGATCGCCAAACTCGGCGACCGCTTGCGCGATGAGAGCGACAAGGCTGTCGTTGCCAAGCTCGCGGCCGAAGTCATGGGCCGGACGCTCGGGCTCAGCCATGCGGGATACGGACAGGTCAACCTTGAGCAGGAGACGATCGTCGTCACACAGGAATGGTCGGCCGCCGGTCTGCGGAGCATCGCCGGGCTGCACCATTTTCGCGATTATGGGTCGTATATCGAGGAGTTGAAGGCCGGGTACGATGTGGTCATCCCGGACACGAAAGGGGATCTACGCACGGTCGCCGACGCGGCCAACCTCGCCGAGATCGATGTCGCTGCCATCCTCAATCTGCCGGTGATGGAACGCGGACGGTTCGTCTCACTATTCTACGCTCTGCACGCGACACCCCACGTCTGGCTCGATGAGGAAATCGCCTTCGTGCGCAACGTCGCCGATCGCACCCGCGCGGCGATCGCCCGTATTGAGGCCGAGGAGCAGCAGCACGTCCTCAACCAGGAACTCAGTCACCGACTGAAGAACACCCTCACCCTGGTGCAGTCGATCGCCTCGCAAACTTTGCGCAATGCCGAGGACATCGAAGAGGCTCGCGAAGCGCTCGCCGCCCGCCTGATCGCGCTCGGCAAGTCGCATGACATCCTTCTGAGCGGGCGCAGCGACAGTGCACCGATCGCCGCCATAATCGAGGGAGCCCTATCCTTACATCAGGATCGGGAGGGCCGCTTCCGACCGTCAGGGCCGGATTTGCACATCGGCCCGTCGGCCGCCCTGGCACTCAGCCTGATGCTGCACGAACTAGCGACCAACGCGACCAAGTACGGCGCTCTCGCCAAGCCTCAGGGCTACGTCGATCTCGTCTGGACGGTGTGCGGCGCGAAGGCTGACGCCGAATTCAAGCTAGTCTGGACCGAGCATGGCGGCCCGCCCGTGACGCCACCGCGCCGCCGGGGGTTTGGCTCACGCCTGATCCAGCGCGGGCTTGCCGGCGGTGCCGTCGACATTCGGTATCCCCCCGAGGGCGTGGTCTGCACGTTGACGACCTCGGTCGCGGATCTCATGGCCGGCGGCTGAACGCCGCCTCGATCCGACCGGACCTTTCGCACCGGCCGGACATTGAGGGGGGATGACCCCCTTTCCCTCAAATGCTCCGCCCTATGCCCTCGTTGTCGATGACGACAGCATGATCCGCATGGACGCGGTCGATATCCTGGAGGAGGCGGGGTTCACGACGTTCGAGGCCGCGTCCGGTGACAAGGCCCTCATCGTGCTCGAACAGCACCACGCCTGCGTGACGCTACTATTCACCGATGTGCAGATGCCAGGCGAGCATGACGGCTTCGCCCTATCAAGCGACATCCGGAACTGACCTCTTCGCGTCATGAGGATCTGACCCCCATGCTAATTTCCCACGCCTAGACGGGTGTGGGTTGGGGGACCGCAGCCGCCTTTTGCAGGAGGCCGCTGCGACGC
>NZ_JBKFAK010000052.1:0-11639 GCF_053345595.1 Methylobacterium sp. D54C
ACTCGATCGCGCCGATGCGGTCGTAGTCGCCGCCCACCGCCACGCTCATCGCCTCGTCCAGGGGCAAGTCGCGCATCAGTTGGCGGACGTACGCCTCGTAATCCTCGACGAAATGAAATTTCGCCATAACAGGTACCTCTAAGTCAATCTCAGATTGAAAGCGCCCTGTTTATTACGGGAGCTCTCTTCTGAAGTTGCCACAGTTTAGTTGCTCTTCGTCATTTCGTGTGGGTCAAGGAGCCAGAAGCACGCGACGGCGTAGGAGGTCGAAGCCGGCCCGGCCGTACATCAGTCGCTTGATCAGCTTCAGTTTCGTAATCTGGCCCTCGGACTGAGCGTTGCTCCACGGCATCGTCAACGCCGCCCTTACCGCGGCCGCATCAACGACGAGCCCGCTGGCGAACGTCTGCGCGGCTCGGATGCCGCTCGCCTTCGCCTCGACGATCCAAGCCTCGAACGACGCCAGACGTCGGTTGCCATGGGCGGACGATCCGTTCCCCTTCCTCCCGGCCTCGCGTACGAACCCGACGAAGCGCTGGTTGAGCCCGTGTAGCGTGGCGGCGTCTGGATCCTGCACGATGCGCGCGAGAAGCGCGCTATCGGCCGGGCTCAGCCGCTCCGGCGTCGCCTCATGATCCAGGCGAGAACCTTCAATCCCGGCAGTTGCTGGCGCCGCGCCGGCAGCTCGGCCGAGCCGGGGGCCGTCATGCCGGGAACGGCGTGACGCCAGCGTCGGGGCGTGGTGATCGCGACCTTCGTCCGTCGACTCTGCAGCCATTTGTGCACCTGCCGCGAGCCGCCCGCGTAACTGCGTTCGCGCAGCTCTCGCAGGAGCTGCAATCCGTTCTCGCAGCCCGCGGCACGGCGGCGCTCGAGACAGGCCAGCCAGGGGTCGAGCTAGCTTGGTCCAATCCGCCGTTCGCCGCGTTCCGGGGGCCCCTCCACGGAGGCGTAGCGCCGCGCTGCTGCCGGTGCCAGAGGGATCGCGCGCGATCGCCATGATCGACTCGCCGGCCGCGCGGCGGCGCTGCACCTGTGCATGACGCACGGCCCTCCAACGTTGTGCCTCCTGCGCGGCAGCTTGATCTGTGCGGCTGCGCGGGAAGGCGTGGTCGCGGGCGTAATCAGGAATGGGAGCCGCCGAGCCGGATGGGACGGGAAGGGCGCGCAGGCGAGCATGAGCGCCGACCAACCAGCGCTCCAGCATCTGGCGCGCGTTCAAAAGGAGGTGCCAGAGATCTGCGACTTGCTGTGCACGCGGGACGACGGCCTGGGCCGCACGCGCGTAGCCTGTCGAGCGATCCCGTGCGACGATCTCCAGATCGGTGTGCGACGCTAGCCAAGCCTCGAAGGTCGCCGAGTTGCGGTCGGGCAGAAGATCGATGGCACGATGATGGTCGAGGTCGACGACGAGCGTGCCCCAGGCGCGCCCACGACGCCAGGCCCAGTCGTCGACACCGATTGCCCGCGCTCGTGCAACGCGCGGCAGGGGCGCAGCGTGCATGAGGCGCAGCAGCGTCGAGGCGCTCGCCGGCATGGAGAGATTTGCCAGCAGGCGCGCACCGGCTCGAGCGTTGATGGCCAATCCGACGCGCTGCTGGGCCTTGGCGAGGCGTCGGGTTCCTCGGGCGTGCGGAGCCAGGAGAGAAGAGGCAGGAAGGCAGAATGTCCGTCGGGGACAGGAGGGGTTGAGGCAGCGCAGACGCCGGACGGTGAGGTCGAGCCGAACGGCTCGTCCAAGGGAGGGTAGATCGGCGGGGTGCCGCTGATAGGAGCCGTGACGGGCGGTGCTCAGCGTGCCGCAGACGGGACATAGTCCTGCGCAGCGGCAGCCGCGAACGTGCATGACAACGCCTGCCTCAGGCCCATCTTGTTGGAGAGTACCCGGCAGCCAGGAACCTCGTGCAGCCGCGCCATCGCCAAGCTCCGTCATTCTCACACGAACAGAGAACGCACGCGGAAGCCACACGAAATGACGAAGAGCCACTTTTGCAAAGCAAGTCCAAGTGCCAGGTGACGCGGCAGCATGGCATGCAGATCGGCAGCGTGGCGGGTGCACACGAACTGAGTTGCAAAATTCAGCCCAGCTTCGCGGCCGTCACGCGGGGCGCAGCTACTCTCCAGGGGCGGACGCGGGGATCATCACACGCGGCAGGCCCAGGCCGAAGCTCTTGGCCAGCGCCGAACGCCGCGCGGAGTAGCTTGCAGCGGTCATCGGATAATCCCCGGGCAGCCCCCATTTCCGACGATAGGCTTCGGCGCTCAGCCCACGCAGCGTCAAGTGCCGCCGTAACGTCTTGTACGGCCTTCCATCCTCGAAACTGATCAGCGCCTCGGGCGTGATCGACCCGCGGATCTGGGTTGCCGTTGGCCTATTGGCTCCCGCAGAAGGCGATGACTTCAAGTCGCCAAGGCACACGAGTGCGGCATGTGTGTCGCCGATGAGCCCAGGTAGATCCGAAACTGGAACGCTATTATGTGCCACGTATGCGGCGACAAGCTGTGCCGTCAGCCCGACATGATCGATGGCTGACACCGCGATCGGTCCTGCGCTCGAGTCCACGTCATACCCTCATGTAAACGGTTCACGCCCCGGGACCGCTCGGAAAGGAGGCCGCCCTCGTGGGCGACCTCAAGTCTCGGGAGGAAAGCCCTAAACGGGCTGCGGTGCACAAAGGGGGCTGTGCACCGCAAACAAGTTATACAGCATATCTCTATGTCGGACAATTGGTAGATGCGGAAGCCAGTCGAGGGGTCCGCTTTCAGCGGATCTCGACTTGTTCTTCTCGGACGCTTCGTCAGTGGGGCCGGGGGGCTAATCGACCGCCTCCGGATGGCGCTGCGGGACGCCGCGGTACTGTCGCACATTGGACGGACATCCGTCGTGGGATCGGTGATGCGACAGCGTCAGATGTCCCTGGAAACTGTACACGCCCATGATCGTCACACGGCCGTGGCAGAACGGACAACGCTTAGGGGTATCGCGCGGCATCAGCCGCGCCTCCCCGAGGCCGACGGCTCGCCAAGCTCCATCGACCTTCACCTCGCAAACCTGATTCGCCGTCATCGACATGCCCGACTATGCCGCGCCGGCCGCTAGGTTGCCAATGCCCTCGGCTGATGCTTGACAAATGTCGGACAAAGGTGACAGCGCTACGATGGGAGTGCCGCGCGACATGCCTGCGAATGCCTCGGTACCGCCTCCCTCTCGCGCACTGCCCGTGCTGCGTTACGACACGACGACCCAGCCGGAGGAGCAGGCGATCGAGACTTGGCGTCAGCTGATGCGGCTGATGTACAGCATCGATCCCGCCCCGCGAAACGTCGCCGGCAACGCGCCACAGGGCGGCATCGCCGTCTATCGCCTGGGTTCCATGCTCGTGAACCGGACTGTCTGGCGTGCCCAGCACGTGTCACGGGATCAACGCCTCGCCGACGCGACGCCCGATCACATCGCTTTTCAGTTGTGCCGCAGCGGCAGCTACTACGGCGACATCTCCGGGCGGACGGCCGCGCTGTTGCCCGGCACCGTGGCGGTCGCCAACCGTCGCCGTATGCTGGCGGGGAACTTGGCGGCCGACACGATGGGGCTGGTGATGCCTCGTCATCTGTTCGTCGGCCTCGACACCGACGCCCTCGCGGTTCGTTTCGATGCAGCTCGCAACCGCCTGCTCGCGGCGCGGGTCGATCTTTTATATCGCAGCCTTCCGCTCACTCCGATCGAGCAGGTGCCTGCTCTCGAGACGGAACTCACGGGCTTCGTCAGGCACCTGCTCGATCCGTCGCGAGCCTTCGACGTGCTCGAGGGACCGGAACTCGATCTTGGCCAGTTCGCCCTGGCAGAGCGGTTCATCCTCGCTCGGTTGTCCGACCCCGACCTCGTACCGGAGGATATCGCGGCGGGGCTCGGGATCTCCCGCTCCGTGCTCTATCGATTATTCGCTCCGCACGGTGGGGTCCGGGCGTTCATCCTCGATCGGCGCTTCCGCACTCTACGTCATGCACTGGCTGATCCGCTGGAGCGGCGTAGCCTGGCGCAACTGGCGCAGGCGTATGGCATCCGTAGCCTCCAGCATCTGAGCCACGGTTTCCGCCAACGTTACGGGATCTCGCCCCGCGCTTGGCGTGAGCAACGGCGGCCGGCAGCGGAGATGGACCGGGACGCGATCCTCGGGGCGGTTCGGGTTTGGTGGAGCGGTTTTGCACCGCTCGATTCCGAGTGACGCGAGGCAGCGTCCGCCGACGTCCGACCAGCGGATGCTCGGCCGATACGACCTCGGAAGTTCGATCCGCCTGCGCGAGCCGTGTCTCAATAGAATGGCACGATAGAAATTGCGGGCCTGTCGCAAACTCGATTGGTCCCGGTGCTCACGGGTCGTTAGGCATACCCGCTCGGCGTGCCGCTCCATCCTCGGAGCCGGCCCATGATCCTGTCCGCCGTTGCCGCCAAGCTCAAGCAGCGCGCCAAAGCCGACTTCCGGAGTCGGCATTTCGAGGCAGCCCTGATCGTCCAGGCGGTTTCCTGGTACCTGTGATACCCGCTCAGCTACCGTGATATTGAGGAGCTGTTCCTGGAGCGCGGGCTGGAGGTAGATCACGCCACGCTGAACCGGTGGGTCCTCGCCTATGCGCCGCTGATCGAGAAGCGACTGCGGCAGTTCCGTCGGCCACACTGTGGGTCCGCCGTACTTGCTTTCGGCCGATCGCTGCCGCACGAGCACACATGCCCCTCTTTCACATCCTCCCGGAAGCGTCCTTTATACACTTGGCCGTATCTTACGGCGCCTGGGCCGTGTTCGTGTCGGTGATGCTGGAGAGTACAGGCCTGCCGCTGCCGAGCGACAGCATCCTCATCGCTGTCGCTGTGCTCAGCGCTGGAGGCAACCCACATGCTCCCGCTTTCTTGCCCGTCATCCTCGCAGCGATAGTTGGGGCCGTGCTCGGCGACAATCTCGTCTACGTGACCGGGTGCAGCGCCGGAACGAGAATGCTTGCCCGCTTCGGTCCGGGTTTCGGACTCGGGCCACCTCGCCAGCGCCTCGGCCTTTATCTGCTTCAACGCTACGGAGGACGCATCGTGCTCGCGGCTCGTTTCGTGCCGGTGCTGCGGACCGCTGTCAGCTTCCTGGCGGGCACCATCCGCATGCCATGGCCTCGCTTTCTTACCTACGATGTTTCCGGCGCCGCCCTCTGGGCGGGAGTCATCGGCGGGAGCGCCTACGTGTTCGGCGAACGCGTACGTGCGTGGTCCTGGCCGGTCTCATTTACGTGCCTTGCCCTCGTCGGCGCCGCTTTGATCACCTGCGCGATCCTGCTCAAGCGTCGGGAGGCGCAGCTTCAAGCTGAGGCCGATAGGATGCCACCACTCTGACGTCTCAGCCCAAATCATTAAAGGAGCGACGAGTAGTTTCACGCCATTCAACGGTGACCGAACACCGTTTCGCGTAGCACTCAGATCTCCTGAGCGGCCTCAAGTCAGTTCGTCAGAAGCCGCGGGAGATGCTGCTGCCCTTCGTGGAGACGCGACCGCCAAGTGGCCTTCATTCTCGTCATTCGGTGCCACCAGCTCGCGGATACAAAGCGGATGTTCCGGCAAGCTGAACAAGAGCGTCAGAGCGTCGGCCACGCCCCTGCACACGGCATCCTTGTGCTCGAGGTCTTCCTGGCCATGCACGACAATGAAAGGCATCCTCGCCTCCGAGCACTTTATAGAAATCAAACCCGCTGCGTCCCGACGGATCCCGCCATTGTATCACCAAGGGGAAGTTCAAATCCGAGGATATTTGAGATCAAGAAGCGCCCTATGCGTCTTCTGTTCGCGCGGGCCGCGCCCGAAATCGGTCAGGCGCGGCCCGGTGCGTCAGCGATCCCTTATTTACTGTCCTTGGCTCCCGTGGTCGCGCCGGGAGCCTGCGGCGCGCCCTTGTCGGCCGTGGCGGCCTTGGCCGTCTGAGGAATGGCTACAGCATTGATCACGTCGAAGCGCACGTCATCCTGGGCCGCCTTCAGGACCGCGTTAGCCTCGTAGTACTTGCCCTGGTTGATCAGCGTCGCTGCTTGGTCGACATCCGCGACGGTCTTGTTCAGGGGCAGGACCGCCATGGTGAAGTTGACGTCGACGTTGGCGAGCCTGAGCTTCTCCAAGGCACCCTTCTGATCTCCCTGCGCGAGGTTCTTGTTCGCTTCGGTCACCGCGGAGGCCTTGGCGGGCGTGGCCACGAAGTCGTCGCCGAGGGTCAGCTGCGCGTCGACCGGGACCCATGCTACCTGCTCCTTGGCGGCCGGCTTGGCATCGTCCTTGTCGCGCGACGCAGTTGCCTTTTGAGCGGTAAGGTCGGCAGGTTTACTGAAATCGGCCTCGGCCTTGGTGAAGACCGCGTCGTCGGTCTTGGCCTTGGCGAAGGCGGCCTGCGCCTTGGCGATCATGTCCTTGGCCTGGGTAGGATTGGCCTCGAAGATCGCGAGGCGGGTGAGCTGAAGATCTCTGAAGCCTTGTGCGCCGTCCTTCGAGAGCTTGCCGACATCCTTGTCGACCGCGGCTTGGCTCGCGCTGATCTGCGCGCCATTGTGCTGGACAGCCGACTCTGCCGCGTAGGCGGCTCCACCGAGGATTGTGGTGAGCACGAAGGCTGCAGCCATAGATTTGTGATACGACATTATTTCAAATCCCTCTCATTCCGGCACTAAGCCATTTTCCCGAACTTGCCTTGTTGATTCCGCATTCAGACAATAGTCGGATATCGACTTGGTCGCATGTCGGAGGTATTAAAAATGTGTAATGTAGATGCGCCGGGATAGGCTCCTGGAAATGCGCCCTGCCTTGATGCGTCGTCCCTGTGAGGCGTAGGCAAAGCTGATGGCTTGGCTGTCGTTTTTCGAAGTCGATGTCAGCCGGAGGTGGATGACCGCTTGCTAAGCGGGCCCGGCGGTTGTCACAGTCGATGTCGCTGGCAGTCAGAGTCGGTGTCAGCAGCTCGCACTTCTCTCGAAGTGGATGTCGGCAGATGGCGAAGCGAGCCCCTGACCTGAGCCTCATCCCCGGACCGATCTGGCAGGAAGCGGAGCGGCGCACGGCGGTACTTCGCCCTCTGGCTGCCCTACCGGTCTGTCCCCGTGCGCAGGCCCGCGCAGCGGCAGCCACCTTGGGCGTGACCGAACGGCAAGTGTATCGCCTGCTTCGCCGATGCCGGGAGGGCGGCGGGACGCTGACCGCGATGGTCAGGAGCGGATCGAGTGGCGGACGCGGCAAGGGAAGGATCGCAGAGCGCCGCGATGCCCTGATCCGCGAGGCCGTGGCCGATCTCTACCTGACGCCACAGCGGCTATCGGCTGCGAGGGTCGTAATCGAGGTCTGCCGACGCGCCCGCGAGCTGCATGTCCCTCCACCCTCGGCGAGCACGGTACGACGCCGGATCGCGGCCCTGTCGCTGGAGCAACGATGCCACCGCGGCGACGTGAGCGTGCCGGTCGCGGTGCGGGGTTCGACCACGACCGCCGCCGCACCGCTCGACATGGTGCAGATCGACCATACGCCGGTCGATCTCATCCTGGTCGATCCGATCGAGCGCCTTCCGATCGGCCGACCGTGGGTGACGGTCGCGATCGACGTGTTCAGCCGCTGCATCGCCGGTTTCCACATCACATTGGAGGCGCCGTCGGCGACCAGCGTCGGCCTGTGCCTGGCGCAGGTCGGCTCCGACAAGCGGCCTTGGCTGGAGGGCATCGGTGTCGACGCGGAATGGCCGGTCGTGGGGTGCCCGCGCCGCCTCGGCGTGGACAACGCGGCCGAGTTCCATTCCGAGGCGCTGGAGCGCGGCTGCGCCCAGCACGACATCACCATCGACTGGCGTCCGCCTGGCCGGTGCCTACGGCGTCGGCTTGGCGACCTTCTGCCGGCACGGGCTCGGCTGCGAACCCGGCGACCTTGATCGGTACAGGGTCGATCCCCCGCAAGCATTCCTGGATGCCCTGGCACGCGGAACCGGCCAGTCGATCCGTCGCCTGCGGAACATGACCGAGGCACGCTGCAATGCCCGGACGAGCGTGGCGCTACGGTGGTTCGTCCGCTGCGACCCCGAGATCGTCCAGAAAATGCGCTTCGGAGTTCCTGGACATTCCGGGTTTGTGGACAGTATTTAGGGACGAACGATGGCGGATTTTGCAGGGGCCGGTGCGATCGTCCACAAACCGAGCGGATTAGGGACGAAGGGTACCACGATGCCGGACGTGTTGGGCTATGCTCGCGCCTCCACCAGCGATCAGGACCTGGAGGGGCAGCGCCGCCGGCTGATCCAGGAAGCCGGCGCGATCCGGGTGTTCGACGACATCGTCTCCGGCAAGAGCTTCGACCGACCGGGCCTGACCGAGATGCTCGGCTTCTGCCGGGCCGGCGACACCATCTGCGTCGTGCGCCTGGATCGGCTCGGTCGCTCGCTCAAGGAGCTTCTGGAGACCATCGATCTGTTCAAGGCGCGCGGCCTGGCGTTCCGCTCCCTGGAGGAGCGCCTCGACACGTCCTCCGCCGCCGGCGAACTCGTCTTCCACGTCTTCGGCGCCATCGCGCATTTCGAGCGTCGGCTCATTATTGAGCGCACCCGCGACGGCATCGCCGCCGCTCGTGCACGCGGCAAGGTTCCAGGTCGGCCGCCGCTTGATACCGACAAGTTGGTTTCGGCGCTCAAGCTGGTCGAGGCCGGCATCCGGCCCGCCCAGGCCGCCAAGCAACTCGGCCTCGGGCGCTCGACACTGTATCGCGAACTGGCGACGCTCCGCCAAACCGCTCCGAGTACGCCTGCCCTGGAGGGAACGGCATAAATCGACCCAACCTAGTTGTTCGGGCTGCCATCAGGACTTCCCAAGAGCGGACATTCATCGGCTGCCCGGTGATTTCGCTAGCAGGGGCGTGAGCCACTCATGATTAGGGTGTAGATCATTCAGCCAGATGATCAGTTGATTTTGTTCGTCGGCAGACAATTTAGGCAGGCAAAGCTCGAAATCCACCCGATCTTTGTCTCGACAATGCTTGGCATTGAACAGCAATATTATCATCGGCGCTAGATATGGGATGCCTTTTCCATTGACGAGAACAGCATCAGAACGCGCCATCTTTATAGTCGGATTGCGCTTATAGACCCATAGGTCGGGAGTGCCTTGTTCGATCATAAGATCAGCCCGCCAAATACTTCGCCGCATGTCTGCTCCCCAAACCTGCCAGACATCACTCGGTATGGGTTCTAACGGCGGTAAATTTTCTATCACCCCGTCCTTTACTGTGAAGAAATCCAATTCTTGTAGGACACTGCGGAAATGATCCGCATCATGGTGAAGAGCCACGAACTCTAAGTCTTCGTGCGCGCGCGTTTGCTCGCCATGCCAAATGTCCAGAGCCCATCCACCCGCAACGTACCATGGGACAATCACCTCTCGGAGACGCTGACCCAGTTCGTGGGGCAACCATGCATCCCAAGCGTTCTCGTCGGGAGGGTTCATCGAAGTGACCGTGTGCTAGTCAAAGTTACACGTAGGAAGGCGGACCCCGGAAAAATCTTGGCTGAGGGTCGTAACCGGCTCCCGCAGCTATGTCGGCTTCATGCACCCCACGTCCAGAAGCGGCCAGACAGGAAACCACCCATCTGAGACGCCCGCTGACATTGCCTTTGACAAGCCGCTGACATCGACTTTGGAAAACGACATTGGCTGGGCCAGCCGAGCCAACCGCTATGTCGTTTTGACGATCGTTTTTCCGACGAAGCGCGAATGTTGGTCGCGAGTCGCCGGAAACAGCCCCGTTCTTGTCGGATCGACCTCAACCGCGAACGCACCATGGAAGGCCTGAAGGCGGCGCTCGCTCGGCGTCGCAAGGGTGGCCGGCCAAAGAAGCTCCGCGAGGCAGACCTCGAAGCGGCCCGGGCCATGCTCGCGGCCGGCACGATCAGCGTCGCCGAGATCGCCAAGCGTATGGGCGTCAATCGCGACACCTTCTACAGCTACTTCCCCCGCGCCCGTGCCAACAGCACCGCGATCAAGGAATGAACCGCGCGCACTGTTGGACACAAGGGCATTCGTGCTTCGTATAGCTATATCTCAATGCGTTTTCAGCTCGCGGCTGCAATCGATCTTACTGAAACCCTCCGCCAGGGAGCGGGCCGTGATAGACAGTGTCACGGCAGTGCCCCCAGGGACCACGCCAGTAACCGGGCGGGCAGCCGTTCCCTACACTGACCTGATACGCACCACCCGGGAGCGGTCCCGAGTAAGGGGTGTTGCGGCAATGTCCCCAGGGGCCGCGCCAAGCCCCCGAGCCACAGCCGTCGGCTACAAGGACGATGGGGGCGGCGATGCCTGGATCGCCGGCGAGGGGCATCGCAGTCGCACTCGCCAGCGGAACAGCGGCGAATGCTGCTGCCGCGACAACCGTGTTCATTATACGCATGGTATTTGTCCTTGATAACGTCTGCTGTCTCAAGCGTGACAGCTGCTACACAACTCGTGTGGGATCCGAATGCTGCATTAAATCTCGTCCATCATCGAGTGAGATTTATGTAACGGAACGCAGTCCGTCTCTGTGCTCCTGCACACAGGACTCAACTCGAACTGACAGAACCAAGCGACGGCTCTGTTTCTCAGATCTGACGGCAGTGGGCCGCGTAGTTTGCCACTTTTGCCGCCGAGGCGGCTGGCCGCGCCTGCTTGGGTGCGACCTTGTCCGGGCTGATCCTAGACAAGATGCTGTTGCAGAAAACCCTGTGGGCGGGACCACATACGATGAACTTATCCCATCATGGCGATAGGTGCCGGATCGTCGGTACTATGCTCTACGGCAAGCTGGCGCGGCACGCTCTCGGTATCAGGTAGCATTGAGGCACGTACATTGTCGTGTTTTAGAGTTCGCACGAATGTACAAGCTCGGAACAAAGGTACACATGTGTCACCATGCGTATGCTCCTCACCATTGCTCTTTCGGCTCTTTCGATAGTGCCTGCACAGGCAGCGCCTATGCAGTGCCGGCCTCATCAGGACGATAGTACCGAGTTGCCTGCACCGGACGCACTGCTGCCGCAGATTGGAGACGTCTTCGCTGTTGCGCCCGAGGCTCTACGCGGTACCAGCTACATCCGGTGTGACGACGGTCTGCTGCTGGCGTGCATCGTTGGCGCCAACCTGAATTGCGGGCATGCCGATGTCACCCGCTCTTCGAAAGGGGGGTGGAGTGCACCCTGTTTGACCGGACAGGCAGCGGGGCGGGTTTAGGCAGTCCGGCTGAGGTACTCTCGGGGCGAGAGCATGCGCAGGCCGGAGTGCGGGTGGATCGTGTTGTAGTCCTCGAACCAAGCCGGCAGAAGCCGCATCACGGTCTCGGCGTCGGCCAAGATCGCCAAGCGGGCATAGTCCCGCTTGAGCGTCTTCACGAACGCCTCCGCGATGCCGTTGCTCTGCGGCGAACGCACCGGGGTGAACAGCAGCCGTAGGCCGAGCGCGGCGGCCGTTTGCGCTGTCTCCTTGGCGATGTAGACGGAGCCGTTGTCGGACAGCCACTCGACCGGGTGCGGGGTCTTCGTCGCGCCGAACCGGCGCTCGCAGCAGGCGATCATCAGGTTGCAGACCATCTCGGCCGAGACGCCCGTCGTGGTCGCCGACCA